>NZ_JAKDJE010000104.1 GCF_030454045.1 Psychrobacter sp. | reverse complement strand
AATGGTAGTGTGGTTCGCCCATGTGAGAGTAGGTCATCGTCAGCTCTCTATTCTAAGTAAAAGCCCCCTGATACTAGCGTGTCAGGGGGCTTTTTTTTGCCTATAATTTTCTGTAAAATCCCCCTCCTTCTATATTTTTACTTTATTCAAAGTTTTACGGAAGCGAGCACATGAAAAAAATAAATGTAATTGGCACCAGTGGTAGTGGTAAGTCCACTTTTAGCCGTCTTTTGGCAAATAAATTAGGCTATCCTTATTTGGAGATGGATGCTATATTTTGGAAACCGAATTGGCAAGAATCTACTGATGACGATTTTTTCTTAAAGCTGAAACGTTCTCTAGCGCAAGAAACTTGGGTACTTGATGGTAATTATAGCAGGACGACTGAAATAAAATGGTCAAACGTTGATCACGTGATTTGGATAGATTATCCGTTCTTTCATACGATGTATCAAGCCATAAGACGTGCTTTTATACGCTCGGCTACCAAAACTGAGCTATGGGGTACAGGCAATACTGAGACGTTTGCTAAGTCATTTTTTAGTCGTGATTCAATTATCTTATGGACATTAAAAACGTATAAACGCAAGCGTGTTCGCTACTCGAAGATGCTTCATGATCCTAGATATCGTCATATAAAATTTATCAGACTCACAAGTCCGAAAATGGCAAAGAAATTTATAGAAGAGTTAAACCGATAGCAGTAAGTTCACTCGAACTCATCTCATGTTTCGTTCTACGATTACCAATTTTCATGTCAGTTTACTCACTCGAAAAGATGCTAAATGACCTCTCATTTTAAAGGATTAAATGATGCAAGGTGAATGTAAATACCCCATTCTTAACACAACATCATCGTAGAATAATTAAGCCACCTGCCTGTACTCAGCAGGTGTCATATCATTAAATGAATCAAGGGGTCTTTCGTTGTTATAAAAAAAGCCCGCATTAACAACTAATACGGGCTTTCACATTTAATAGAGTATTTAACAAACTAGCCTAACGACTAAGCCCCTTCACCAAACTTACCACTTTGGAAGTCAGTGACCGCTTGCATGATTTCTTGCTGACTATTCATGACAAACGGACCATATTGCACAATCGGCTCGCGTAGTAGGCGACCCGTGATTAAAATCACTTTGGTATCCTCACTACTATTAGCAGTAATGGTAACGCCATCCGTATTGTCATCATTTTTTAAGATAGCCATCGTCTTAGTTGGTACTTCTCTACCTTCAATATCTACCGTACCGCGATAGACAAAGGCAAACGCATTGTGATCGGCTGGAATGGCTTGGCTAAAGCTCGTTCCTGCGGGGAGATGGATATCTAAATACGTCGGCTCAGTAACACCGCGGGTGACTGCACCTTCTACGCCATGCGATGTACCTGCAATGACCGTAACGTCGACGCCATCTTCTGTGGTGTATTTAGGCAAGTCCTCACTTTGGAAGTCTTTATACCAAGGGTCATTCATTTTATCTTTGGCAGGTAGATTAAGCCACAGCTGAAAGCCTTCCATCGCGCCGTCTTCTTGTTCCGGTAGCTCTGAATGAATAACACCGCTCGCCGCTGTCATCCACTGCACGCCGCCGTTCTGTAATAGCCCTTCGTTACCCGCGCTATCACGATGACGCATACGCCCCGTAATCATATAAGTAATGGTTTCAAAGCCGCGATGCGGGTGATTGGGGAACCCTGCGACATAATCATCTGGATTGTCACTTTTGAAGTTATCTAGCATCAAGTACGGATCGAGGCGCTGTTGCAGCTGCTGCGTCAGTACGCGAGTGAGTTTAACGCCAGCGCCGTCTTGGGTATCGACCCCAGCAAAAAGCTGCTCGATTTGACGCGATTGGGTAACGGTGTCTTTTTTGCTATTCGCTACAGTATTATTCATTATTCTTTCCTGATTTTTTAATATCTGTTGGTGAGCATTAATTTATTACTCTTAGTTATTTATTTGAGGCCAAGGGATATATTTCAATAGTATTGTATAGTTTATATTAATAGTTAATATTGATAATTAATTATTATTTAATAAATTGTCAGTACAAAAGGGATTACTATTAAAGAGTAGCCAATAATAAAATCTTACTTACCTACTGAGGTTTAATTGCTAAACTGATGAGCATTAACCAATACCATGCTTAGAATAGAGAACGGATAATATGGCAGTCGATTTAACCAATACTTTAATAGTGGCTATATCAGCGACAGCATTGTTTGACTTAACGGAGTCTGAGAACCACCTTTTACAGCTACTACAGCAGCGCCCTGACGA
Organism: Psychrobacter sp.; assembly: GCF_030454045.1. Lineage (GTDB taxonomy): Bacteria > Pseudomonadota > Gammaproteobacteria > Pseudomonadales > Moraxellaceae > Psychrobacter. The sequence continues at coordinate 5,511 of NZ_JAKDJE010000104.1, read as the reverse complement.
GGCAGTAAAGGAGTTTCGCGATTATATGGCGAAGCGTGAAGATCAGCCATTAGATAGTGGTGCAGGATATCCATTAATCAAAGCGCTGCTGAATCTAAATAATTACTGTAACGACTGTCTATCAGCGGATTTAACGACCGAGTCGCCACTTGTGGAAGTCGTCATCGTCTCAAAGAGCAGTCCTGATACTGGCATTCAAGTGCTCAATGCCATTCGTGACAACGGTTTGAATATTTCACGTTCCGCCTTTGTATCCGGAAGTCCTGTCGCTCCATATATCAAAGATTTTAATGTCGATCTGTTTTTGACGACCAACCGTGAGGACGCTCAGCAAGTCGCCGATGCCAACATTTGCGCTTGTGCGATATTGGACGCCACTCCAGTTAATACTTATGAGTTAGATACCGATCAGCTACGCATTGCGTTTGATGGCGATGCGGTATTGTTTGATGATTCGGGTGAACTACTCTATAAACAAAAAGGATTGCGAGCCTTTCATGATCGTGAAGCACAAATGCGTGATTTACCGATCGAAAAAGGCCCTTATGCTGAGCTTTTGATCAAACTGTCCAATTTACAAGAGCGCTTACCTGCTGGATTACAATATTCGCCAATTAAAATTGCGCTTGTGACCGCACGTAACGCACCTGCAGATTTGCGTGCCATCAAAACGTTGCGAGAATGGAACGTGAATGTCGATATGGCATTTTTTTTGGGAGGATTGGAGAAGACAGCCGTGCTACGAACGTTTGCACCGCATATCTTTTTTGATGACTCAATCAAACATATTGATGCGGCCCGTCGATTCATACCCACAGCTTTGGTTCCCTACCGTTCGACGTCGTTATTACATGATGATAGCTACTTAGCCACTGACAAAGATGCGACATTATTATCGTTTAAACCTGCAGTAGGTTCATTATTTGCGGTAAATCATTAACGCGCATGAAGATAAGCGCAATCTACGGGACAGGGTGATATATGAATTGGCAGCAATTGCTCAATTTGATTGTGGTACGAATAAAGCAAGTTGTTGGTTTATACGCTTTCGTACTCATACCAATGTGGGGCATGTTTTTTTTAAATAAAGTGGCGCTATTTGGACTGTGGAATATCTTTGGAATTGTGCCACGCGCGTTAGATGTGGGTAGCATGATAGGGGTATTTGCATCATGGACGATGCATGGCAACTTGTCACACTTAATTGGCAACACAGTAACACTGCTACAAATTTTATTTTTATTTGGACTGTTTGAGAAAAACGCTTACCGTACCATTATCAAACTGGTTGTGGCTTCAGGGCTGGTGACATGGGTAATCGGGTCACCATCTTCTATTCATATCGGTGCATCAGGGTTGTGTTTTGCGATGTTTGGTTACATGATAGGCGGTGCATTATTTGCGCGGCGTTGGGGATATTTATTGGCCTGTATTATCATGGGAACAGGTTACTGGCTGACCATCAAGCAAGGACTGATGCCGCAACAAGGAATCTCTTTTGCCGCACATTTTGGGGGATTGTGCGCAGGGTTACTGCTGGGGGCAACTTCCAAGCATCACTATACCAGTGTCAGTCGCCATCAATAAGTGCTTAAGGCTGCTGATTTAACCATCTTGTAGTGGTGTGGTTTTACTGGTTTTACTGACAAACACTCAAAAACAAAGGATCGTCAGTAGTTAGCGGTCGCCATTGGGTGGTATTTGCCACATATTCTCTCAAGCCAAGCTCACGGTCTTTGGCTACAGGTATCCTATAATCGGCACGTGCAGGCGCACGGCAATCAATCACTTGTGGCATCTGCTGTACACTCATACGCCGCTCAAACAAATATAGATTGACCAAATATAGACCCTGATCGGCACTGCGCGCACGTTCGTTGTCAACAGCCATAAAGCGCACGGTCTGAGGCTTTAGGTAAGACCAAGGTCGAAACCAAGCGGTATCCTCGATTTTTTTGATGACGGTGACACCCTCTGGCAGCTGAGCCACTTGCTGATCGTACCAGTTGTATTCTTGATGAATCTGAAACGCAAAAATACCGATGGCAGCAAACAATGGAATCAGCCACTTGGGCACACGCTTTCCTGCCAGTTTGCTCAAATGTGTGATAATCAGTGCCAACCCAGCCATACCAAACCCAGCAGCGATGGTCGCAATAAACTCATAAATCATAAAATAAATCCTCAAAGCGGTGGGTCAATGTGTCAGTTGGTTAATTCATCAATCAAGCAGTGATACCATAAAAAATCACCCACAAGCAGCTATGGCTCATGAGTGATGGTCATCTTAACAGATAAAAACGAAAGTCGGCTTAATGATCAACCGCACCACCTGCACCGCGTGGGTAACGGACACTTTCGACCAGCTCTTGAATCTCTCTTGGAGGCGCTTTGGTACCGTAAGAGACTGCAAAGGCTACTGCAAAGTTCAATAGCGCTCCAATCGCACCGAATGACAGTGGCGAGACACCAAGAATCCAGTATTCAGCCGTATCAGGTAGGTTGGCCGTACCAGCGATAAAGAACCAGCCTTTGTACATAAAGATATAGACCAAGGTGGTAATTAGGCCTGTGAGCATACCGGCAATCGCGCCGACATTATTGATGCGTTTTGAGAAAATACCCATCATCAAGGCAGGGAAGAGCGACGCCCCTGCGATACCAAAGGCCAGTGCCACCACCTGAGCAGCAAAGCATGGTGGGTTCATACCCAACCATGTGGCGACCACAATCGCGACACCCATCGAGATACGCGCCGCCATCAGCTCGCCTTTATCCGTGATATTGGGGTTAAAGTGACCTTTGATCAAATCATGACTGATGGCTGATGAGATGGCGAGCAGTAGACCTGCGGCGGTTGATAGTGCCGCGGCCAGACCACCTGCTGCGATCAGACCAACCACCCATGGTGGTAGCTGCGCAATCTCTGGGTTTGCCAATACTAAGATATCGTTATTGACATCTAGCTCGTTACCTGCCCAGCCTGCATCAGCAAAGCGGCCTTCAGCTTCAAGATCGTGTAAGACGCGAGCGGCGTCAACCGCCGTGGTAGCCGCGCCAACATCACCACCTTCGGTTTCGGCATTGGTTAAATCCAGCTCCGCTGCGCCAAGGCCACTATCGTTATACATCTGAATGCGGCCATCGCCGTTTAGATCGTTATATTTGATTAGACCTGTTTGCTCCCATGTACGCATCCAATCTGGACGTTGGTCATACTCGAGCGCAGGCTCATTCACGCCTTGTGGGTAGATGGTATCAAGTAAGTTCAAACGTGCCATAGAGCCTACCGCAGGCGCAGTGAAGTAGAGCAGGGCAATAAAGACCAATGCCCAACCCGCTGACCAGCGCGCATCGGCCACTTTGGGTACGGTAAAAAAGCGAATGATGACGTGCGGCAAGCCTGCTGTACCAATCATCAATGACAACGTAAACAGCACCATATTTAGCTTATTGGGCACATCAGCGGTATACGAGGCAAAGCCTAAATCTGTCACCACTTGATCAAGTTTGGTCAATAGCGGTAAGCCTGATTCTGTATGAGTTGAGAACATACCAAACCCAGGGATCGGGTTGCCCGTCAATTCAAGCGAGATAAAGACCGCAGGAATGGTATAAGCGATAATTAACACCACATACTGCGCCACCTGCGTATAGGTAATCCCTTTCATACCGCCAAGTACCGCGTAAAAGAACACCACAAATGCTGCAATAATCAAACCTGTGTTGTTTTCGACTTCCAAAAAGCGCGAAAACGCCACGCCTGCACCCGTCATCTGACCGATAACATAGGTGGTTGACGCAATAATCAAGCAAGCAACCGCTACCATGGCTGCGGTCTTAGAATAAAAACGGTCCCCAATGAAATCAGGAACCGTAAATTTACCAAACTTGCGCAAGTAAGGTGCCAGTAGCATGGCCAGTAGCACATAGCCACCTGTCCAGCCCATCAAATAAGAAGACGCACCGTAGCCGCCTGCCGCGAGTAGACCTGCCATAGAAATAAATGACGCCGCACTCATCCAGTCTGCGCCTGTTGCCATACCATTGAGTACGGGGTGTACACCGCCACCTGCCACATAAAATTCGCTGGTTGACCCTGCACGCGCCCAAATCGCAATCCCAAAATATAGCGCGAAAGACAGCCCCACAAAGATAATATTAATTACAAATTGACTCATAAGGCTATTCCTCGTCTAGGCCATATTGTTTATCCAACTTATTCATACGCCACGCGTAAAAAAAGATGATGATAATAAAGATCGCAATAGAGCCTTGCTGCGCAAACCAAAAGCCCAGATCAGTACCGCCAATGGCGATGCCCGCCAACAAAGGCCGTAGCAAAATAGCAAAACCATAGGAACACAGCGCCCAAACGACTAGGCAACCTAAAATCAGCCGCACATTGGCACGCCAATATCCAGAGGGATCATCGTGGTTTTTCATAGGACAACTCCTTTTGTCTTACATAAAACAGGGTGAGTGGTTAGCGATAGCCATTCAATGATGATGTGTACCAATACTTCGTGAATAACGCCCAATCTGATTGTAGAAGCTATTAACGGTATATAGATTAGGTACAAACCAAGCGATCAAATGGCCGATCAAACCAACAGGTGGATAACGCTTGTTATATTTTTAGCACACTTGTGGTGGCTAAAAACAGTAGATAGACAAACGATTACAGGTCGTACATGGTCATTATTACGCGTAAGCATGCGGCGATTGGCCAGTCAGTGCTTAACGCTATTGCCATCATCATGAAAAAAAGAGGGAGTGGTGCCGAAGAGAGACAATCCGCTGTCTTTTTTAACTCTTGTCTTCTTGACAAAAGAGAGTATGGCTCGTTCACATGGTGGTTATATCACCATGATGGTTATGGTGGAACGTCATTGGGTAATGATCCAAACGTGTACGCCATAATAAGGTTATATCGATACTATAAGCATCAATCATCTAAACCCATTGGGGGGAGTTTCCCAAACTCTGTGTAACTGCTTATAATCCACTAACAGGAGAATAAGCAATGACTACTCAATCTGACATCAAGAAACTGGCTGAGCAAATGGCCAGCAGCATGAAAAGCTTCGATGACATCAAAGACTTTCAAAAGCAGCTCATGCAGTCCTTCATCGACACTGCCTTAGAAGCAGAAATGGAAGAGCATCTCGGCTACCCCAAGCATGAAAAGGCAGACAGGCCTAATAAGCGCAATGGGCACACTAAAAAGAGAGTCCGTAGCGACACAGGCGAGCTTGAGATCTCCACCCCAAGAGACCGTGATAGCAGCTTTGAGCCTGCATTAGTACGTAAGCATCAAACCCGTATTTCAGGTCTTGATGACAAAATCATATTTCACTACAGGCATAGCCTTACGTCTTGCGCTTCGGGCAAGTGTCTCCCAGACACTTGCTGATCCTCGCTCATACGCCAAAGGTCAAACCACTACTGAGATTGTGGTGTAATGGACATTATTCATGCTGGCGTAGGCTCTAAAGCTATATACTGTCT
>NZ_JAKDJE010000031.1 GCF_030454045.1 Psychrobacter sp. | reverse complement strand
TATGCAGGCGTTCTATAATATTAATTAGCGTTGCACTTGGTGTGTTAATCTAAGTATGTAAAAAAGGCTGTTATATCATATAACAGCCTTTTTATTGTGTTGAGTTTAAGATTAAGGATCTGCCCTATGAACCAGTCATCAACCTCATCTGCGATACCCAAGCTATATTTGCTGACCAATGATGATGAATTTGAATTGTTGTATCAAAAGTTAGATGCGGCATTATCTACGGGGCTCATTGCATTGTTGCAGATTCGGCGCAAGCGTGTTCTGAGCTTAGCTGACGGCGATTCGGTACTCTTGAGGGAAGCAAAAAAAATTGTCGAATTGGCTAAATCGTACAATGTGCCAGTGGTCATGAATGATGATGTGGTATTAGCATCAACGTTGGGGATTGGCGTACATCTTGGGCAAACAGATGGCAAAATTTGTGACGCTATACAATCTCTGAAACCAAGTCAAATAATTGGTCGCACGTGCCACAGCGATGTTGAATGGGTTAAAGAGGCGAAAAATGATGGCGCAAGTTATGCTGCGATGGGGGCTATATTTGCCTCTACTACCAAACCGAACGCAGATGTCATCTCGCGTCAACAGCTAATCGAGGGGTGTCAGCAAGACATACCTATATGCGTCATAGGCGGGCTGACAGCAGAGAACGTTTCAGAATTAGTCGATCTGCCGATTGCTCTTGTGGCTGTCGTTGGTGATATTATGGATTTGCCAGTAGAGAGTATTGCTAAGCGTTGCTATGAATGGCAGCAGGCATTTTCTCAATGGAAAACGCCTGCTGAATAAAATGCGTTTTTGGATAAGGTATGATAGCTATTCGGCATGTTCCATGCATAAAGTTGCATAAGGAATCGCTTCTAAACGTGGCTCTTCAATCGGTTCACCGCAGACTTCGCACTCACCATACGTACCATTTTCAATGCGGCCCAATGCATTGTCGACATAGATGAGGTTTTGGCGTGCCTCTGTCATCAAATTTTTACGCATGTCGTTTTGACGATAAGAAATAGCTTGATCTTCCCAATGCTCATTAAGGTCATCTTGTGGGTTTTGGATATGATCTTCTATCTTTTCAATACGAGACTCATACTCATCTTTTAATTTTAAAAGATTTTGTTTGGCTGTGTCTAAATTGATACTCATTATGTGCTCCCAAAAGGTTATTGTTATTGTCAACGCTTCTATCATAAAGAGCCTGACTGCAGAGTACCACCACGAAATGTTACTGTTTATTGATATGACTAAAGCGCCTAACTACAATCGTTTCATTTGTATATAAACCTTAAATGACTGAGCAGATAGGTTCGTTTTGCTAAAATTCATCGAAGGTTGCTTGTGAGCCTTTGCTCGAAAACTGGTAGAATACACCGCCGCTGATGTCTGCGCTGTTATTTGACCCAATAAAACAGCGCCGATGGCTGGTATAAAGACTCAGTGATAAAGACATGATGAAGAAAGACATGATAAAGATAGCCAGACTTAAGGTGAATCGTTGAGCATATGCCGTAGATGATTGAAAAATGATTCGTCATATCAACAATGGATAGCAATCGTAAATTAATAGATATATTGATGCATAGGAGCAGGTAATGAATTTTTTGCGTATGAGTGAGCTGAACTTAACCGATAAAGTGGTATTGATTCGAGAAGATTTAAACGTACCTATCAAAGACGGTAAGGTTGCAAGTGATGCACGCTTACAAGCAAGTCTACCTACTATTAAAATGGCACTAGAAAAAGGGGCTGCTGTCATTGTGTGCTCACATCTAGGACGTCCAATAGAAGGAAATCCTGAGGCTGTTTATTCATTGGCTCCAGTTGCTGACTACTTGACAGACAAATTGAGCGCGCAATTATCAACGCCCGTGCGTCTTAACAATGACTATCTGACTCACGGCGCCTCTGTAAAGCCTGGTGAAGTTGTACTGCTAGAAAATGTGCGTTTTAATGACGGTGAAAAGAAAAACGATGCGACTCTAGCGAAGAAGTATGCGGATCTTTGCGACGTTTTTGTCATGGATGCATTTGGTACAGCGCACCGTGCGCAAGCATCGACAGAAGGTGTGACCCAAGCGATGCACCAAGCAGATAAGACCGTTTGCGCAGGCCCTTTGCTGGCAGCTGAATTAGACGCCTTAAGCTTAGCGCTTGAGACACCAGCGCAGCCTATGCTTGCCATCGTTGGCGGGTCAAAGGTATCGACTAAGTTAGAAGTATTAAATAGTTTGGCAGAAGTCTGTACACAGATCATCGTGGGCGGCGGTATTGCCAATACTTTCTTGGCGGCGCAAGGACATAGTGTGGGCGCGTCGCTATACGAGGCAGACTTAGTCGACACTGCGCGCGATATCATGTCCAACACTGAGGTATTACTGCCTGAATACGTCGTCGTTGCTGACAAAAATGACATCGATTTTGCTGATTTTACTGGCTCATTGCAAAAGGCAGTGGCAACCATCAAGTCTGTTGATGCAATTGGCGACAATGACATGATATTGGATATTGCACCAGAGAGTGCCAAACAGCTTGCTGATGCTATCATTCATGCAAAGACAATTTTGTGGAATGGGCCCGTTGGTGTGTTTGAAGTGGATGCATTTGGTCAAGGGACACAAATACTAGCAACAGCTGTAAGAGACAGCGACGGTTTTTCAATCGCAGGTGGCGGTGACACATTAGCGGCGATTGATAAATATCAAGTTGCTGATGGTGTCAGCTATATGTCCACAGGCGGCGGTGCATTTTTGGAGTTCGTGGAAGGTAAGGTGCTCCCAGCCGTGGCTGCACTGCAAATCAGTACCTAATGACTTAACGTTACTCTGCATTTTAGTAACACTAGACGTACAACTAATAGTAAGCATCTAAGGTAGTCTGTGAAAATAATATTTTGACTTTCATTTGGCTTATTCATATTGATATAGCTAAAATTTATAGTCATAGATTATTAAGCAGTAATTATTTGTTTCTACACTGAAAATTATTATTGCATGTCTCATTCGCACTCTATAAAATAGCGCGACCATGTATCTTGACATGCATTATTTACGAGAGGTTTATTATGTTAAAACGTCATTTGTTACTTGCTAGCGTACTTGCTGGTACTTTTGCAGTTACTGCATGTAGCCAACAAACAGAAGAAAACACGGAAGCTGCTGTTGAGTCAGCTGGTGATGACGCTGAAGCTAATGTTGATGCCGCCGCTGCTGAAGCTACTGCTGCCGAAGCTGAAGCTGCTGCACAAGACGCTGGTGCTGAAGTTGCTGAAAGTGCAGACACTGCGGGTGCTGCTGCAACAGATGCTCTAGAAAACACTGGTGATGCTATCGCCGAAGGTACTAATACAGCGGTCGAAAATACTGCTGAAGCTGTTGCTGATGGCGCTAACGCTGTTGCTGACGGTGCTAACGATGTTGCAGTTGATGCAGAACAGCAGTACTAAGTAATTAAATGACTGACTTTTTGGGTACTATTGTAAGTCATCCATTATCACAGTCATTGCTCTATAAGCCTCGAAATACTAGAAAAGCCTTGGTGATTGCCAAGGCTTTTTGCGTTATGTGCTATAAGATTAAGACACAGGTAAATTGACATATAGGCAATAGGTCTGGCGCATGGCAAAGCGCATTGAACCAAAGAGACAGATTAGGCTGACAAATAGTCAGGCAATCGCTACGAAGCCTGCACAATTTTTGCTATAATCACCGCGTGATAATCATGCCCTAGAGTCTTTAGAATTTTACTCAAGCATATCGTTGATGGCATCGAGCAAACAGAGGGATGATTGTCACAAAGCTGTACTTAAAATACCATTCAAAATCTAATCAGAGAGCATCTTATGGCCCTAATCTCCTTACGTCAACTTTTAGATCATGCCGCTGAACACAGCTATGGTGTTCCTGCCTTTAACGTCAATAACTTAGAGCAAATGCGTGCAATCATGATGGCTGCGGATGCTTGTGATTCACCTGTCATTGTCCAAGCCAGTGCGGGCGCACGTAATTATGCAGGGTCAGCGTTTTTACGTCATTTGATTATCGCTGCTATCGAAGAATGGCCACACATTCCAGTGGTGATGCATCAAGATCACGGCATGTCACCCGCTATTTGTCAGCGTTCAATTCAGCTTGGCTTTTCATCTGTGATGATGGACGGCTCGCTTGGTGAAGATGGCAAGACGCCAATGGATTATGATTACAATACCAGCGTCACTCGTGAAGTGGTCAAAATGGCACATGCGTGCGGTGTCTCTGTAGAAGGCGAAATCGGTTGTCTAGGTAGTCTTGAGACGGGTATGGCTGGCGAAGAAGATGGCTCTGGCGCTGAAGGCGTATTGGATCACGAGCAGCTTTTGACCAGTGCCGACGAAGCTGAACAATTTGTCAAAGACACCAATGTTGATGCGCTAGCGATTGCTATCGGTACGAGTCACGGTGCTTATAAGTTCACGCGTCCACCGACAGGCGATATTTTGTCGATTGAGCGTGTAAAAGAGATTCATGCCCGTATTCCTAACACGCATCTTGTGATGCATGGCTCTTCATCAGTGCCGCAAGAATGGTTAAAAGTCATCAATGAAAACGGCGGTGATATTGGCGAAACGTATGGTGTGCCTGTTGAGCAAATCGTAGAAGCGATCAAACATGGTGTGCGTAAAGTAAATATCGATACCGATTTGCGTCTAGCCTCAACAGGTGCTATCCGTGAGTTCTTGGCAAATAATCCAAGCGAGTTTGATCCACGTAAATACTTCAAAGCGTCTATGGTCGCGATGTCAGACATCTGCACCAATCGTTTTGAAGCGTTTGGTTCCGCTGGTCAAGCGCATAAAATCCGTCCAATTAGCCTCGAAGGTATGGTGAATTTCTACTAGTGATAGACAGGCTAGCAAAAAACAGTATGGCGCGGTAGACGGCAGCTGATTTTACTTGATGATAACCTTTATTAGAGGCAGAAAATAATGATTGGATTGATTACTGGACAGGTGCAGTACTTAATGGCACCAACAGCTTGTATCATGACAACCTCTGGTGTGGGTTATGATATCGAGCTGCCATTACCGTCATTTTGCCAATTACAACTCAATGAACAAACGAGCATCTGGACGCATTTTCATGTTCGTGAAGATGCCCAGCTGCTTTATGGTTTTATTGATCGTAAAGAGCGTGATGTCTTTCGCCAACTCATCAAGATCAATGGTGTTGGAGCAAAAATGGCGCTAGCGATGCTGTCTGCAATGTCAGCGGCTGAGCTAAAAATGCATGTCGAACAAGAGTCAGAGGCGGCATTGACGCGCATACCGGGTATCGGTAAAAAAACCGCTCAACGTCTATTGATTGAGTTAAAAGATAAGCTAAAGAATATCGAAGTGGATAATGGCTCATTGGCGCTTATGCCCGAGGCAACGCCTGTCTCTCAAGAAGGCAGTATCATTGCTGAAGTAGAAGGGGCGCTGATTAGCTTGGGCTACAAAGAAAAAGAAGCTCAGCTCGCCATCAAAGCGGCTAAAAGCAAAGGCGATACCTTTAACGATACTCAAAGCTTGTTAAAAGCGACCTTACAGCAGCTATCTGGTTTTTAGATCGTATCCGCTCTCTATCGATAGCAATTTGATAATGTAGTAAAAAATAAGCGACATTGATTGTCGCTTATTTTCGTTTTGGTCTCTACTTTATGATGTTTTGCATGACTTATGCGCAGCGTTTGGTTATGCTATTTGTTACCTAATTTTTTAATATAATGATAAATTCTATGATGCAAGATCGCTTAATTAATCCGCTAGAAGGCGCCAGTGATGCACCTGATGCCAATATTCGACCAGCATTATTGGCTGAGTATATTGGTCAGCCAGTGGTACGTGAGCAAATGGAGGTGTTCATCGGTGCGGCGAGAGGCCGCGACGAAGCGTTAGATCATACCCTGATATTTGGTCCGCCAGGACTGGGTAAAACGACCCTTGCCAATATCATTGCTCGTGAAATGGGGGGTAATCTGCGCTCTACCTCAGGGCCTGTGCTTGAGCGTCCAGGGGATTTGGCTGCTATGCTGACCAATTTAGAGGCGGGTGACGTATTATTTATTGATGAGATTCATCGCCTAAGCTCGGTCATTGAGGAGATACTTTATCCAGCGATGGAAGACTTTCAGCTGGACATTATGATCGGTGAAGGGCCTGCTGCGCGCTCTATTAAGCTTGATCTGCCACCTTTTACCTTGGTTGCAGCAACGACGAGAGCAGGACTATTGACGTCACCGCTGCGTGACCGTTTTGGTATTGTCCAGCGCCTTGAATTTTATAATATTACGGATCTAACGACGATTGTCACGCGGGCTGCACGCTTGATGCGCGTACCTATGAGTGAAGATGGTGCGATTGAGATTGCTCGCCGCGCTCGTGGTACACCAAGGATTGCCAACCGGTTGCTACGCCGTGTGCGTGATTATGCCGAGGTAAAAGGCGATGGTAGTATCAATGGTGCCATTGCAGGCAGTGCACTTGATATGTTGGCAGTGGATAGACGAGGACTTGATCACCTAGACAGACGATATATTGAGATTTTGCATGAGCGTTTTGATGGTGGTCCCGCTGGGGTGGAAGCTGTGGCAGCGGCAATGGCTGAGGATCGCGGCACACTAGAAGATGTGATTGAGCCCTATTTGATTCAACAAGGATATGTCCTTCGTACCGCTCGCGGACGGGTTTTGACACAAATGGCCATTGATCAAATGTTATGACAATGAGCATTAAAAATGCGCCTGCCTCTAATTAAAAGCAGGCGCATTTTTTTTGGTTATTGCTTTGACTCTATGTATGTTTTGATTTCAGCCGTGTTAAATCATACCCTGCGGCAGATTTTTTGGCCCGCGTGCCTGTACGTACGATATCTCCGCTCGCAGTGACCACCTCGAGCGCGAGTACCTCATCTTTCATGGTGCCATAACGTACCACATTGGTATCTGAGGCACGAGTGGCAACCATGCCACCGATACTGGCGTTGGCGCTGGGGTCTATTGGAAAAATAACCCTGTATCGCGCAAGTAATGATTCAGCTGCTCACGCGTCACGCCAGACTGTACGGTGACCGTCAAATCGTCACTATCGACTTGCAAAATAGCATCCATGGCATGCATATCGATGCATAGACCACCGTAAGGGGCGTTCAATTGACCTTCTAATGATGAGACAATACCGAAAGCGATCACTGGCATCTTATACTGATTGCAAATCTCGACTGCCGCGGCGACCTCTTTGTTTGTTTTTTACAGTCAATACCGCATCTGGCGGCTGATTGGCCAGCCAAGTCATGGTATGATCGTGCTGCTCACGCACTGTCGAATTCACACTCAACTGCTTACCGAAGCGCTCTTGTATGGCTGCAATGGCGTCGCTGTGGTTTGAGTTTTCGGTTCTTTGAGTCTGTGACAATGGTAGTGATAACATAAGGTCTCCTATAGACAATGCGATTGCTTGGCATTAAATTAGCATATTCAGCATCCATTTGATATGAGACAATGACGGGCATTTGTTCTTTTTGATCTAAATCAGAATGCGCCACACAACCACTAAAATCGCCAATAAGTAAAAGACAGGCGCAAACCAGCCCACTTGAGTTGCAATACCAATACTAATCCCAAATCCTGCCAACGCTAACCAGTCGCGGCGACGGTCGTTGAGCATATCAGCACGGATTTGTTGTATCTCACGCAGTTGGCTGTCTTGGCGTGATCCTTGTGAGGCAAGGCTTTGTAAACCTTGGTCCAGTAGCTTTGGGATATCGGTGGTAGACAAGAGCAGCTCAGGCAATTGCTGGCGCAACTGTTGCAGATTACGCATGGGATCTAGCTGCTCTTTAATCCAGCTACTCAAAATTGGCTTGGCAAGTGACCAGATATCAAGATCAGGATACAAGTCGCGACCAAGTCCCTCTACATGAACTAATGTTTTGAGCAAGAGCATTAGCTGCGGCGGTATACTCATATGATGGCGACGGGCAATGTCTAAAATCTGCATCAGTACACCAGCAAAATCGATATCATTGATTGATTTTTGTAGCATCGGGCCAACAGTGCGTTTCATATCACGCATTAGGGCATGTTTATCCGCATTTGGTGGTATCCAACCTGCACGGCTAACGATATCAACGACCGCAGTAAAGTTGTTATTCATGACCGCAAGTAACATACGTGCCACGATAAGTTGATCGTCTTTTGATAGGGTGCCCATGATGGCGCAATCAAGCCCGATATAGCGTGGCTCATGACCCAAATCAACCGCTGCCATCCCTTCATGCAGTGTTTTGACAGGCGGTGTTTCTACGAAGACATTGCCTGGATGCATATCAGCATGAAAAAAGTTATCACGAAAAACTTGGGTAAAAAATATCGTTAAGCCTTTTTCTGCAAGCGCGGCACGGTCATAACCCAACTGATCAAATATCTCAACTTGTGAGATAGGAACCCCTTGGATACGCTCCATGACCATCACGTTCTTGGCAGCATCATAGACTTCAGGCACATACATCAATGCTGAACCCAAGAAGTTATTGCGCATCTGGGTGGTATTGTCAGCTTCAAGCGTTAAATCCAGCTCATTGAGCATTACTTGTCGATAGTCTTCGACAATATCGATGATATGAACGGCGCGTGCCGCCTCGATACGGGCAGAAGCCCAATTTGCCAGTTCTCTTAGCAATTCAAAGTCAGAGACAATCACCGTGCGAATATCGGGACGCACGACTTTAACCACCACCTCACGCCCATCATGCAAGGCTGCGGTATGGACTTGAGCGATAGACGCTGCTGCTAATGGTTTGACATCGAAGCGAGCAAACAACGTATTGATGGGTTGTCCAAGCCCCTGTTTTGGATGCTCAATCTGGCCGATCGCAATATCTACATCAAAGGGTTTGACCTTATCCTGTAGCTGCACTAATTGAGCGATGATCTCAGGTGGTACCAAGTCGCGCCGCGTTGAGAGTAGCTGGCCTAACTTTAGGAATAGCGTACCCATGTCTTCAAGCGCGTACTTGATCCCATTTGGCTGATGATCTTTGCCCCACGCTGCTGGATGAATACGGATTAGACGCGCTAACGGTTGTAGCTGCGGCGCCTCTTCAAGGGGTAGGTGAGTATCAAGACGATACATCGCGGCGATACGCCAAAGCTCAAGTAGACGGGCGCGGTGGGATAGTAGCATGGGATTGGGTACTCTGGACAAAAACGAAAATAGGGCAGGTGCTGTATCTCATGATAAGTAAATCCTATCAGCAATAGGAGTTACTCATCGTGAATTAAACACATTGCCAATAAAAAACTACTGATGGAACGAGTTATTAAGGAAATGGGCTTGCTCTGCTTTGATCGCATCAAGCTTGGCTTGCTCGCGTTCGACATCTGCACGCAACTTTAGAATCTGCTGTTTGAGGTCATTGGCTTCAGCGACCTCAGCAGGATCAGGCGCGCCATTACCTGCTACGTCATTGGCCCAATCACTGACATCGTCAAAAGCACGTTTGGCATTGTTGCGCCAGCTTCCTTTAAGCTGAGAGATGAGCAGATGCAATTGACTCGCCATTGGTTTGCCAATCAGTGGCTCAAGTTGGCCTGCCAAATCAGGGTCAAAACCAGCCACCAACTGTTTTAGTTGCATCAGCACTTTATAATCGCCCTCGATTGGTAAGTTACCCTCAGTGCCGCGCATCAGATTAAGTAGCTGCGCTGGATTGTCGACAGTGATGGTGCAGTCTGGACGGCTATGACCCAGACGGGCACGCTCCATACTGGCTTTTTGACGCTCATTCATCTCCCCGCTTGGCTCAAATACGCTTTCTGTCATCACTGGTTCAAAACGCAAACGCTCATGAGTGAATAGCACGTCCAAATCAATGTCAGGCATGGCCATATTGAGACGCAATACTTTGCCCGCAAGTGGGGCTAGACCGGCTTTGGTGATCTCGTCACTTGCAATGGCAATGTTAATCAGCTTTTCGGCACCAGCCAGTAATAAAACAGTCAGCATAAGGCTCTCGCATCAGTCAGTAAGCGCCTTTGAGTTGGCGCGTAGGGTATTGGATTCAATATGGCGTTGCTAGTGGTACGTTATGCTTTAAAGCCGCGGTGTATAGCGACAATGCCCGCAGTCAAGTTGTGATAATCACAATTCTCAAAGCCAGCTTGTTGCATCATCTGTTTGAGTGTTTGCTGATCAGGGTGCATACGGATTGATTCCGCCAAGTATTGATAGCTTTCAGAATCGTTGGCAATCAGCTTGCCCATCATCGGCAGCGCTGTGAATGAATACAAGTCGTAGGCTTTAGATAGCGGCTCAAACACAGGTTTTGAGAATTCCAAAATCAATAAGCGACCGCCTGGTTTTAGGACGCGGTACATGGCTTTTAGCGCTGCGTCTTTGTCTGTGACATTACGCAAACCAAAGCTAATGGTCACCAAGTCAAAGCTCTCATCATCAAAAGGCGCCAACGTCTCAGCGTTCGCAAGTACAAAATCAACATTGTTACAGCCAGCATTGATCAGACGTTCACGGCCCACTTCTAGCATGGCAGCGTTGATATCAGACAACACAACGTGACCGTTTCTACCGACTTCACGGCTGAATACTTTGGCCAAATCGCCAGTACCACCAGCAATATCTAGTACATGTTGACCCGCACGAACGCCTGATAGGCTAATGGCGTAGCGCTTCCATAGGCGATGAATACCAAATGACATCAAGTCATTCATAATGTCGTATTTTTTGGCGACAGAGGTGAATACATCAGCCACACGGGCTTGTTTTTCGGCTTTATTGACGGTTTTATAACCAAAATGCGTTTGCTCGTTACCATCGGTCTCAGGCGTATGTGGGTTATTGATATCATCACGCTGATTGAAGAGGGCTTGTCTTTGTGCTGATGTCTGTGCTGCGCTGCTGGTATGAGCGGTGTTTTCGTTATTTGGCATAGTGGTTTGCTGGCCTTGCGGCGTTCCGGTTGGTAGGTCTTGGACGTTGGTAAAATCATTGTTATTGTCAGCAGGTTGGCTGCTGGCTTTATTGAGCGATGATGTCTGCGTACTCAATACTTTTGCACTGATTTTTTGATCATGAGTGATACTGTCTTTTACCAGCTTGTCTTGCAAGTCAGTATGGGGGCTATTTGGCGTGTCGGTCATCACATTATCCTAGGATTTGTTGTTATGATTGTCTTTTTGGCGCGGTTATAGGCTGCTACATCAAACTATGATACATCAAACGCTACTGGCTTACCGTCATTATCGTTATTGTGGACCTGATCAATAATGGATAGCTCACGTGTGCAAAACGGTTCAATAAAGCTGCTGACACTGCTGAGCGGTTTCATGGCTTTAAAGCCTGTGTCGATAAAGTCATAAAGCGGTTGATAGCCGTGACGGTAGGCAGTGCCTTTTGCTAGGGAAAACGCTTGTTTGAGCATAAATGAATTTAGGTGTTTGTCAGTGCGATAACAGACGTCTTTTAGGTTGGCTATCTGTAGACGGCGCTCGTTTTCTTCATTGACAGCGCGGTAGGCTGTGAGCATCGTATCTTCATTGACTGGCAAGTCGTTATCCAGTAGCCACTGCGCCAAATGCAAGTCCAGCTCAATCGCAAAAATCGCCGCTTGGATCCCCATGCTACCGGCGTCTAGCGCAGATTCTTTTGCAAAACGTTCTAACTTCTTAGCTTTTGGTAAGATGCGAGCCAGCTGTTCTGCCAACAGCTTGAACTCTTCCCCTCCATATAGTTGCGTCAAAAAATAATCTGCCATTAACTGGTTTTTGGGTTGTTCAAATAACGCACGGTGAGTGCGCTGAAGACGTGCCTGTTGCCATGATTGTACGGCTTTGAGCTTAGTGTTTAAAGCCTCATCTTGATGATGCGGCAACGCCCAAAAACGGGTCAGATGTTGCTGTAAATCGACTAAGGCGGTCATGGCGGTAAATCCTATAAAAATAAATATCTTTTTGAATTGAGTATTTTTGAGTTGAGTATAAAGTAGCGAGAATTCATCAACGCATTAAAACATATAATAAATTTCGATGATCTATTGGGTAAGCGTGAAAAAAGGTCTTCACCATAAAAGAAAATAAATAAGAATACAAATGTCAAACTGTTACATAGCAATATTATTTACTCGATGGGCGTGGTGCTATGATTAAGTGGTTTGCAAATCAAAGAGATAAATTTTTAATAATGAATAAATCGCCTTTGTCAAAAAAACAGCCAGCTAAGAGAGCTTAGCGTGTCTAGAGCTTAACGTTTTTTAATGGCCACGTATCATCCTACTGCCATATGATAAAAATAAGAGGGAGTCCACTCATGTCCAAAAAAAATGATACTACTGAACCTGCGGCACTACAAGCGGTGAGTGCACAATTTAGTGAGCAAGTCATCGAGCAACGTCTAACGCCAAACCCCTTAAGTCAGTTTTCGATGGATAAGGACGCCCTTAGGCTTGCGTTGGTTACGGCACAATACGCACTGCGAGCCACACGGCAACAAACGCCACCAACGCTCAATAAACCAACGGGGCTATTGGTACTGGTCAATGGTATGGAGCAGGCAGGTAAGGGAACGGCTGTCAAGCAATTAAGACAGTGGGTTGACCCAAGGCTGCTCAAGGTTGAAGCAACGGCGGGCCATTCTCCATTAGATTACCAGCCTATTTGGCAAACGCATACCAGTGCGATGCCGCGTCATGGTGATGTGATGGTGTATTTTGGCAATTGGTATGCTGACTTACTCTATAATGTGATGCGACTGGCAACATCGGAGGGTGAAGACAGTGCATCGAGCAAGGATAATAAGAATGCTGAGACAAGCACATCGGTCATGGCGACATGGCAAGCATATTTAGAACAGCAGTTACGTGAGCTCAAAGTCTTTGAGCAAGACCTGATCGCCAACCACACCAGATTGCTTAAATGTTGGTTCCATGTCGATATCGAGACGCTGCACGAGCGCCTACAAGATGATGAGGCAGATCCACAGTTTTTGTATCAAATTGACTGGAACCATAAAAAAGTTGTCGAAAAATTCAATGAGGTGGCAGTGACATTACTGCGCCAGCAAGAAGACTGGATCATCATTGACGGTGATGACAAATCGACCGCAGCAGATAATTTTTGTCACGAAGTCTTACAAGCAATGCAAACCGCGCTGACCAGTAGTCGTCCAAGTCAGATGAAGCCCGTAGCAAAACCATCAAAGTCTAAAACGCGAAACTCGACAGCAAAAGCAGAACAGGCGCCATTTGTACCAGCAAAGATCCCCAAACAGCTGACCCATATCGAGAGCTCAAAGATAAGTAAATCCGACTACAATAAAGCGTTGGCAGAGAAACAAGCGCGCCTCGCTGAGCTGTTACGAGCGCGTCAAGGTCGCCATGTCGTCTTTGCATTTGAGGGCATGGATGCGGCTGGCAAGGGCGGATCGATCAAAAGATTGGTGGCAGCGCTCGATCCCCGTGAGTATCAGATTTATAATATCGGCGCGCCGATGCAATATGAAAACCAGCACCCTTATTTATGGCGGTTTTGGACCAAACTGCCCAATGAACAAACCAACCGTGTTAGCCGTATTGCCATCTTTGATCGGACTTGGTATGGCAGAGTATTGGTTGAGCGTGTTGAGGGGTTTGCGACCGATGAAGAATGGCAACGCGCGTATGATGAAATCAACCGTTTCGAATCCGACTTAACAACAGCTGGAACGTTGGTCATTAAATACTGGTTGGCGATTGATAAAAAAGAGCAACTCAAGCGTTTTGAAGCTCGTAAAGACACACCGCACAAGCAATTCAAACTGACTGAAGATGATTGGCGCAACCGTGACAAATGGTCAGACTACGTTCAGTCGGCCGCTGATATGCTGGCACGCACCGATACAAAAGCAGCACCATGGTGTATTGTGGCGACTAATGAGAAGCGTCAAGCGCGTTTGGCTGTGTTAGATCATGCCATACAGCAGCTGTTAGCCGCCTCGGATAGCAAATAGCCAGTGGAAGATATCCCCTGTTCAGAGGTTATCTCAATACTTCAAAACCTCGACTTTACCCACTTGGCTGAGCAAAACGCAGGTAAGATGAGCTGTCATCGATAAAGAATGAAATCGGCGTATACGCTCACGGTTACAAATCTTGCAATATCATTATGCATTATGTGATCATATTTAATATAATAGGCCCACAATGCTCTCTACTTTGGCATAAGATACGCAAATAACGCACTATCTTATGAGTTATGCAGATAGTTAACAGACATTGCCGTACCAGATGTGGGTAAAAACCGTAACATCACCGAACTATAAGCCGCAAGCTGCTGTAATCAGATGACCGTAATCAAATGATTTGGCAATATATCTTGCGGCTTTGTGATATGCAAATTGATGTATCTTTAGTAGAGAATATATCAGTTGTCTGAATGAGATATCAAATAGCGGTGAGTGGTTGCAAAGTACGGCAGCAAAAACACGTCAACATTCTATTGCACTGAGTTCATTATTTACAAAGCACGTTGCGCAGTGATGTCATGTTGTTTTGGTGTGTGGTATCAAAACTTCTATGTATCGCGGTGCAATGTTACTAATCGCATATAATTTCAATCAGCTTACGCAGGACGTATCAACGTATGGGTATTAGCAACAGTTCTACAGAGCCAACCCAATCAGTCGGCTCTATGAAAGTAAATTTATTTTTTGCCATTTTATTGATTGCGATGACCATCTACTTTTTGTGGTGGGGTTTGGATTACACACTGCGTCAGCAAACGGCGCTATTTATTGTAGCGACGGCGTTTGGTGTCTTTATGGCATTCAACATCGGTGGTAACGATGTCGCCAATTCTTTTGGTACTTCAGTGGGTGCAGGGACTTTGACTATCCCTCAAGCGCTTGGTGTGGCCGCAATATTTGAAGTCTCTGGCGCCGTCTTGGCAGGTGGTGAGGTGACGGATACCATTCGAAAAGGGATTGTTGACTTAGATGGTCTATCAGTCTCACCCAATCAGTTTATTTATGTCATGCTCTCAGCCCTAGTGGCAGCAGCATTTTGGCTGCTCTTTGCGACTCGTAAAGGTTTACCCGTATCGACCACCCACTCGATTATTGGTGGCGTCGTTGGTAGTTCTATCGTTCTTGGGTTTGATTTGGGCGGTAGTGCCACGGCATTTTCTACCGTTGACTGGGGTACTATTGGGACGATCGCTATTTCTTGGGTATTGTCACCTTTATTAGGCGGCATATTGGCGTACATCTTGTACGGTCAAATCAAGAAAAATATCATCGAATATAATGATAGAACAGAGGCTCATATTGGTAAGCTAAAAGCCAGTAAAAAAGTATTAAAGCAAAACCACAAAGAGTTTTTGGGTGGGCTGACAGAGTCAGAGCAGTTGGCTTATACGTCAGCGATGCTACGTGACCAAGAGATCTACAAAGACGACGATTGCGTTGTGGCAGATTTAGAGACCGATTACTACAAAGAGCTTTATAAGATTGAAAATGAGCGTACCAATTTAGATACGCTAAAAGCGCTTAAGCAATGGGTGCCGATTATTGCGGCATTAGGCGGCGCCGTCATGACCTCATTGGTCGTGTTTAAAGGGCTTAAAAACGTCAACAGTAACCTGACCACACTGCAAGGTTTCTTGATCATGGGTATGATCGCCGCCCTTGTTTGGCTTGCGACCTTTATTTATACCAAGAGTATTCGCGGTAAGCATAAAGAGGATTTGACCAAAGCGACGTTTATTATGTTCAGCTGGATGCAGGTCTTTACCGCCTCAGCGTTTGCGTTTAGTCATGGCTCAAATGATATTGCCAATGCGGTCGGTCCTTTCGCTGCGATTATGGATGTCATTCGTACCAATGAGATTGCCTCTCAAGCTGCGGTGCCACCAGCAGTGATGCTCACCTTTGGTGTGGCGTTGATTGTTGGCCTTTGGTTTATCGGTAAAGAAGTGATCCAAACTGTTGGTACCAACCTTGCAAAAATGCATCCTGCTTCAGGCTTCTCAGCGGAGCTGGCTGCGGCTGCGGTTGTTATGGGTGCATCGACACTGGGTCTGCCTGTATCGAGTACCCATACATTGGTTGGGGCAGTGCTGGGTATTGGTATCGTCAACAGAGACACCAACTGGGGGCTTATGAAGCCAATTGGTTTGGCTTGGGTTATCACCTTACCAGTGGCTGCTGGACTCTCAGCGATCAGCTATATCGTATTAAAAAATATCTTTTAATCAAAAGATAAGTAGTGGCATAGCATCAGGTTGTCAGCTCAAAAAAAACGCTTATTGGCTTGATGCCAATAAGCGTTTTTTATTCAACAGATTAAACCTTAATCTGTGCCAAACTGCTGACGCTTTTTGGCAAAAAATCTATCCAATCTATCCATCGCATTTTCTAAGTCTTGCAAGTTTGGTAAGAATACCAAGCGAAAATGATCGGGTTTATCCCAGTTAAATCCTGTGCCTTGTACCATCAACACATTCTCTTCAATGAGTAAATCCATCATAAATGCCATATCGTCTTCGATCGGGTATATCTCTGGGTCTATTTTTGGAAAGCAATAAAATGCCCCTTGTGGCATGGTGCAAGAAATACCTTTTATTGCATTCAGTCGTGAGACTGCCATCTCGCGCTGCTTATATAAGCGCCCTGTTTCAGACGTTAAGTCTTGCATACTCTGATAGCCACCCATCGCTGTCTGAATGGCGTACTGCCCTTGAACATTCGAGCAAAGGCGCATAGAGGCCAGCATGTCCAAGCCTTCAATAAAATCTGCGGCATGTTGCTTGCGTCCTGATACCATCATCCAGCCTGAGCGAAATCCAGCGATACGGTGTGACTTTGATAAGCCATTGTATGAGAGTACCAGTACCTCATCAGTCAACGTACTCATAGGTGTATGCACATTGTCATCATAGAGAATACGATCATAAATCTCATCGGCCATGATGATTAGATTGTACTCTTTAGCAACTTCGATGATTTGCTTGAGTAGCTCGTCGCTATAAAGAGCGCCTGTCGGGTTATTGGGATTGATCACCACAATGCCTTTCGTTTTGCTGGTGATTTTAGACTTGATGTCTTCAATATCAGGATGCCAATTGTCCGCTTCATTGCAGCGATAATGCACAGCGGTGCCACCAGCGAGATTGGCAGCAGCTGTCCAAAGTGGATAGTCTGGCATTGGGATCAGCACTTCATCACCATCGTTCATCAATGCTTGCATGGTCATGACAATAAGCTCAGAGACACCATTACCCAAATACACATCACGCACATCAACGGCGGATAAGAGACCTTTGGACTGGTAATACTGCAAAATGGCTTTGCGTGCTGAAAAAATCCCTTGTGAGTCTGAGTAACCCGTTGCTTCAGATAAATTCATCGCCACGTCACGCAAGATTTCATGAGGCGCTGCTAAGCCAAACGGTGCTGGGTTACCTACATTTAGCTTTAATATGCGCTTACCTTCCGCTTCTATTTTGTTGGCAGTTTGGAGGAGGGGGCCACGGATGTCATAGCAAACGTTTTGTAATTTATCGGATTTTTTGATGGTATTCATAGCATGATCGCTTATTGAATTGGTGTGTGAGTTGTTATTGGTACTATCAAGTGTCATCGCTTCAGCTGCTTGAATTTTTATTTGGCTGTTTGATAGTGAATCGGTAGGCGACTCTCTATCTTGGTGCGCACTGTGATCTATGGATGCTGCTGCACCTATATCACTTACCTCGTCTTTGAGATCGCCGCGTAATAGGTAGCCTTCACTGCAGCCTAAAATACGAGCAAGCGTCGGCAGCTTCGATGAGACGATACCATTGGTGCCGCGCTCCCAGTTAGAGATAGCACCGCGACTGACCTTTGCCCCAGCGGCTGTCATGGCTTGTGCCAGCTGCTCAGCTGTGAATCCTTTTTGACGTCGCAGCTGTGCCAGTCGCTGCGCTTGGGTGCTTTTACTATTGCCATCAGACATCATTTTCGAGCCTTTATCGATCAGTGTATTTACAGCAGATTAGCTACAAGACAAATGTTATTAGTGTCTAATGCAAGATATTATTGCATTGATAATTATATTGCAAGGGTTTGAAATAAATTTTATTTATTGCAAGATATACTTGCAAACTGGGATTTTGTTATTAGACACATTCCTAAGCTCATGTTCTCATTTGCGTTAATGATAATAAAACCACTATCCATTCGTTATCAGCTCAATAGAACTGACCCTATTTTATTCGTTGAATGTTTTGTAGAGGGCTACAAAGCACCTGATAATAGTTACACTCTTTTTATTGAAGCCTTGAATAGTGAGTCGCCAACCTTCACATATAGCACATCGTTTTCATAATCGTATGGCGATAAAATAGCGATAATAAATAATTAAATAAGGGTGAATGATGCAAGACAATCAACTAAGTAAAGAAGAAATCAGCCAGCTAACCGAAGCCGATTGGAAAGAGCGTTTGAGTGCTGAAGAGTACCGTGTCATGCGCGAAAAAGGCACGGAGCGTCCGTTTACTGGCGTCTATAACGATGCGACTGATGATGGGGTTTATCGCTGCAAAGGCTGCGGTGCCAGTTTGTTTGACTCCAGCAACAAGTTTGATGCAGGCTGCGGTTGGCCAAGTTTTGACCAAGGGGTCGATAACAGCGCGATAGATGAGCATGTCGATAACTCATTGGGCATGACGCGTATCGAAGTGACCTGTAGCAACTGCGGTGCACATTTGGGTCATGTATTTCCTGATGGACCACGAGAGACAACAGGTATGCGCTACTGCATCAACTCAGTGTCAATTGATTTGGATAAATCTGAGAAGTAAGTAAATGGTATTATAAGGGTGAGAGGGAAGTGCAGAGTGCCTCCCTTTTACTCATATGAATAAGTATGCAAAAGTTCTAAATATCTATGTAAAATGATATAAACCTCAATAATTTAAGGATAAATGATGAGTACGATCTATGATTTTAGCGCTGAGCATATGGATGGTGGCTTACAAGCGTTTTCAGATTATCAAGATAAGGTGTTATTAATCGTCAATACGGCAAGTAAGTGTGGTTTTACGCCGCAGTTTGAAGGGTTAGAATCCTTATATCAACAATACAAAGATCAAGGGCTAGTCGTTATCGGCTTTCCTTGTAATCAATTTGGTGCTCAAGATCCCGGTAGCAATGATGAGATCGGCGCGTTTTGTCAAAAAAACTACGGCGTCAGCTTTCCTATGATGGCAAAGACCGAAGTCAATGGCTCAGATGCCCATCCTATCTATAAATGGCTTAAAGAGCAAAAAGGGCGGGGTGCTAACAGATGGTATCAAATGGAACTTTACTAAGTTTTTGATAGGTAGCGATGGGCAAGTGCTTGAGCGTTATGCACCCACAACCAAGCCAGAAGCACTCAAGAATGATATTGAGCAAGCTCTCACTGATGCGTGAGTATGAGACTCAAAGAAATGAATTTTTTATAAAAATATAAAATCAATAAAAACATATGCTTGCTAAAAATTTCGATATAAATGTGAATTTTTTTGAAAAAAGTGTCAAATAGAGTTTGACAGCCAAGCGTAAATCTATATAATACACACCCACAGCAAGGGGCTAAACAAAACAAGCCTAGCTGGTTAAGTTAACATCGAGTGTGACAGCTGATGATAGCTTTAGAAGTTGAAAAGCTTGATTGCTTTAAAAGCTTCAGAAAATTCCCTTTAAGGAATTTTCTCTTGCGAACCTAAAATTGCAGTGCAATTTTTTAACGGTTCTCAGGGTGATTAGCTCAGTTGGTAGAGCGTCTGCCTTACACGCAGAATGTCGGCGGTTCGAATCCGTCATCACCCACCACTTACTAGCTTGTGGCAAAAAAAGCTAAACGACCTAAGCAGCGGTAGTTCAGTTGGTTAGAATACCGGCCTGTCACGCCGGGGGTCGCGGGTTCGAGTCCCGTCCGCTGCGCCATATTTAAAACGAATTTAAACCTTTGGGTTTAAGCAAGTTTCGCCTCAAACATTAGGTTGTTTGAGGTTTTTTTGTGTCTGTATATTTTTTCGATATGTTGTAGGCAAGCATGCCAAAATAATGTTAGTTCGAATCAGGTGTTCTTATTTGTTGATACTATCAGCAGTGAAAATGTAAGGGCAAAGTGATCTAAAAATCGTCAATAGACCATTGTCACAGGCTTGAATGTTTTATTCTCGTACGCCTTACAGCGCCTTCTGTTGACAGCGGCATTTGCAGCCTGATATATCTGTTTGCCTAATAAATATAGATATATAAGGGATGCATTTTGAGTGATAGTAAAAAGCTAGATGTTGATATTGGAAAAGATCATATTGTGATACAGCGACGTTACGATGCGTTGGGCGCAGTAAATGACTTACTTATCGCTATTTGGTTTTTGATTGGTAGCTCTTTCTTTTTAAAAGAGTCGCTCACCACAGATGGGACGTGGCTATTTATTCTTGGTAGTGCACAGCTACTTATAAAGCCACTGATCAAGCTGATCAGCTTGATTCATGCTGGTCGAGTATACAACCGATCAAAGCAGCGATAAGTTATAGCGTTAGGTAATACCGCGCTTGTTATAACCCATAAGCTGTAACTATAAATACAATCAATTTATCCAGTGTTACTCCCAAGAACAATAGCTATTAGTGTTAGAAGTAGTTTGGTTCATTGAACGATGGTGAGTGTTCTTTGATACTTCCAAAAGAAAAAATTTCATCCAAAAATCATTGAATTATTTCCATATGTCTATATTATTGGACATATGGAAATAACTACTGCTATTGCAAGCTTTGCTGCACTCTCTCAAGATACTCGTTTAAAGGCGTTTAGGTTGCTAGTAAGCCACGAGCCTGACGGTCTCCCTGCGGGTGAAATAGCCCGTCAGCTCGGTGTGCCGCACAATACCATGTCAGCGCATCTAGCGGTGCTGGCACGAGCAGGGTGGGTGGTCTCACAGCGACAGAGCCGACAAATTATCTATCGGGCATCGCTCTCACATATGGACAGCGTCATTCAATTTTTATTACAAGACTGCTGCGCAGGACATCCAGAATTGTGTGCCTCACTCATCGACAGTTTAAGTGGCTGCAGGGTAAGTGAATCTGCTGAGCAAGATAATCCTTAATCCAATAATCGATTCAATAAACATACTTATAAAATAGGTAAGATGACGATGAAACCTTTAATTTTTCATAACCCTAATTGTGGAACCTCTCGCAACACACTTGCCATTATGAAAACGTCAGGGGAGACGCCAGAAGTGGTGGAATATCTAAAAACTCCACCAACACGAGCACGCTTAGTTGAGTTATTAGCCCAAATGCAAATCTCTCCAAGAGGGTTGCTAAGAAGCAAAGAGGCGATTAATGATGAGCTTGGCCTAGACAATCCTGAGCTCTCTGATGATCACATCATCGATGCCATGATCGCGCATCCTATTTTGATCAATCGTCCGATCGTGGTGACTGATAAAGGTGCGGCCTTATGTCGTCCTTCAGAGCGCGTGTTTGAACTGCTAGCAAACCCTGTCAGTAGCTTCACAAAAGAAGATGGAGAGGTCATTTATCATGGCAAACACTAAGGCCGAACCAGCATCAATAATGGAGTCTACTGCTTCAGCAAATTCTAGCTTTGACGATTTACCCAATATCGATGTCGACAATATTCAACCAATCAATATTGAGTCGTTAATCGCGCCCAATGACCCACGTCATGCGCCCAAAATATTGGTGTTGTACGGCTCTGTCCGCGCGCGCTCATTCTCTAGATTGGTCGCAGAAGAGTCGAGCCGACTGTTACGCTGGTATGGTTGTGAGGTGCGGATGTTTGACCCATCAGGCTTGCCCCTGCCTGACGATGTAGATTCAGATCATCCAAAAGTGCAAGAGCTACGAGAGTTGGCGCAGTGGTCAGAAGGGATGCTTTGGGTGAGTCCAGAGCGCCATGGCAGTATCACCAGTATCATGAAAGCGCAAATCGATTGGATTCCGCTGTCTTTGGGTGGCGTGCGTCCGACTCAGGGTAAAACCTTAGCACTAATGCAAGTCAGTGGCGGCAGTCAAAGCTTTAATACGGTCAATCAGATGCGTATTCTTGGACGTTGGATGCGGATGATCACTATCCCTAATCAGTCCTCTATACCCAAAGCCTTTTTAGAATTTAACGATAACAATCGCATGGATATGTCTCCGTTATATCTGCGCCTAGTCGATGTCTGCGAAGAGTTGGTGAAATTTACTTGGCTCACACGCGGGCGCTCAGCGTATCTTACCGATCGCTATTCAGAGCGCGTCGAGAGCGCTGAAGAACTATCGAACCGCGTCAATCAAAAGTCGCTTTGATACGGTTACGCTAAGACCGTCACGTTAATACAATCACATTAATATTATTATCTAAGTAAGGCTGTGCCATGCTTGCGTTCGCTATTTTTGTTGTCACTCTGGTGCTGGTCATCTGGCAACCGAAAGGGTTGGGTATCGGTTGGAGTGCGATGGGCGGCGCCTTGGTCGCGTTAGCGCTTGGCGTCGTGCAGCTATCAGATGTCGGTATCGTGTGGGATATTGTTTGGGATGCGACCTTTACTTTTGTAGCGCTGATCATCATCTCACTTATCTTGGATAGAGCAGGATTTTTTGGTTGGGCAGCGCTGCATGTGGCACGCCTTGGCAATGGGCAAGGGCGACTGCTGTTTCCGATGATTGTTATATTGGGTGCGTTTATTTCTGCCTTTTTTGCCAATGATGGGGCGGCGCTATTACTGACGCCCATTGTGATTGCGATCTTGCTGCGCCTTAATTTTGCACCACCTTCCGCTTTAGCTTTTATCATTGCGACGGGTTTTATCGCTGATACAGCAAGTCTGCCATTGGTTACCTCAAACTTAGTCAATATCGTTAGCGCCAATTATTTTGATATTGGTTTTGGGCGTTATGCGGCAGTTATGGTGCCCGTGAATATCGTGTCTGTTGTGGCGACGCTACTGGTGTTGTGGATGGTGTATGCCCGTCATATCCCCAAGCATTATCCAGTCGATAATCTAAGTGCCCCTGCATCCGCTATTACCGATCCATTGGTCTTTCGCGCCGCTTTTCCATTGTTAGGCTTGCTATTGGTTGCTTATTTTGCGACCGAGCCGCTAGGGTTGCCTATTTCACTCGTCACAGGTGCGGCGGCTCTGGTACTGATGGTCATCGCTGGGCGCTTGTGGCAAGGCGGACGCGGCGCGGTTATTTCTGTCAGTGATGTCGTACGCAAAGCCCCTTGGCAAATCGTCCTGTTTTCAATTGGTATGTATTTGGTGGTGTATGGTTTGGGCAATGCAGGTCTTACTGCCTATGGTGCGCGCGTGCTTAACTGGCTAGGAGGACAGGGCGCAGTCATTGCCACAGTAGGGACTGGGTTTTTATCTGCCATTGTCTCGTCTATTATGAATAATATGCCAGCGACTTTGGTCGGCGCGCTCGCGATTGATCAGGCGCAAGTGTCCGCTGCGACGCGAGAACTGATGATTTATGCCAATGTGATCGGTAATGATTTGGGACCCAAGTTTACACCGATTGGCAGTCTTGCGACGTTATTATGGTTGCATGTACTGGCAGAAAAAAACTACAAAATCAGTTGGGGACAATATATAAGAATAGGCCTGCTGATTACCCCTCCTGTGTTATTAGTGACGCTTTTGGCCTTGGTTGTTTGGCTGCCTATGCTGCCAAGCTAATTAAGACAGTAGAGTAAGTGCAGAGTTGCTTTCAAATCTAAGCCATAAAAAAACCCCCATCAAACTGATGGGGGTTTTGGCAAATGCCATAATTGAATCTATAGTGACTCAAAAGGTTTACTACTAAAATGTGGCTCTCCAACCTGGGCTCGAACCAGGGACACACGGATTAACAGTCCGTTGCTCTACCAACTGAGCTATTGGAGAATAGGTTGTAAGTAACTAATCGCTTACAACGAGCCTTAGAAGTCTCTAACGAGTTCTTGCTAAGTGGGGCGTATTCTAGCAAAGATAAAAAATACGTCAAGCGTTTTTTTCATAATTCGTAAAAAATATCATTTTAATGATGAGAGAGAGGGCTTTTACGGATAAATAGCAAAAACAACCATAAAAAAGACGCCGCATAGAAACTATGCGGCGTCTTTTTTGTTAAAGCACTTGTAAGGCTAACGATGCTTTGTGACTTATTCGGCAACGTCCAAGTCAGCAACGGCTTTTTCGATACGTGACAAGGCATCTTGCAATGTGGCTTCATCAGTCGCGTAAGAGATACGCATATAGCCACCAAGACCGAAAGCATCACCAGGTACGACTGCGACACCGACTTTTTCTAGTAACCATGCTGAAAACTCAGTACATGATGATAGGCCAGCGGCTTTAATGAGAGGCTTGATTTCAGGATACACGTAGAACGCACCGTCAGGGCGCAAGCAAGTGATCCCTTTGATGGCGTTTAGACCATTAACGACTAGGTCGCAGCGCTTCTCAAATGCCGCTACCATTGGCTCAAGTACGCTCTGATCGCCACTGATGGCTGCTTCTGCAGCGACTTGGCTGATGGAGGTTGGGCATGAAGTAGACTGTGACTGTACTTTTTTCATGGCGCCGATGAGCTTGGCAGGGCCGCCAGCGTAGCCAATACGCCAGCCTGTCATCGCATAAGCTTTAGACACACCGTTTAGGATAATGGCACGGTCTTTTAGCTCAGGCGCGGCATTGAGGATATTGTAGAACTTATCACCCGTCCAGCGGATGTGCTCGTACATGTCGTCTGATGCCACATACACGTGTGGATGCTTTTTCAATACTTCAGCGATGGCTTTTAGCTCGTCCAACGTATAAATCATACCTGTTGGGTTAGAAGGGCTATTCAATACCAACAGTTTG
The DNA here is from genome assembly GCF_030454045.1 of Psychrobacter sp. Lineage (GTDB taxonomy): Bacteria > Pseudomonadota > Gammaproteobacteria > Pseudomonadales > Moraxellaceae > Psychrobacter. The sequence continues at coordinate 9,558 of NZ_JAKDJE010000031.1, read as the reverse complement.
GTTTTTTCAGTGATGGCGTCTTCTAGCTGCTCAGCGGTGATTTTGAAATCTTGCTCAGCGGGGCATTTTACGATGACTGGTACGCCTTCTGCGATGATAACCATATCAGGATAGCTCACCCAGTATGGTGCTGGGATGATGACTTCGTCGCCAGGATTGATAAACGCTTGGGCTAGGTTAAAGAATGACTGCTTACCACCGACCGATACTAGGATTTCGTTTGGCTCGTAGCTGATGTCATTGTCGCGCTTGAATTTCTCTATGATGGCGGTTTTTAGCTCTGGCGTACCATCAACAGCGGTGTATTTGGTGAAGCCATTATTGATGGCATCGATTGCTGCTTTTTTGATGTGGTCAGGGGTATCAAAATCAGGTTCGCCTGCGCCCAAACCGATAATGTCTTTGCCAGCTGCTTTTAGTTCTTTTGCTTTATTGGTAATCGCTAGCGTAGGAGAGGGTTTGATGCTATTGACGCGGTCAGACAGTTGCAACTCGCTCATGAGAGATCCTTTTTATATGGGAGTGGGATTGGTAAAAATCGATATTAATTATATAACGCTTTTATCACTATCAGGACAAGATATCAGGCAGTTTAGATAATCGCCTTATCTTATCGTGAAGATAGCCACAATTCGATCATAAATGAGACGCTCATCCATGTCTGCGCGGCTATTTTAATATTGTAGCATGCTGATATAGCGCTGTCTTATTACCCCGATAACAAAACATTGCGGACTGTCTTGCAGCATGACTCACTGTATAAATATGAAGACCACAGTAAAGATAAGATGCTTTTGTTGTGGCAATTGCGAAGACACAACAATAAACCTATAGCCGACCACTATAACTATTTAGGTTTGTTAAATAAGATGGCGTATAGGTTAATAAAAACAAGCCATATAACAGAGCACAAATACGCTCAGATGAAAGCTTGCATCCGAATTTAAAGACAGCTCTATTCAGCTCTTTGTTGAGCGATACGCTTTTCATATTATAAGAACATTTAAAAAGGATATTCACGATGACAGACGCTACTAAAAAACTACATATTCTCATTACTGGTGCGACCTCTGGTATTGGCAATCAATTGACCAAGGATTATCTACTTGAGGACCATACCGTGTATGCTGTCGGCCGTGATGACGAGGCGCTGGCTGAGCTAAAATCGCTCGGCGCAGAGACGATTGATTTGGACCTGATGGATCGGGATAAAGTTATTGAAGCTTTTGAAAAGGTCGACACCATTGATTTGGCGATTTGCGGTGCTGGCATGTGTGAGTATTTAGATATGCCAAACTTCGATAGTGAAGTATTTATGAAGGTGATGTCAGTCAATATGGGTACGTTGTCTCATGCCATCGAAGGCGTATTGCCAAAGCTCATTGCGTCTAAAGGTCGCCTAGTCGGTATCGGTTCAGCGTCTGCTTACGTGCCGTTTGCCCGTGCTGAAGCTTATGGTAGCTCAAAAGCTGCTATCCATTATCTGATGAAAACATTACAGATTAGCCTCGCACCACACGATGTGTCGGTGAGCTTGGTCGTACCGGGTTTTGTTGAAACGCCAATGACCAAACAGAATGATTTCCCTATGCCGTTTATCCAGACGCCAAAGCAGGCCAGTCAAGCCATCCGTGATGGCATAGAAAGCGGGCACGAGGTCATCGAGTTTCCCAAAAAACTAACGATGCCACTAAAAGCATTGGGCACACTACCTGATTTAGTCTGGCAGCAAGTGAGTGAGAAACTCAATAAGAAATAACTTACTGATAAGCAGATCATCCACGATAAAAACAGCAAAAATATAGAAGGGAATGCCTTTATGCCGTTTACTCGTTTCAAGCGTGCAATTAGTCAAAAAACTGACAATCAAAATACTGATAAGAGCAATCATGCAAAAAATTCTGACTCTCAGTCAGCGCAAAAACGTATCGCTATTATTGGTTCGGGTGTGTCAGGACTGACTTGTGCGCATTACTTAGGCGCGCAACATGAGGTGACCGTTTTTGAGGCCAATGATTATATAGGCGGGCATGTAAATACCATTGATGTGGCACTACAGGACGGCAAAAAAGCAAAGACTAGTAACGTAGAGAGCAGCGCCATAGACACCGGTTTTATTGTTTTTAATGAGCGTACTTATCCCAATTTCTTCCGTTTGCTCCACGATCTGCAAGTGCCATTTCAGGCGACGGATATGAGCTTTTCGGTCAAAAATACCGCACGTCGTTTTGAATACAATGGGCATACGCTCAACACCTTATTATCGCAGCGCAAAAACGTACTCAATCCAAAGTTCTGGCAGTTTATCAAAGATATCTTGCAGTTTAATAAGCACATCAAGCAGCTCCGTCAAGAGTATGATAGTGCGCGTGCTGCGGGGCAAGACATTAGCGGATTTACTGAGCAGACGCTAGGTAATTACTTGGCTCAACAAAACTATGGTCAGCTGTTTACTGATAACTATCTACTGCCCATGGTATCTGCCATTTGGTCAACCAGTCTGGATGAAGTGCAAGATTTCCCACTGGTGTTTTTTGCGCAATTTTTTGACAATCATGGCTTACTCGATGTGGTCAATCGTCCGCAGTGGTTCACGATTAAAGGCGGCTCAAAACAATACGTTAACAAACTGATTCCACGCTTTATCAAAGCAGGTGGCAAAGTGCGAGTCAATAGTCCAGTACAGTCTGTGACGCGTGATGGTGAGCAAGTGCTGTTGACGGTTCAGAACAAAGGTGATGCTAACAACAGCGAGAACCTTGTATTTGACGAGGTTGTTTTTGCCTGTCATGCAGACACTGCACTGAAAATTCTAACAGATGCCAGTACCACTGAAACTGAGGTGCTGAGTCACTTCCGCTTCACCGAAAACACGGTGATATTGCATACCGATACGAGCGTCTTACCCAAGAAGCCACTGGCATGGGCAAGCTGGAACTACCTTATTGATAGAAAGACTTCAGGCAATGTGACAGACAAGAATCAAGCTGGCGTAAATACACAACGACCTGCAAAACCCGTGCTAACGTATCATATGAATATCTTGCAACGTCTGACCAAGAAGCATAATTATTTGGTCACATTGAATCATGAGATAGATGATCAGCAAATCGTCAAAAGCATTGATTATAGCCATCCAGTGTTCGATCTAAAAATGATTGAGGCGCAAACCAAATGGTCAAGTATCTCTGGTGCTGGGTTGCATACGCATTTTTGCGGAGCATATTGGTTTAATGGCTTTCATGAAGATGGCGTACGCAGCGGTCTACGTGTTTGTCAAGCGCTAGGCCATGATATCGATATAAAAGACGAGGTTGATCCAGCGCATTTGCCTGCTGCGGATAGTGCACATACGCCGTTTCGTTATAAAGACTTGCCAGTAAAGGCTGACACAAAGGCACGCACCCTTGATAAGCGTCAGATTAACACTGCGACCACCAATCAGGAGCTGGTTGAGTATGCTGAGCGCTTACAGAGTGAGGATCATGATAGTTACCAAAATAAAAAACGTGGTTTATTTGCTCGCCGTAACGTCAAATAGCTTTGTAAGAAATATTGCAAATTGTTCTATCATCATGTGCCGTTACCGAAGAGAGTATCTATGACCGTGTCCACCAAACCTACTAATGCTATGCCAAGGCATGAATCGCCCTGCAAGACAACTGCATCAGCGCATCAATTGCTTGAGGGCACGACATGGCATAGCCGGTTGCTTCCTAGTGTGAATAATTTTGTTTATCCGTATCGCTATTGGGGCATCAATATCAGTGCATTGGCGGCAGGACAGGCACTGCCAGAGGTAGACACGGCAGCTTTGGGTGACCATAAAGCTTTAGGCGCGTCATACCTGAGCAAGATATTACCAAAGAAGTTATTGGCAAAAAGATTGCCTTTATTTTCAGCCAAGACAAAGGCGCTACAACAATTTTGCCCTAATGATTATCTAGAGGGTTTCAATAGCCTAAGTAGCAATGAAAGCCTAAATGACAATGAGAACATAAGTGACAATGAGAGCATAAATAGCAACGAAGATATTGATAATGACCTACCGTCTAATCAAGCGCTAAAGCAGCGTTTGAGCCAAGCATTTATCAAACATGCAGGTAGCAGTCCTACAGGAGATATGTTGGGATTACTCGTATGCCGTAATGCAGGTATGTATTTTAGCCCAGTCAATTTTTACCTAGGGTTTGATGAGCAGCAGACGCCGACGCACTTATTGGCTGAAGTATCCAATACACCTTGGGATAAGCGTCATTACTATGGGTTTTTGTTAGAAGGAGAGGAGACTGAGTTTTGTCATGATAAAGACTTTCATGTGTCACCTTTTAATCCTATCGATCAGCTATACCACTGGCAGGTGACGGTGAAACGTACACAACAACATACGGCAGATAAGCAGTCAAGCACAGGCTTGCAAGTTCGTATCGCTATTGATATCAGTGATGAGCGTGGGGAGGTCCTAAAAACGGGTATAAAGATATCAGGGGTGCCGCTGACAGAAACCTCCGTTCGCAATAGCTTACGAAAAAACCCACTGATGAACATGACCTCGTTAGCGCGTATTTATGGGCAAGCCTTTAAACTCTATGCGATCAAAAAGGTGCCTTATATCAATTATGATGAAAAGCTAGCCGATAGTAATCAGAAAACATCTGCCTCTTTAAAAAGCGAAACTTTAAACGATTGATAATCTAGAAATACAAAAACCAGCAAAACATTTTATATAGTCAATTTCAAAATAAAAGAACCTAGACAAGGACAACCATACGATGTCAGTACGACCGACCGACCGAGCACCAGTGACAAAATTAGAGAAATTAACTGCTCGAATGAGTAGAGTGGTTAACGAAAGTGCCGTACTACAACCAGTAAGTGACGGCGTGAATCATATTGCTCGTAAACTGATATTTCGTGCATTACAGCACATCCAGTTTGGCAGTCTTACTTTGATTGAGACCTTTGGTGAGCAAACAGCAAAGACAACTAGCTTTGGCAAAGTCGCTCCTCAGGTAGCAAGTAGTTCAGCAGTAGGTCGACATTCTCTAAACGTCACGTTAGAGATTCATGATAGTGCGGTTTATCGTCAACTGCTGCTTGGTGGCTCTATCGCTTTGGCAGACAGTTATATCGATGGCGAATGGGACACGGATGATTTGACGGGCCTGATCCGTTTGGCGGCGCGTAACTTGGAAGTGCTTAATAAAGTAGAAAACCGTTTTGCGGGCGTTAGTAAAGCATTTGAGAAAGCAAAGCATCAGCTACGTGGTAATGACAAATCTGGTTCTAAATCCAATATCCTAGCGCATTATGACTTGGGCAATGATATGTATCAGCGTTTTTTGGATGATACGATGATGTACTCGTCAGCCGTATATCTGACGCCTGATGTGACGCTTAGCGATGCTCAGCAGCACAAGCTGTCGCTAATCTGCCAACGTTTACAGCTCAGTGCTGACGATCGTGTGATTGAAATTGGTACAGGGTGGGGCGGATTCGCTATCTATGCAGCTACTCATTATGGCTGCCATGTGACCACCACGACTATCTCTGATGCGCAATATGATGAGGCACAGAGACGAGTCGAAGCGGCAGGATTGTCTGATAAGATCACGCTTCTTAAGCAAGACTATCGTGAGCTGACGGGAGAGTACGACAAACTGGTCAGTATCGAGATGATTGAGGCGGTGGGACATGAGTATTTACCAACATTCTTTGCCAAGTGTAATAGCTTGCTAAAACCGACGGGTCTTATGGTATTGCAGGCCATCACTTTTAATGATCAGAATTATCAAGACTATATCGATTCGGTCGATTTTATCCAAACGCATATTTTCCCAGGTGGTTGTCTGCTTTCAAACCAAGAGCTGACGACACAGTTTACTGAGCAGACGGACATGGTCATCAAGCAATTACACGATTATGGCTTTGATTATGCATATACGCTGCGTGATTGGCGTGCTGCGTTTATGGCACAGCGTGCAGATATTCAAGCGCTTGGCTATGACGATGCCTTTATCCGCCTATGGGAGTTTTATTTCTGTTACTGCGAAGGGGGGTTCTTGGAGCGTACCATCGGTGTGGTTCAAGTCACTGCGGTGAAGCCTAACAATATCGACACGCTGCATTTTTCCGATTTGCCAAGTGCGGTCTTAAAAAACGAAACGGTTTCGAACGATGAGACGGCCTTTCATGATGCAGATATGGCAGACACAGCGACAGTATAAGCTAGGTGATACAGATATGGCTTTTCCTGAGGCGATAGTCAGACCAAACAATCGCGAATCCATACAGGCGGTCTATTACAAAAACAGTGCCGTATCTTCGCGTATTCTGGCATTTTTAGACTTTATCCAACCACGACTGACATTATAAATTTTATCCGTTTCTATTCATTTTATAAGGGGTATTATCATGGGTTATGTTTTTATTTATCTCGCCGCGGTGGTTATCTTTTTGGGTGTCGATGCTGTCTGGCTGACGACCATGAAAGGCGCCTTTTATGAGTCGCGCATCGGTCATCTATTGGCGGATGAGCCTAACATGATGGCAGCTGGTATCTTTTATATGTTTTATATCTTGGCACTCTGCATATTGATTCTATATCCACAAATCAAAGCAGGTGCATCAGTTGGTCATATTTTCTTACTTGGTGGTTTGATTGGTCTAATGGCCTACGGTACATATGACTTTACCAATCTGGCACTGTACAAAGGTTTTACACTCGATACCGCGCTCGTTGACTTTGTATGGGGCGGGGTTTTGACGGGGTCAGTCAGCGCGATTGTCGCTTGGCTGGCTTATCGATTTCATTGGTTGAGCTAACCAAGATCGCCCTTATTCATAAAAGCTGGCCCTATATAGCTCTAATTTACATAACCTAGACCGATTAGAGACATAGGGCTGTTTGCGCTATTTGGTGTCCTACTGTATAAATGGTAGGCACAACAAATAAGTGTCAAACCATTTAAGGAACGTTATGCCGCAATACAATACCAGCTCGACTGCCAAAAAAGCCCCATTGAATCATGAACTATATATGTCGATATTGATGACGCCTGATATGGCAAATTTTATCGGTAATGTCCATGGCGGTGATTTGCTAAAGATGCTCGATCAGGTCGCTTACGCTTGTGCCAGTCGTTATAGTGGTAGCTATGTCGTGACATTGTCCGTGGACCAAGTTATGTTTCGTGAGCCTATTTATGTGGGCGAATTAGTAACCTTTGCAGCCAGTGTCAATCATGTGGGAAATACCTCAATGGAGATTGGCATTCGTGTTGAGGCAGAAGATGTGCGTGCTCGTACCGTGCGCCATACCAATAGCTGCTATTTTACAATGGTTGCTATCGATGATAATGGCAAGCCAACTCCTGTCCCTCCGCTTGTCATCAAAAATAAATTACAGCAATGCCGAGCAGATGCAGCGATAGAGCGAAAAAAACTGCGTATGGAAAGCGCACATCGTCCCAGTTGTGATATTGAAAGCTTGAATCAAAATTTTGGCGAGCCTGAAGATATTGCCAAATAGGGTCACTAGATCTGGTTATCAGATGTTGATGATATAACGGCCTATATACGCTACAGCGACTCACTAAAAAGACACTGATATTTTGCTACGCTTGCTTTAAGCTGATACCTGTTTCAAGCCATTCATCTACTATGAATATATTTTACCAAGATGTCATTTCAGTGAGTCTAGCATGAGTTTAAAACCATCGGTTGCTAATCCCCAACGCCATTTGTCCGCCTCCTCTAAAGCGCAGTCGCCTCGTGCGCGCGGTGCTAGCAGTCTGCAAACCCCAAATGATTCCGAGTTAGAGCATGTCCTAAATCAGAGCCCTGAGACCAATGATGAGCACTCGGGATCACTCATTACAGTATTGATTGCTGTTGGGGCCAATATCATTATTGCGATTGCAAAAACCGTGGCTGCCTTTTTGACAGGATCTGCTTCCATGATTGCTGAAGCGGCGCATTCGTGGGCAGATGCTGGCAATGGCACGCTGCTGATTGTGGCAGAAAAAAAGGCGATCAAACCTGCTGATAAAAGCCATCCGCTAGGATACGGCAAAGAGTCATACGTCTGGTCGATGATTGCTGCATTCGGTGTATTTACGGCAGGCTCGATTGTCTCTATCTATACGGGTATTAAGGAGTGGAACGCTACTGAATCTGAGACCAATTATACGATTGCTTTTATCGTTTTAGCAGTCGCCTTTGTGCTTGAGGGGTTTTCGCTGGTTCAGGCTTATAGACAGAGTAAAAAGCATGGCGAAGCATTGGATGTGAGTGCGCTTGGCTATGTGGTGGATACCTCCAATCCGACTTTACGTGGCGTATTTTTTGAGGATTTAGCAGCCGTCATTGGTTTGGTGATTGCGGCGGCTGCGATGGGGATGCATGCTTATACTGGTGAGGCATACTGGGATGCGCTCGGTTCTATCATCGTGGGCATACTACTGGGAGTGGTCGCCATATTTTTGATTAGCCGTAACCGTGATTTTTTGGTGGGGTATAGAGTCACTGACCGTATGCACGAATACGTCTTGAGCGAACTACTCAATCATCCAGATATCGATAGTGTGTCCTATCTACACCTAGAGTGGGTTGGTCCTAAAAAGATCTTTATGGTCGCCGCAGTGGATATCGCAGGCAATCAGAAAGAAAAACATGTCGCTCAAAAGTTTGAGGAAATTGAAAACTTGTTCCGAGGCAACCCTGTATTCCAAGAGGCAATTTTGACACTATCGGCTCCAAATGCTGATATTCTGAAATTAGAAGATGTTTGATCTATACAGCAAGTCAATAAAAGAGAATACAGTAGACGGATTCATTGACAGCAGGTAGATTGTTAAATATTCGATACGTCATTCATTGTGTAAGACACAAAAAAGCCGTCAATAATGACGGCTTTTTTATTCGTAATTATGGGTCTAAAATACCCATTAATTCACGGATACTTATTTCTTTGGCGCATTTGCACCGATGAACCAAGCATCTTTATCGATGATGCGACTAGCTTCAGTGAATAGGTCAGCGGTATCTTCATCGCCAGCATCACCAGCAGTAGCAATAGCTTCTCTTAATGCCTCTGCTACTTTTTTGTAGCGACCAGTTAGCTCGCGTACATGTTGATCTACTTCAGTAATGTCAGTTGGGTAATCATCTAGAATAGACTCTTTTACCACACGACTTGCTAAGCCATTTGGTTGACCGCCCAAAATCACAATACGCTCAGCAATAGTATCCGATACTTCAAGGATACGATCTGATGTTTCGTCTAACAACTGATGCACACCGATGAAACCAGTACCTTGTAAGTTCCAATGACATTGCTTACCATCTAGGGTTAGATCAATCACGTTTGCTAGGTTTGCATTTAGCAAATCAATCATTTTTTTTGCGGTATCGTCTGAAATTCCACTTGCGTAACGTTCTCTCATATCTTACTCCGTTATTTATTTAAAATTATTATATTGAATGAAAATCTCAATGTATTGTTATTAGGGCGTGTTGAACATTCGCAAATAGGCACTGCTGATCGCTAAAATTGTT
>NZ_JAKDJE010000030.1 GCF_030454045.1 Psychrobacter sp. | reverse complement strand
GTGGCTTGTTACGTTCAAACTTGGCCTTTGCCATGGGTATTTCCTCTTTTTTTGGTGAATGATCAATAAAAAGCTGTTTAATGGCTCATAATAAAACTAACTCATCATAAACCTAGCTATCAACCGCACGAATCACTGCTGAAACACAACTTCTCATCAAACAGTACTTCGAACTAATTTTTGTATCCGTTATTATACGCTGACTTGTCTTTAATAGTCATATCTCTCTTGATCGAAACCCGTCTTTCTATTGTCTAAAGAGGTTTCGAATATAATGCTACTTATAATCGCTCAACGATTTGATGTACAAAGATATCAGCTAACTGACATCATCAAACAATCTATAGAATCCGTTAACATATGAAAAAGCAAGCCAATGCCAATGATGTTAAAGGGTTTACGAAAAAATAGTAAAGCCACATATACCAGCATTGCATAATACGTATGTAACGGATGAAAATGAATACTACATCTGTTGGCCTGGAAAATTGGGTTAGCAACTAAGTGGTCTACATCCACCAACATCGTCGCTAGCAAAACCAGATAGGCTTTTTTCCATTCTTTCTCAAAAAATATAACCGCAATGACGAGAGGAAAACCAAAATGCAAAAAATAATGTATTAATGTTTGCATACTCGTCTACCAGTTTTAATACTATCAATCTGCTAGATTGAACACTATTATATAGTAAGCCATTAAAACCAATATTTCGTGATGTACTGACAGCACTAAAAGGCAACACCTTAGTGTCACCTTTGAATCATTATATGTCGTATAATTTTTTATGTTTCAATAGTCTATCGTTTCGATATTGACGCAAAGCTATATATAAATAGCAAAACAAGCGTAAAAGGTGTAAACAATAAATGGAGCTCATATCGAGAATTGAACTCGAGACCTCTCCCTTACCAAGGGAGTGCTCTACCGCTGAGCTATATGAGCGTAAATTACAAACCTTTAAGCTGCACTAAAAAAAATATCACGATTCAGTAGTAATAACTGATGTCGTGATGAATAATTAATAGGCTTTGCGATGGTGTATATATGGAGCGGGTGGCGGGAATCGAACCCGCGTCATTAGCTTGGAAGGCTAAGGTGTTACCATTATACCACACCCGCATTTACTCTAATCTTAACAATTCTAATCGAGAGTTGTAAACTATATAGAGCATGCTTGGCGCTATAACAAACTTTTAAAAAATATGGTGGTGGGGGAAGGATTCGAACCTTCGAAGCTTTCGCGACAGATTTACAGTCTGTTGGGTTTGACCGCTCCCCAACCCCACCTTAGGTTGCTTTGAACAAAAATGACTTTCATTTAAGACAAGTTCATAAAAAGCTGCTTTAAGAGAGATGGTGCCGACTGCCGGGATCGAACTGGCGACCTACTGATTACAAGTCAGTTGCTCTACCAACTGAGCTAAGTCGGCTTGTTCTCTTAAAGTGGTGGCTATTCTATCAAATATTTTGAGATGCGCAAGCTCTTTTTCATATTTTTTTTCAATTATTTTAATAAAAATATCCAAGCCACTGATTATGCTGTTATTTTTTCTAAAGAAAAATACGGCATCATTGCTATTAATGAAGAACCCACTTTCTTCTAGCAAACAACAAGCAAAGCAACTAGCGAATACGCAAGCCATTACAGGCCATTTTTACCGCTTTTATCAATGCCAACGCTTTGTTGTTGGTTTCATCCCACTCCGCTTCTGGCACAGAATCGGCAACGATGCTTGCACCCGCTTGAATATGTATCTTGCCACGGCGCATTACAGCTGTGCGAATGGCAATGGCCATATCCATATTTCCATTCCAGCCAAGATAGCCCACTGAGCCGCCAAAGACCGTCCGGCGCACTGGCTCTATCTCATCTAGGATTTGCATGGCGCGAATTTTGGGTGTGCCTGATAGCGTGCTTGCCGGAAACGTCGCACAAAATACATCGAGCGCGTCCTTGTCAGCACGTATTATCCCCTCTACATTGGACACGATGTGCATGGCTTGTGAATAGCGCTCAATGAGCATCTTTTCTGTGACTTCAATACTGTCCTGCTCACAGACGCAGCCGATGTCGTTACGGCTTAAATCAATAAGCCTTACATGCTCGGCTATGTCTTTTTCATTCTGCAGCAACTCTGTCTCAAATGCCAAATCCTCAGCGCTATCTTGTCCGCGCTTACGTGCTCCTGCTACTGGGCGCACAGTGACTTTGCTATCCTCAACCCGTGAGAGAATCTCAGGAGAGGCACCAATGATATCAAAACGCTTATGATCATCGAGCGTATAGCCATGCACCAAAAACAAATAAGGCGATGGGTTGAGATAGCGTAATGCCCGATATACTGCCAGCGAATCCCCTGTATAATCCGCCGTCAATCGCTGCGATGGTACTACCTGTCTCACCTCACCTGCTGCGATATACTCTTTTATCTGAGTGACATCGTTAGCATACTTCTCGCTACCTGTTTGCGATGTGAATGCTGGTGTCGGCATGACTGGGGCAGATAAGTTAGATGGCTCAGACAACTTTTCTTCGATTTTTTCTAATTCGCGAATGGCCTTGCTATAGCCCTCTTCTGTTTGACAGTCGGCATAAACGATAATGGACAAGGTATTTTCTAAATTATCAAAGACGATAACACTCATTGATAGCATCAGCCACATATCTGGCATCGTCATTGGGTTGGCCGCATCAGATCGGCCCACACTAGGCTCAATAATACGAACCATATCGTAACCCAAATAACCCACTAGGCCACCGCTAAAACTCGGTAATGCCGGCACATCCTCAGCGGTTGGCATTTGATACTGCGCCATCAGTTGACGAATATAGCCGAAAGGATCTTTTACCATGTCTGTCTCAGTATGATCGTTTTTTTTCGTGATCATATACCCATCAGCATACTGCAAAATCAAGTCACTGCCCAACCCTATCATTGAATATCGTGCCCAGCGCTCATCGCCTACCACGGATTCAAACAGGTAAGCCGAACCATTCAAATCGCGCACTTTGGAGAACATAGACACGGGAGTCTGTGCATCCATCAAGCGCTTTTTTACTAAAGGGGCATGACTAAAACCTCGGTCTTTAAAGGCTTGATACTCTTCGAAAGTCATCATAGTAACGCTCTCTTAACAACATACTGGCAAAAAATAAAACGGCAAGCGGCCAAATGAAATATAGCGCCAACATCTTATTTGAATGTTGGCGCTATATTGGCTTATTTACCTATCGATATTTATACAAAGTTATGGATACGCATCAGCTTTTATAAATCAGCTGTTGCAATACAACGCTCATAAACATAACGGCTATCTAAGCGCGGTTGTATCCAAACCATGTATAAGGGCTATCATTACATAACACCCATGTTAAATAGCCATAATGCTAGGCCAATGATCAAAATGGCAGCGAATACCCATATAAACCAACCACCGCTAGACTTTTTCTCTACATGACCTTTGTTAGCAGGATTACTGATTTCTTGATCCATCGCGTTGTTGCCTTGGGTGCCAAGATCGTGCTCTTGCCCTAAATTGGCAGTTCCAGAGAATTGCGCTGTTGCAGCCTGCTTGGCTTTTAGTACCTCAGGATCAGCTTCTTCTTGTAATTCCGTCTTAGTTGTCTTGTCATGTTCAGCTTGGACTGCTGGCTCTTCACGTACAGTCGGCTCAGCATCATGAGATGCTGTCGGTTTTGATGGCGCGTTGGTCGTCACAGTTTCTGGCTCCGTTACTGTTGGTTCGGCTGCTGTAGGCGCTGTGCTGTCTGCAGCGGACAAAACAGTGTCAATACCTGTCTCTTTGACTACTGGCTCTTGCGTGGCTGATGTAACCGCTTCAGTCGTCTCAATATCAGACGCGTCTGCCAAATCCGTTACAGTGTCTGAAGGACTAATAACAGGTGATGTCTCTGCATCCTCTGCAGTAAGTACGATCTCCTCGATACCTGTTTGTTTTACGACTGGTTCGCTGACCACAGGGTCTTCAATAATACATTCTTCATGCTCAGGCACTTGTGTTTGAGTAGCCTCATTATCGATACTGTGCGCTGATTCCTCTGTTATTGCTGGTGCTAGCGTCTCTTCTGCTTTAGTCGCATTTTCACTTGCGACTGGAGCTTGCACCTTAAAACTAAAGCTTGCAAAACCAAGCGTGTCCTCAGCTTGTAATTGATTGGATTCGTTGCCAACGATGCGCTGATCGTTGATAAACGTCCCATTAGAAGAGTCTAAGTCTTTTACGTATAACTGACCGTCTAGTACGCTCAGCACGGCATGATTACGAGATACCTGCTTGCTGCCGAGTACCACATCATTGTCACCGCCGCGACCAACAGACAAGCTATCCTCGACTGTCAGTGTCAGATCACCCAGCGCCTCTGTTAACGCATTTAGTTGCCAAGTATCCATCTCTGCTGTCGTGCTTACGCTATCTGTATTATCCGTCATCTTGTTACTCCTTATTTTTCTATTAATTTTTAAACGCTTTTAAGCAAATTACTATCTATATCAATCAACTGACGACTCTGTGGTAACAGTCATAATCAGTATTTATCTGTTTGTCTATTGTTGTATAAATTGAGGCTTTATCACGTTGTGAAGCTTGCTATAAGGGATACTCAATACCGGCATACCATAAGCATACGGGCCAATAGAATAGTGCTGATAACGAATATTCATACCTGTATCTGTCAAGGTCACATTGTCGCTTAGCGTAAACGGCCAACTTTTCTCATAGCTACTGACATCGTCAGCGACGGTCTTCACCCATGTTTTATATGCCTCATGGGCAAGCGCTTCAAAACGAGGCTTTTGACCTTTGATCAGCATATCATCAAGGGTGACTTGTTTTTTGGTATTCAGATCGAACGTCAAGTACTCACTATAAGGCATACCGTGAGCACCGCCAGTAAAGACGTAAGAGTTGATCTCAAACAGCTCAAAGTTATTGACATGACCCAAATAATCAGGCGTCACCATCAAGTTATAAGCCCACGAAACCTCTTCAGGCGTGTCCTGAAGCTGCGAGGCGGCAAAATCATCGATCGCAGCCGTGACGTCTGCCCGACTGCTTTTTGTTTTAATAGGCTCTGATTCAGTGGGTTTGCTATTAACGACCAAATTATCGATACGTGCATTGACGGTGTTGTCTATCCAGCTGTGATTGCTTTTGAGATATTCGACTTCAATATCTGGGCAATTGTCATGCTCAGTGCAGACTTTTTGGATATTTTCTGGTAATTGATAGTCAAGATATTCTGTCGTACTGACGAAGCTGCCTGCGTTGACAGATATGCTGACCGCACCCAATAATAGGCCGCTCGCTAAAAGACCAATTCGCCGTGTACGCCCTACTCTGCCTAAAGAAATATGCATCAGCGTGAACCTATTAAGATGAGATTGAACCATAGCTTTCATGCATCCTCTTTTATAAATATAAAATGTTGTAATACATTCTACCGTAACAATCGCGCTGTATTGTAGGAACACTGTTTGTGTTTTTGAAGTGTTGCTAATCACTCAAAACCTCTCTTGACTCATTTGCGGCATAAATAACGGACAATAAAAAAGACACGGCTAGCGTGTCTTAATCATTGAACAATAAGCGATGCAGGTATATTTGATACAAATAATTTTAATGCTCACGCGTGCTGCTAAAGGTGATCTCTGGATAACGATCTTGCATCAATTGTAAATTGACCCGTGATGGCGCAAGGTAAGTCAGATAACCACCGCCATCGATTGATAACTGGTCATGGGCTTTTTTCTTGAACTTTGCCAAAGCCACGTCATCATCACAATGAATCCAGCGTACAGTGGCAATCGATACTGGCTCAAAGGTACATTGCACTTTGTATTCTTCTTTGAGGCGATGCGCGACCACTTCAAACTGTAGCACCCCAACCGCGCCCAAGACCAAATCATTATTGATTTGCGGCATAAATACCTGCGTGGCACCCTCTTCGCTTAATTGCTGTAGTCCTTTTTGCAGGGCTTTTGATTTGAGCGGATCTTTTAGTACCACGCGGCGGAACAATTCAGGAGCAAAATGAGGAATACCGGTAAAGCTCAGCTCCTCACCTTCAGTGAAGCTATCACCGATAGAGATGGTGCCGTGGTTGTGTAAACCAATGATATCGCCCGGATAGGCTTCTTCTAGCGCTTCACGGTCACCGGCCAAGAATGTCAAGGCATCGGCAATACGGACGTCTTTACCCAAACGCACGTGCTTCATTTTCATGCCCTTCTCGTACTTGCCAGAGCACACGCGCAAGAAGGCGATGCGGTCACGGTGACGTGGATCCATATTTGCCTGAATTTTAAAAACAAAGCCTGTAAAGTCAGTCTCGGTTGCTGATACTTCACGCTCAGTCGTTGGATGGGCTTTTGGTGGCGGGGCATATTTGACCAAGGTATCGAGTACCATATTGACACCGAAGTTACCAAGTGCCGTACCAAATAAAACTGGCGTCATCTCACCTGCCAAAAACGCCTCTACGTCGAACTCTTCTAGCGCCATTTGTACCAGCTCAAGTGACTCCTCAAAAGCATCAAACATCAGCTGACCTAGACGCTCGCGGATATCAGGATAATCGTAGCCTTCACGCGTTTCAGAGACGGTCATCTTGCCGCCATTGCCTTTCTCGTAAAGATAGGTTTTGTCTTTTGCAAGGTGATACACCCCAACAAAATCCTGACCCATGCCAATCGGCCATGTGACGGGCACGCATTTAATCTTTAGTACCGCTTCGATTTCACTCAGTAGCTCAAGCGGCTCACGAATCTGGCGATCGAGCTTGTTGACGAACGAAATGATTGGCGTATCGCGCATGCGGCAAACCTCCATCAGCTTGATGGTTCGTTCTTCGACACCTTTTGCGCCATCGACCATCATCAGTGCGCTATCCACGGCAGTCAAGGTACGATACGTATCTTCACTAAAGTCGGCGTGACCTGGGGTGTCTAATAGGTTGACCATGTGGTCTTTGTATGGGAACTGCATGACAGAGGTGGTGATTGAGATACCGCGCTCTTGCTCCATGCTCATCCAATCTGAGGTGGCATGGCGATCGGTCTTACGGCCTTTAACCTCACCTACGACCTGAATCGCTTGTCCCCATAACAACAGCTTTTCAGTCATGGTGGTTTTACCAGCATCGGGATGCGAGATAATGGCAAAGGTGCGGCGCTTGGCCACTTCTTTGTTGAGTTTCTTTGGATCTACGCTCATAATTTTCAGCTTCAACAGTTGTGTCATTTAGAAGTCAATCTAAATAAGTAAAATCAATAATGAGCGTATTGTAGCCGATTTCGCGTTATGGTGCAGAGTTCACGCACAAAAAACACGCTCTACCAATTAGATAGGGCGTGTGAATAAGCCTTTTTGGCTTGGTGATAGCGATGGCTCAAGATCAATAATAACGCTTGATTTGCTCGGTTATAAAGTCTGCGGCCACCTCGTTCACAAGCGTACAATCTACCACGCCAAAGCGGCTATCTATATTTGGATCAGTGCTGCCCTTGGCAACATAGTTTGCTTCATATATGTCATTGCCATACTCAACGCCACTATACTCGTAGGCTGGTTGATTGTTATATGCAAAAAACATCACCTGCGCCGCTTTTTGCTTATTTGCTATACCAACACCAAACTGAGAGGTTCTATGATCTCTGTCGTCACTAAAGCGTTGCTTGGCAGCGTCAATCCATCTTCCTATTGAGGTATATCCTGTCTTATTTCTCTCATTAAATGCCAAAAACGAGCGCTCGCTTGTCACCACTGGGATATAACAAACGGAGCCTTCAGGAAAGGCAACATTGGATGGAATTTCTGAGTAGTTGCTCAAATCGGTGAGAATACCGCGGCGCTCTTCAATACTCGTGCCAGCGCTATAACTATTGGCACTCAATCCAGACAAGTTCAGTGTTTGATAGGTGGTTTGATAGTCCAGTTTGTTATTACTGTTTTTTTCGTAAATAGGACGCTTGACCGTGCGACCATTGACTTCGATGTCTTTATTCTCAAGTCGACCTTCAAAATTATCTGCCAATATGGTTCTGTCTAAATCATTTAGGCTCTGGTTACTATAACTGTTGATGAGATTGGTGGTTTTGATCTCGCGTGCGCCTGTACGATAGGTCTCATCGATGCGCGCAACGGCAGTATCGTTGGCCTTACTATCGTAACTATTGGCAAAGCTCGTCAGCGTAATATTGTCGCTATCAGAACCATAACTGGCGTCATCTACTTCGCAGCCTATTAAAGTAAGCATTGTCCAGAAGAAAACACCAGATATCGCAACCATTCTATTCATCGAACAATGTCCTTATGATTTAGATTTTTATCACCCAATTTGATGATATTAGGGCGTGTTGAACATTCGCAAATAGGCACTGCTGATCGCTAAAATTGTTCCAGACAAGGCACAAAGCGACGATAATGCAGATGCCTTAGCGAGATTTGTAACGCAGTATGGGGCAGTTTTAGCATCAGCAGGTATTGCTACTGTAGAGAGCTGTGAAAGTCATATTTACAAAGTTGTCGTAAATATTTACTACTGACTCACTGAGCTGTTTTAATGATTTGTTATCCTAGGTTGGATATTTGGCTTTACCACGAAAATCTAAAAACCAAAACAAAGGATGTGTTATGAAAACTTTATATTCAACCAAGTCTACTGTCACGGGCGGCCGCATGGGTACGGCAACCTTGAGCGATAGCGATCTTGAGATCAATATGGCCCCACCAGGTGGCAATCAAAAAGGCAATAACCCTGAGCAACTGCTTGCTATGGGCTATGGCGCTTGCTTTGATAGCGCACTAGGCGTTGTCAAAAAGATGGAAGACGCACGCTTTGGTTCAACGACTGAAACGTCTGTTGACCTGTTGCAAGGTGACAACCACGAGTACAAACTCTCAGTAAAAATCCATGTAATCGCCGATAATACCGATCTGTCAGCTGATGAGATCCAAAAACTGGTCGAAAAAGCGCATGACGTCTGCCCATATTCTAAAGCCACACGAGGCAATATCGATGTTGAAGTTACCTCAGAAGTAAAATAACGTATTATGAGACTCATTATCAACAATTAATTGAGAAAGTAGTTAATTAAAAATACGTTAATTATAGAAGAACTCAGCTGGTCTGGGTTCTTTTTTTGTCTGAAATTTTGGTGAAAAAATAAAACCGCTAGAACATCTCGTAACGGTTAAGCAATTCGGCACGCGCCAGTTTTATCGTTATAATAAGAGCATATTTTTATCTAACAGCTGATAAGTGACCTCTATGACTGATCCTATAAACGACCATACAACCGACAGTGACCACAACTCGCATCAGGCAATCGATCCTAAAGCCTTACCAAACTTTGACGATATGCCAAATGTGGCACTGATGGACACCAGTCATGTAGACAAAAACCAGCCGCCCTTTATCTTAGTTGACGGCTCTTATTATTTGTTCCGCACGTATCATGCCCTCCCAAAAACCATGCAAAACTCGCAGGGCCTAATCACCAATGCGATACGTGGCACATTGAACGCATTGCTCAAACTCATGCGTCGTTATCACCCGACCCACATGGCTGTCTGCTTCGATACCAAGTCACCGACTTTTCGCCATCATATGTCGCCTGACTATAAGGCAGCTCGTCCGCCTATCGATATAGAATTGGTAGAGCAAATCCCTTATATCCATCGTTTGGTCAGCGCTTTAGGTATCCCACTGTTACGTATTGAGGGTGCAGAAGCCGATGATATCATCGGTACACTCGCCTACCGCGCTGTTGAGCAGGGTCATCATGTGGTCATCTCAACGGGCGATAAAGACATGATGCAGCTGGTCAATGACGGCGTGATATTAGAAGATAGCTTCACCGGTAAAATCACCGATACACCAGCGGTAATCGATAAGTTTGGTATTAACCCAAACCAAATGATTGATTTCTTAACGCTCATGGGCGACAGCTCTGATGGGATCAAAGGCGTGCCAGGTATCGGTAAGAAAACTGCCAAAGACTTGTTGGTTGAGTATGGTGACATCGACAACATGCTCAAGCACATTGGCTTTATCAAAGGTCGCGGTGCAAAAGGTCTGATCGAGCATGCCGATGATATTCCTTTTAATAGAAAGCTCGCTACCATCGTCACCAATCTCGAAATCGGCCAAGACTGGAATGATCTCAAAATCAATACCGATCCTTGTGCGCATATAGAGGAGCTTCGCACCCTATATACCGAGCTTGAGTTTAGAAATGAGCTAGCATCACTCGATCACCCAAACCATCCTGCGAATGGCGCGCAAAGTGTCGCTGACAGCCAAGCAGACGCTGAGTCACAGGCACAAATTGCCAAGTCACTGCAATCGACCAACACTGATAATATGACGGGCAGTAACCATCAAGATAAAGCGTGGCACACTGTGCTCGACGAGCCAGCATTTGATAGTCTGATTGAAGCTTTAGAGGCAGCGCCGCACTTCGTCATTGATACCGAAACCACTAGCGTCCATTGGCGTGACGCGCAAATCGTCGGTTTATCTTTTGCCGTACAAGCTCACGAGGCCTATTATATTCCGCTCATCCATAGCTTAGAAGGTGATGAGCTGACAGCGAAACAACTCGAACGCGATACGGTATTAGCACGCTTAAAGCCTGTGTTAGAGAATCCGAATATCGGTAAAATCGGTCAGCATCTAAAGTATGATGCGCATATCCTTGCGCACTATGATATTGACTTAGTCGGCGCCATACATGAGCAGCCAAATAACTGGGCAATGGACACCATGCTGGCAAGCTATGTCATCAATGCGGCAGCCACTCGCCACGGTATGGACGATCTGGCGCGCCATTATCTACAAACGCAGACTATCAGTTTCGAAGATGTGGCAGGCAAAGGGGCGAAACAAGTCACCTTTGACCAAGTGGCTATCGATATCGCCAGTGACTACGCGTGTGAAGATGCCGATATCACCTATCAATTATTTGACGTATTCAGCGTTGAGTTGGCTAACGATGCCAATAATGCCAAATTGCTCCATGAGTTAGAGATTCCAACAGCAGAGATACTTTGCCAGATGGAAGCAAACGGTATTCTCATCAAACGCTCATTTTTAAACGAGCTATCAAAACGCTTTGATGAAGAGATTATCGCACTAGAAAAACGGGCTTATGAAGTTGCTGGCGAAGAGTTCAACTTGGGTTCACCGAAGCAGCTTGGCGAGATGCTGTTTGAAAAGCTTGGCGTGCCGGGCGGTAAAAAAACCAAGTCTGGTCAATACTCGACTGGGGAAGCGGTTCTATCAAAAATCGATCACCCATTGGTCGATATTACCTTAGAATATCGCGGGTTATCTAAGCTCAAAAGCACCTATACCGACGCGCTCGACAATGTTGCAGATAGCGAGACGGATCGCGTGCATACCAGTTATCATCAAGCACTCACCAGCACTGGTCGTCTGTCATCAACCGATCCTAATTTACAGAATATTCCGATTCGTACGGCGACGGGTCGTCTGATTCGCCAAGCCTTTATCGCACCAGAAGGTCGCGTCATCTTGGCCGCGGATTACTCTCAGATCGAGCTACGTCTCATGGCGCATTTCTCAGGTGATAAGCACTTGACGCATGCTTTTAACGAAGGGTTAGATATTCATGCTGCGACTGCCGCCGAAGTACTTGGCAAGGACGTTGCAGACGTGACCCCAACTGAACGCCGTAATGCCAAGGCCATTAATTTTGGTCTGCTATACGGTATGAGTGCGTTCGGTCTTGCCAAGCAGCTACAAATGAGTCGCGGCGAGGCGCAAGACTATATCGATATGTACTTTGAGCGCTATCCGGGTGTCAAAAACTATATGATTAATACCCGTGCTAGCGCGTACGAGCAAGGCTATGTCGAGACGATACTAGGCCGTAAACTCTATACCCCTGATATCAATCATAGCAATCGTATGGTCAAGCAAGGCGCTGAGCGCGCCGCAATCAACGCGCCTCTACAGGGTTCCGCTGCTGATTTGATTAAGCTTGCCATGATTGCCGTTGATAAGGTATTGCCGAAAGATCAAGCCAAAATGCTGCTGCAAGTCCATGATGAACTGGTGTTTGAAGTGGATGCCGATAAAGTAGACGCGGTTAGCCAATTGATTACCGATGCCATGCAAGATGTCTTGAGGACAACAGCGGTAGATAAAGGCTGGCATGTCGACTTTGCTGTACCGTTACTAGTTGAGACTGATAGCGGTCAAAACTGGGATGAGGCGCATTAATCATTGATTTGGTCAACTTAGAACGCTAGTGAGCTTAAAGATATGATGGGTTTTGAAACCCACTGTATTATCTATATAAACAACCACTTATGACTACTTGGTTATATTCTATGACGTTATTATTACCATATTGGGTTATAATAGCGTCATAGTAAATTATGCATATTTCGTTAGATGTTTTTCGGTTTAGAGTGAGCCTACGGGCTCACTTTTTTGTTTTTGACACATTTTTTTGATACGCAGGAGCTAGTTATTTTGAGTTCAGATGGCATTATTGAAATCCCTAGTATGATCTTGCTATTTGTCTGTTTGCTGCGTTGTACATGATACAAAGTCATATCAAGCACATTCAGGCCTTTTGGTTGGCAGCCGTACTTGTATTTTTTACCGTCATTCGTCGCGAGCTAAACTATCTACCAGATTTGTTGGTTCCGAGCGATTTCTCGTTTTTAAATCAATCTTATGATTGGTGGGAAGACAGTGTGCTGACCGTTATCTATCTCGTCGCGCTTGGCCTATTAGCTTATTCGAGGCACTACCTATGGGCAGTGTTAAAGAACGTGCCAGTCTCGCTCTACCTCATCGTTACCGCGCTGGCAATCATTCAATATATGGGCGAGAACGCCATTATGTTCCCGCATACCTTTGGGGAGATTGTCGAAGAGCTATCTGAAACTGCGATTTACGCGATTGCCTTGACCTATCTATGGCGATTTAAGCTGGCTGATTATGAATCGTGTCTGGCACAGAAGTTCAATTATGAGCTCAAGCATGTCAATCATTAGTACAATCATTATCATGCTCTCTCTATACTGACATCATAAGAAAACTATAAACGACCCTATAATGACAAGCGGCTGCTCCATATGAGTGGCCGTTTTACTTTTTGGCAATCGCCTTACATTTTTTGAACATCCTGTGACACCTTACTACTAGTGAAAAACGCCATAAGCGTACACACTGATAGGCATATTAATAACATCGCAACGCACAATATCATAAACAGTTGGTGCGATACTCTCTCTAATAAATACAATAAAGGATCAACTATGGAAAACTCAAAGAACCCATTACCAGAAGAGATGGATCATATCGATGGCAATCGCCGCGACAATAATGACAGCAGCGATAACCAAGACAACCAGTTGGTTGATTTAGACAACCCAATGCTACACACAATCGACAACGATGATGTCATCGACAATAGTGCAGGCTTTGACAACTCAGAAGTCGGTAGTGCTGCCACACAAGGACTAACGCCTATGCATCGCCAAAACATAGATGAATCACGTGTCGATGAGATTTTGGTGCAAGACAATCTTGATGACAACGATTATCCAGATCCGGCAGATATCGCTGATAGAGACGCTGCAGAACGTAGCAATGATGACGATTTTTAGAAATTAGCACTGCGGTTGACATAGCCCTTTAGAGCGAAAAAGCACGCTTAATATCGTTAAGCGTGCTTTTTTATGGCTTATCATTTAACTAACAGTAATAGATATTTTCAGCTGATTATACCCATCCATCAAGTGTGCCAGCCCAGCCTTTTACAAGAGGCAAGCTCAACGCTTCGAGCAATTCAATGTGTGTCTCATCAAGGTTTAGCGCAGGAATATAGTGATACTCTTGCCCGCCCGCGTTAAGGAAATTATCACGGTTCTCAATAGCAAGTTCCTCTAGCGTCTCAAGACAATCCGCTGAGAATGCAGGACTAATCACTTGTACCGAGCGTACACCAGAGTTGCCCCAATCTTCGAGTACCACATCGGTATACGGCTTTACCCACTCTTGCTTACCAAAGCGCGACTGAAAACTAATAATCCACTCGTCTTCTTTTAGGCCAAGTGCATGTGCCACTTGCGCAGCGGTACACTTGCAACGCTTAGGATACGGATCGCCTTTATCAGCATAAGGCTGCGGGATACCGTGAAAGCTAAACATTAATTTTTCGGGCTTACCATGCTTTTCTTGGAAGCGGCGTATCGAGTTAGCCAATGCCTGAATATATAGTGGATGCGCAAAGTAATCTTTGACAATCGTATAATTTGGTAGGTTACGTTGCTTAAGTGTCCACTTCGTCAGCGCATCATATACCGCACCACCTGAAGAGGCTGAGTATTGCGGAAACAAAGGTAAGATAACAAAGTGGTCCACGCCTTCTCCGCGCAACGCATCCATGACATCAGGCAATCCAGGATTACCATAGCTCATCGCAGGATGCACAGAGACGCGAAATGGCGCTACGCTATTTGCCAAACGCGGCTCTAATAGCTCAACTTGGCTTTTTAATATTTTACGAATCGGCGAATCCCCTTCCCAGATACTGGCGTAAGCCTTTGCCACGCGCTTAGGACGACTTGGCAGGACAAACAAATTCAAGATAATGGCCCACAAAAACTTGGGAATCTCGATCACTCGCGGATCTGACAAAAACTGTTTGAGATAGCGTCGTACGGCAGGTGCCGTTGGCTCATCTGGCGTACCAAGGTTGACTAACAGGACAGAAATACGTGGAGGCAATTCAGGTTTCATAGCAGCACTATTTATCAGCAGTAAGTTATTAGAAGTCGTGTCATCATAAAGGTACCAGATTGCTCATACACCTTTGTGCAAACACCGCATTAGTGTAGCATTTTATCCCTTCATAACGCATGGCAAAAGCGCACTTGTACAATTTGATACGCAGTCGCCAATCTTTTATCGTTTATCCTTTACGACATAATGCTATAAAAGCGTCTTTAAAAGAGCGGTTCGGCGGTTGTACTCCTCCGCGCATCACCCTACAATAGGCAAGCCCAGTTTATAAAAACGGTGTAGGCAAAGTAGTCTGTCAACACCTTCCTATTTTGCTCTTATTTTATTGATGATTGTTGTCTTGCGAGGTAGCTTTGAACGCACGCTCTGATAATACCAGTGACCAGTCCCCTAATTCTCAAACTCACGTAAACAGCTCAGCCAATACTGCTGCTGGATCTGTGGGTGTGGTTACGCCACAAAAATTCCATTTTGCTGAGCCATTGACCTTAGAATGTAACCGTACTCTGCCCTCGTTTGACTTGATGGTAGAGACTTACGGCACGCTCAATAGTGATAAATCAAATGCGATTTTGATTTGTCATGCGTTATCGGGCAACCATCATGCAGCTGGCTTTCATAGCGTTGATGACAAAAAAGCGGGCTGGTGGGACAATATGATTGGCCCCAACAAAGCCATCGATACCAATCAGTTTTATGTGGTGTGTGTCAACAACATCGGTAGCTGTTTTGGCTCAACAGGGCCAACAACTATTAATCCCGATAGCATTAGTTCGGATGACAGTATCGATTCAAGCGATAGCAAGGCAAATAACAGCAATGAGCCACAAGTCTACGGCCCTGATTTCCCACTTATCACGATTAAAGACTGGGTAAAAACCCAAGCCATGCTCTCAGATCGTCTTGGCATCGATGTCTGGCATGCCATCGTCGGTGGTTCGATGGGCGGGATGCAAGCGCTGCAATGGTCCGTCGACTATCCCGATAGGCTAAAACGCTGTGTGGTGATTGCCAGTACGCCGAAACTGTCTGCTCAGAACATCGCCTTTAACGAAGTCGCCCGTCAGTCTATATTGTCCGATCCTGATTTTAAGGATGGACGCTACATACAAGCTGGTACCTACCCTCGTCGCGGCCTCATCTTGGCACGGATGGTTGGTCATATCACTTATTTGACTGATGACGCGATGAAAGCCAAGTTTGGTCGTGATTTAAAATCGGGCAAGTTCATGTACGGCTATGATGTCGAGTTTCAGGTTGAGAGCTATCTACGTTATCAAGGCGAGCGCTTTAGTGAGAACTTTGATGCCAATACTTATCTGCTCATGACCAAAGCCTTGGATTATTTTGATCCAACGCGGGACTACTCATCAGCCCAACCAGATGACGTGACAGAATCAATGACGCCTATTGAGTCGTCAATCTCTGCTTCAGTCAATGCGATCAAAGAGGATTTTGAAGAGACGCTAAAGGCCATTGATGATACTGACCATGATAGTCACCACGAGCGTCAGCGTGAGCTTTCTGCACTCAAAGCTGCCTTGGCTCATACACAGTGCCAGTACTTAGTTGTCTCATTCACCACTGATTGGCGCTTTGCCCCAGAGCGCTCTCAGGAGATCGTAGACGCGCTCATGGCGACTGGTAAACCAGTCAGCTATATCAATATTGATGCGCCGCATGGACATGACTCTTTTTTATTTGATATTCCTCGCTACATGGGTGCTGTTAGAGGATTTTTGACAGCGCCATTTATTACCCATAGTCGCCCAGCCACAGGAGAGCGCTCATGAGAATGGATCACCAATTAGCAGAGCGTTGGATTGCACCGCAAGCACATGTACTGGATTTGGGCTGCGGTAATGGCGAGCTTCTCGCTCACTTACAGCAAAAACTGGGCGTCACTGGATATGGGCTTGAGATTGACGAGGACAAAATCAACGAAGCAATCGGTAACGGCTTATCGATTGTTGAGCAAGACCTAAACGATGGCTTGGCACGCTTTGCCGATAACAGCTTTGATACCGTGGTCATGGCGCGCGCGCTACAAGCGGTAAAAGCGCCTGATGTCCTACTGCTCGATATGCTACGCGTCGCTCGTGAGGCGATCATCACTTTTCCTAACTTTGCCCATTGGCAAAACCGTCTTCATTTGGGACTAAAGGGTCTGATGCCGGTGTCTGAGGCACTGCCTTATGAATGGTACAACACGCCAAACATTCATTTATGTACGTTTAAAGACTTTGAACAGCTATGTACGCAGCATGATATCCACATTATCAACCGCTTTGCGGTCAGTGACTCTGATAAAGGACATACACCGCTGATGACCGCTCTGATTAGACAAGCACCCAATCTACTCGCAGATGTTGCCATCTACCGAGTTACCAAAAAAAATCCAAAATAACGTCAACTATTTGATATATATATGAGTCGGCAAGATGATCATTGCGCTTTGACTTCTGACCTTACTAAATTATTAACTGGTTATTTTTTATAGTAACTCTATGATTTTACTAAGGACAATCAGGTACAGGTAGCGATGAAATCTTGTAATTAGTATTTGAGTTTCGTAAGTTTGGGTGTTAAGCTAGCAAAATGTTGTCAGTCAACCCACTATTACGACCGTTTGTCTAATTAGCTTGGGCCAATTTGATAACACCAAAATGACAAACCCCATTGCTAATAATTAGGTAAATGCCACTCGCAAGATTTCGCCTAGTTGTTATCGCCGCCTAACTGCCTTTAGCGAGACAATGTTTAGCGGTACAATTTTCTTGCGTATTAACTGCCTAATTTTGGAGCTGCTATGAAACTATTAAAAGCCGCATTGTTTACTGCCTTATTTTCTTGTGCTGGTTTGGCCAATGCTGAGTTAATATCCAACGTACCGCTTGATACGTCACGCTTTGAGCTGATGCCTGTGAGCGAGCTGTCTAACCGTGCCGCTCAAGGCAACGACCATGCTCAATTTTATTTAGCCAAGCGTTTGCAAAAAGGCGAAGGTATCGCTCAAAACACCCAGCAAGCTATCCAGTGGTACACCAAAGCCGCTCAGCAGGGCGTTGCTCCTGCGCAATTAAACCTTGCAATCATGTACTTACGCGGTGAAGGCGTACAGCCTAACTTGCAACAAGCCCGTCACTGGCTAGAAAAAGCGGCCATGCGTGGCGACAACCGTGCAAGCTATACCCTTGCCCTCTTGGATGAAAAACAAAAAAATCTGGTCGATGCTTATAAGTGGTATGACTTGGCTGCCCGTGATGGCATGCTCGACGAAAAAGTCCGTAACAAAGCGCGCGGCAAGATTGGACAGTTGGCATTGAACTTATCAAGCTCAGACATCGCCAATGCACGTAACCAAGCGGATCGCTGGTTCCAGAGTAAGTAAACTCTAAACGAACCTCAAAAAAGATTAAGTTGATAATAGGAAATCCAGCCTTTGAGCTGGATTTTTTGTGTATGAAAGCAAAGGATTTATATAAATTGAAAGCAGCTCAATCCTATTCATTTGATAAATTTATAGCCTCCTAAATCGAAGGAATGTTATGCAAACAGTTACCCCAACAATAAACCCATACCTCTTTGAAAGACAGTACGATGCTTTTATAAGGTTTGTAGGAGAAAAGTCAAATATACCTTTTGTATCTTTTGCTTCACATCCTTATACAGATCAACAAGAAGGATATAAGTATCAAATTTATAGAGTTGCTCGCAACAAGCTTTCGTTTCATACATGGAAAAATCATGATATTGGAAGTGGGAAAATTATATTGGCAACCATCGAGACCATTGAGTTTCCAGATAATAATTTAGTTCCATGGCAAAATCGCTATGGTGAACAAAATCGACCACATCAACCACTTTTTGAAGCAATTGGTAACTCTATTAAGACAGAGGAAGTTGAGAGCGCTTTATTTAACCTTTATCACTCATCAAATGACGAACAAATATTTGATGAATTGATTAAAATTTTTGGAAGGAACTATTCTCTTTTAGCTTATCTTTACTTTATTAAAGATAACTCGAAATACTTACCTATCGCACCTACTTATTTTGATAGAGCATTCTCATTATTAGGAATAGAGTTCAAAACTAGTCAACGTTGTTCTTGGGAAAACTACTTTATTTACTTGCAAATTATTAGTGATATCAAAATAATGCTAATTGAAAAACTCAAAAGTGAAGTTAGCTTATTAGATGCTCATTCGTTTGCTTGGATGCTTTCTGCACAAATGGAAAAAGAAGATAAGCTTGCTGATGTTAGTGAGTATTTAAGTCTTAGTAGTACAGAGAAGGACTCAGTTGTAAGATCACGTATAGGTCAAGGACTGTTTAGACAAAACCTTATTGAATATTGGTCTGCTTGTGCTGTCACTGGATGTAAGGAACTAAAACTATTAAGAGCATCTCATATCAAACCTTGGTCTGAATGCGGAGACATAGAACGTCTTAGCCTTTACAACGGCTTACTTCTATCACCAAATTTGGATGTGTGTTTTGATGCAGGTTTTATAAGTTTCGATGATTTAGGTCAAATACTAATCTCAAATAAAATCAGTGCCAATGACCTTCAGGCCTTATCTATCAACAAAGAAATGAAACTATCAAATATTTCTTCTGAGCATAAGAAGTATTTACAATATCATAGGAAACATATTTATAAACAAAGCTGAAAACATCAAATCCTTTATAAAAAGCTCAGTATTTTTCTGGGCTTTTTTATTTTTATCTTATAATCAAAGCATTTATTATTTCAGCTCCTATCAAGCTGAGCGACATAAACTATTCAAAACCCTCATAAAATTTGCTACACTACGCGCGCACTGGCCTAATTCCACAATTGTGCTAGTGTTATTCACTTATTTACCTTTTTTAATATTGCACTGGGTTTACGACTCAGCCAGCAGGAGACTTGCATGACCACTGACAACCGCACAAATAATCAGCAACACGCCGCCGAATACGACAGCGAAACCAACAATATCGTCGTCGCCGCACTTTATAAATTCACACGCTTCACTGACTTTGAGCAGTATCGCGAGCCGATTTTGAATACCATGCTAGATAACGATGTCAAAGGCACTTTATTGCTGGCAAGCGAAGGCATTAACGGTACGATTTCTGGTACGCGTCAGGGTATCGATACCATCCTTGACTATCTGCGCAATATCGAAGCGATTGGTACGTTTACTTTCAAAGAGTCTTATACCGATGCGCAGCCGTTTTACCGTACCAAGGTGAAGCTCAAAAAAGAAATCGTCACCATGGGCGTAGAGAATATCGACCCGTTGGCATCCGTTGGTCGCTATGTAAAGCCTAGCGAATGGAATGCATTGATCTCAGATCCTGAAGTGACTCTCATCGATACACGTAATGATTATGAAGTACAAATCGGTACGTTTCAAAATGCCGTCAACCCGAACACTGAGACCTTCCGTGAGTTTCCAGAGTACGTATCAAAAGAGCTCGATCCAGCCAAGCATAAGAAAGTTGCCATGTTCTGCACAGGCGGTATCCGCTGCGAGAAGTCAACTGCCTATTTGCGCGAGCAAGGGTTTGAAGAGGTTTATCATTTAGAAGGTGGTATTCTAAAATACCTAGAAGAAGTCCCAGCCAGTGACTCTATGTGGCAAGGTGATTGCTTTGTTTTTGACAACCGTGTATCAGTCAATCACAACTTAGAAAAGGGCAACTACGAGCAGTGTTTTGCCTGCCGTATGCCGATCACTAGCGATGACATGCAGAGCCCAGCCTATATCAAAGGCGAGTCATGCCCGCATTGTATTGACAAAGCCACAGATGAGCAAAAAGCTAGATTCCGTGAGCGCGAGCACCAAATGCAGCTAGCGAAAAAGCGCGGCGAGGCTCATATTGGTAGTGACGTGATGGATGTGATAGAGAAGCGCAAAGCCGCCAAAGCGGAAGCGCGTCTACAGGCAGAAGCAGCAAACAACGTCAACGCTGACTAAATATAAAACTTGATTAAATACAAAAAAAGAGAGGCTCTATGTAATAGAGCCTCTCTTTTTTATATCAGCTATTCGTACCAATTAAAACAAGATACGTACGCGGATAGTCTCTTCTACATCTTTTAATTGATCGAGTGCCGCCGTCGAATCGTTATAATCGACATCCATCACAAGATAACCCACATCACCTTCTGTCATCAGGCTCTGTGCTAGGATGTTAATCCCTGCTTCAGCAAACAAGCGGTTGATCTGAGACAGTACGCCTGGGACGTTTCTATGAATATGTAGCAGACGATGCGAGTTTTCTTTGAACGGGATAGAGACTTCTGGGAAGTTCACAGCAGTCGCCGTATCACCTTGGTCAGAATATCTGACAAACTTATCAGCGACTTCAAGGCCGATATTGGCCTGTGCCTCTTGTGTTGAACCACCGATATGCGGCGTCAAAATCACATTATCAAACTTACGTAATGGTGATTCAAACTCTTCGTCAGCTGACTTTGGCTCTTTTGGGAACACATCGATAGCAGCGCCCAACACTTTACCAGACTCAATCGCATCCGCCAGATCATCAATCTCGACACACGTACCGCGAGCGGCATTGATGAAGTAGCTGCCCTCTTTCATTTGAGCGAACTGCTCAGCTTTCATCATATAGCGCGTACTTGGCACATCAGGCACATGTAATGTCACGATATCAGCGGTTGAGAGCAGCTCTTCTAGACTGCCTACTTGTACCGCATTACCTAGAGGCAGCTTGGTCACGACATCATGATAGATGACTTTCATGCCAAAGCTTTCTGCGAGCACAGACAACTGCGAGCCGATAGAGCCGTAACCGACGATACCGATCGTCTTGCCACGCACTTCGTGTGAATTGGTCGCAGACTTACCCCAGCCGCCGCGATGTACGGTTGCATTTTTTTCAGGGATACCGCGGTACAGCATAATCGCTTCAGCCAATACTAGCTCAGCCACCGAACGGGTGTTCGAAAATGGCGCGTTAAAGACAGGAATACCCAAATCACGAGCCGCATCAAGATCAACTTGGTTGGTACCAATACAAAAGCACCCAATGCCGATAAGCTTATGCGCATGCTCAAGTACTTCACGCGTCAACTGAGTACGCGAACGAATACCGATAAAGTGAGCATCTTTGATCTTTTCAATCAGCTCATCTTTGTCTAACGCGTGACTGATATTTTCGATGTTGTGATAACCAGCACCTTCCAATACTTTTAGGGCATTGTCATGTAGACCTTCAAGCAATAAAAACCGGATTTTGTCTTTTTGTAGTGATAACGCCATATGAGAACTGTCCTATATTTGTTTTATAAGATTATCTGTCGGATAATCTGTGATGGATGAAACGAAAACAGTCCAGATATCTTACACAAAATTTGACGCCGATGTTAGCAGATTAGATAAATTATTGGTTACCTAGCCTGAAAATTTTTTATGCTATAGTGAATCACTCTGTGTCAAACCAAGCCACTGTTTTATTATTTCCCGCTTTTTGTATCAAAAAGCTATCCACCACTTATTGCTATTGCGAGCCGACTCCTCACTGAATTTATCGCCATTTCGCTATATAATAAGTAGCTCCAACATCATGCTTACGCCAATATTGAGATATGACCATGACGACAACTACCGATCAGCCCACATCCCAAACCCATACCAACGCTGTGCAGACTATCCTAAGCTCACTGACTGACACCCATCAATTTGACCCCAGCCAAATAAAGACCGACGCCGAAAGCTTAGAGCACTGGGGCAAAGACTGGACCAAGCACTTCGCCCCCGCTGCCGCTGCCATCGTCTTTCCAAAGACCACCGAACAAGTACAAGCCATCGTCCTACTGGCTAATGAGCATAACGTCGTCCTCACCCCTAGCGGTGGTCGTACCGGACTCTCAGCAGGCGCGGTTGCTGCCAATGGCGAGATCGTCGTCAGCATGGATAAAATGAACCAGATTGGACAGTTCTATCCAGCGGACCGCATGGTCGAGATTGAAGCGGGCGTTGTCACCGAACAGCTACAGCAGTTTGCCGAATCAAAAAATCTCTACTATCCTGTCGACTTTGCCTCAGCAGGCTCTAGTCAAATGGGTGGTAACATCGGTACCAATGCTGGCGGCATCAAAGTCATCCGCTATGGCATGACCCGTCAATGGATCATGGGACTAACGGTCGTTACGGGTAAAGGGGATATCTTGCACCTCAACCGCGGCATGGTGAAAAACGCCACGGGTTACGATTTACGTCAACTGTTTATCGGGGCTGAGGGAACCTTAGGTCTTGTCACCCATGCACAAATCAAGCTTGAGCGTCAGCCACAAGACCTAAATGTCATAGTGCTGGGTATGGACAGCTTTAGTGACGTCATGAATGTTTTATCAGCCTTTCAAGCGCAGATTGACTTGACTGCCTTTGAGTTTTTTGATGATGTGGCGATTGATAAGCTCATGGCACATGGTCAAGTACAAGAGCCGTTTGAATCACGTACCAAGTTTTATACCCTACTAGAGTTTGAAGCGCCTTATGAGCCCATCATGGAAAAAGCCATGGCCGTCTTTGAGCATTGCTTAGAGCAAGGCTGGGTGGTTGATGGGGTGATGAGCCAAAGCCTTAGTCAGGCGGCTGAGCTGTGGAAGCTGCGCGAGTACATCTCAGAGACGATCTCGGTGTTTACCCCGTATAAGAATGATGTGTCTGTGCTGATCAGTTATGTGCCTGAGTTCATTAAAGAGATTGATGCGATTGTCAGCAGCAATTACCCTGACTTTGAGGTGTGCTGGTTTGGTCATATCGGTGATGGTAATTTGCATTTGAATATCTTAAAGCCTGAGAACATGAGTAAGGATGATTTCTTTAGCGAGTGTCAGGTGGTGAATAAGCACGTGTTTGAGACGGTACAAAAATATGGCGGGTCGGTCTCGGCTGAGCATGGGGTGGGTATGACGAAGAAGCCGTATCTGCAATACAGCCGCAGTGAGACGGAGATTGAGTACTTGCGTGAGGTGAAAAAGGTGTTTGATCCTAATAATATTATGAATCGCGGGAAGGTGTTTGATATGTGATTGATAGGCCAACTATTTATCTCAAAAAAAGACGCTAACCCATAGGCTAGCGTCTTTTTTTATTCATCAGATCATCGTTTGTAAAGGTACATGGTTTACCAGTATAGCAACATCAACCCCACTACCAGCAAGATACTAAGAAACCCTTGGACAATCAAAAAGGCTTGATGCGGCGCGGCGACATGGCGGAACATATTGCCTAGCGCATTGTAAGTAATGCCCGCTGCTTTGATATGTGGCTGGGTATCGAAATTTTTGATAATTTGCAAAAATTGCTCAGTACGATCAGGTGACCAGCCGTGCGGCGCAAACGGTAAAAATAGTGACAACTGTGCCGCTTGTTCTTTGGTGGCAGGCGACCATAGCCAGCGCTCCAAAAACAGCAGACGCATGCGCCAATCTGAGAAGCTGCGATGATCAATCTCTTGTAGTAAAAGCACTTCGATATTTTTGTGACGACTATCAGCAAAGATACGTTCTTGTAGCGCAAAGACATGTCTTTTTTCGCCTTCGATACACTGCAAAAATTGACCATTGCCATAACACAGTGTGCCTGTAATACCATGCTGCTCATTGTAATCGCGCGCATGAGCCTCTACGTCCTCGAATATCGAGGTATTCAGGCGTGAACCGAGCGTTAGCGTACTGACATAGACCAATTGAACCAGTGCTGATTCTTGTATTGCATCCCATTGCTTGATTCTATTGCTACGAGTTAAGGGCATAATAAAATAATCCTAAAAGCCGATAACGCTGGCCAAATGAAACAAGCAAGACGATACTATGCCTGAAGTAGATAAAGCTGCAGACTCACAAAAACGTAGCAAATAGTTACTACGTGAGACTATTATTACTTATATAGCTTGCTATCATAGCAAGTAAAATGAATGATACTGATAGATATTACTTAGATTTTATATTTAGATAATAAATAGCAAAACAGTCGCCGTTGTAAAGGCATTGGGCAACCCTGTATTTCGTTATTAACAATCCAATAAAAAACCAAGTGATACGGCAGGCAATGATTACTAAGGTTTATTCCTCTATATCAGTCAGAATAAACCTCAAATACACTGAGCAACATGGCATAAAATATTGCTATAACCCATTGTAAATAGAGTAATAATTATTGTAGCGGCTATATCTGACTATTGGAATATTCTTATTGGTTTTTTTTCATAAAAATTGACAAAATCGAGTGTTTAGGATCATTGCATTACGCATACTCAAATTTAGTAGAAATTTAATATAGGAATATCATGAGTAAAATTGAAAAAACAGATGACTTTCATCTCACGATCGCTGAGATCAAGAAAAAAGACTATCCCCAACTAAAAGCACTAATGGACCGTGTTTATGCAAACTTAGGTGGTGCTTGGTCCAAAACAACCATTCACACCTTAATTGATGCCTTTCCTGAAGGGCAGATTGCATTATTTGATCATGATCAATTGATTGGTATCGTCCTCTCCATGCGTGTCGATTATGCAAAATTCTCCAACCCGCATACTTATGATGATTTGATTGGACAAAAAGAGATCATCAGAGACAACCCTGAGGGTGATGCTATTTATGGTTTGGATGCGCTGATTGACCCTGATTATCGTGGCTACCGTCTCGGTCGCCGTCTCTATGACGCACGCAAAGAACTGTGCCGTCAGCTCAACTTCCGCGCGATTTTGGCGGGTGGCCGCATTCCCAACTATCATAATCATCAAGACTTGAGCCCAGGCGAATATATTGATGCTGTTGAAAGCCGTGAAATCCATGATTCAGCGTTGTCTTTTCAACTATCAAATGGTTTTATTGTCAAGCGCATCTTGACCGCTTACCTACCAGATGACAAACAGTCGAAAGGCTTTGCCACGTTGCTTGAGTGGTCAAACATTTATTATGAGCCAAAAGATTATAAGCCCAATACGCGTAAATCTGAGGTGCGTATCGGTGGTATTCAGTGGCAGATGCGTGAGGTCGAGTCGCCTGAAGAGTTGCTCCAGCAAGTGGAGTTCTTTGTCGATGTGATGGCCGATTATAACTCTGACTTTGCTTGTTTGCCTGAGTTTTTTAACGCGCCGCTGATGGGCTTGTGCGAGTCTACTGACCAAAACATCGCCATTCGCTTTTTGGCCGATTACACCGAATGGTTTAAAAATGAAATTTCGCATTTGGCCGTCAGTTACAACGTCAATGTCATTACAGGCTCTATGCCTTTATTAGACGAAGACGATACCTTGTACAATGTCAGCTATCTGTGCCGCCGTGATGGTACGGTTGAAGAGCAACGCAAAATTCATATCACCCCGCATGAGCGTAGCGCGTGGGTCATTGAAGGTGGCGATAAAGTACAGGTCTTTGACACCGATGCGGGGCGTATCGGTATTTTGGTTTGTTACGACATCGAGTTCCCTGAGCTGTCTCGTCTGCTCGCGCTTGATGATATGGATATTTTATTCGTGCCTTTCTGGACAGATACCAAAAACGGCTATTTGCGTGTACGCCATTGTGCTCAAGCACGTGCCATTGAAAACGAATGCTATGTCATGATCTGCGGCTCGGTAGGTAACTTGCCACAAGTCGAAAGCTTGGATATTCAGTACGCACAGTCGTCTATCTTCTCACCGTCAGATTTTGCATTCCCACATGATGCCATCATGGCAGAGACCACGCCCAATACCGAGATGATTTTCTTCTCTGATGTCAACTTAGATAAGCTTACCCACGTGCGTCACGAAGGCTCAGTGCACAACCTGATTGACCGCCGTGATGACTTATTTAGTTTAAAATGGAAGAAAAAGTCCAAAGTATCGGCCAGTAAATTAAGCGATGCCGAACGCCGCGAAAACTCAGGCAGTGTGCTCATTGGTGATCCCTTACAAAACCGCGCGCAAAAGCCATAATAACGTATCTGCTATAACTCCCCACTGACTTTTTACTCCAATAAACGGCTGCATCATCAGCCGTTTATTTTTATCTATCAACACATAAAAAGTATAAAAGCAACCCCTATGACGACTGGTAATGGTATCGACAAAACCCTCGAAAAACCGAAAAAAACACCCAAACAGCGCATCCTGTCTTTGCTTAAGACAGCACTGCTCTATGGGGTGATATTTTTGGTGATTTATAGTGTGGTCAACTGGTGGCGACAGCCTGTCATGCCAGCCGATCCGCAATTGCAATTAATGGACTATCAAGGGCAACCGGTGGATTTGGCCGAGCTGAGTCGCCAGCAGCCAACACTGATATATTTTTGGGGGACATGGTGCTCAGTCTGTAGTGTCACATCGCCAACGATAAATAGGCTAGCAGCGACAAACGATCATGCTGTCATCACTATCGCTGTGCAGTCAGGTGATGATCAAGATTTACACCGCTACCTCGATCAGCATCAGTTTGGCTTTACCACCATAAACGATCAAGAAGGTCATATTTTTACCGATTGGCAAGGGCAAGTCACGCCCTCTTATGTCATTTTAAAAGATGGCGAGATGACGCAGGGATTGACAGGCATTCAACCTCTTTGGTCCTTAAAACTGCGGCTTTGGTTATCATCAATTTTTTAATCGACCATACCGATATCCATTGTTTGTGGCCTCTGTCAGAGTGAGCTCAGAAAGTCAGAAGGCATTTTTTCTCTACAATATGTCTATAGCCAAAATAAAAGCCTGTCTACCTGGTAGATAAACAGGCTTTTTTTAGAAACGGTGATAAACGATTGCAGTAGGGGCACGCCCTAACCTTTTATGACATAAAACGCTGCGCGGCAGGCATTTTGCGCATCAAAATCCAATAGATCAATCCGGTTGGAATCAAGCTGGCATACCAAGACACACTATTAAAAATCAGTGCCACCACGATACCGATTATCATCGCGATAATCGCCGCCATGTTGACCCCTTTATAAGGGCCATTGGCATCATAAAGCTTGTCCAGATCAAGGGTTTGCTTACGAATGACATAATAGTCCACCACTAAGATGGCAAACAGAGGACCTAAAAAGGCCGAGTAGGTCTGGATAAAGAGGTTCAAGCCAGCCGCAGATTCGTCCTTGACCAGCTCCCATGGAAAGGTGCCAAACGCGAGCAAACCCACGATGACAGCCGCGGTTTTAAACTTAATATTAAAAATATCCATCAACGCGTAAGCAGGTGGTACCACGTTGTTTAAGATATTGGTAGTGACCTGTGCAAAGGCAATAAAGAGCATGGTAATGATGAGCAGCGGCTTGTTATCGACTGCACTGGAGAACACCTTAATAGGATCCACCTCACCCGTTGCGCTGGTGACCATCAAACCAATCAGTCCCATAAACAAAGTCGCTGGTAAGATGGAGTTGGCATAAATGACCACTTGCCGAAAAAACCCAACGTTGTGATTCAGCTCGCGTGAATAGTCAGAGACGTTGAGCATCATGGTGCTATAAACGCCCAAAAATAGCATGGTGGCACCCCAAAACGGAGTGCCCCACGTGCCTTCAACATTGACCAAATTGCTGGAGATGACGTCGCCATATTTGTTGAGGACGCTAAAAAACATATACGCCAGTGAGCCGATGATAAACACCGAACCGATATTTTCAAGCCATTTGATGCCATGAAAACCAAGGACTGATAAGCCAATTTGTAAAAATTGAAAACCAATGAAGAATACAACAAGGTTGTTGTAGCCAAATAAGGCATCAGACACCAAGTTGAGCGCGCCTGCCCCAATCCAGCTTTGAAAGCCGAACCAAACGATAGCAGGAATAGAACGCACGAGCGCTGGGATACGATTGCCAGAAAAGCCAAAAGATGAGCGGCATTGCACCATAAAAGGTATGCCGTATTTGTGCCCTGCACGGCCGTTTAGCATTAATGCCGCGCCAATCACTGTGCAGCCAATCGTAATGGCCAGTACCACTTGTAACAGATTTAGCGTCCCCACCAACCCTGAACCGACTGTGAACGTCCCGATAGATACGCACCCACCCAGCCATGCAAATAAGTAAGACCAAGATCCCATGATACGGGTGGTTTGCGGTGCAAGGCTTTCCTCTCCTATCGCCTTATTATCAAACGTATCTGCTTCTACCGCTACGGCGGCGCCTCTTGCATTCTCCATTGTGTCCTCCTCCCTCAAAAAATGTATCGGTTAATAATTAACCTTGTACTGGCATGGCATAAGCCCCTATTTTGCTCGTTTTTAAACCACAACCAACCAACGCCTCGACCATACGAGTGGCAACGACCACCCCATCAATCACGGGCACGCCCGTCTCTTCAGTCAACCACTCTGTCAGATCTGCCATCCCCGCACAGCCCAGCACCACCGCCTCACACTTGTCCTCACGCACCGCACGCAATATCTCATCACGCACTTTTTCACGAGCGCCAGAGTTTGGCTCTTCAAGGGCGAGCACTGGAATGGATGCCGAGCGCACACGGCGACAGCGGTGTGATAAACCATAACCATGGATGAGGTGTTCAATCACGGCAACAGAACGCGGCAACGTGGTCACCACACTAAACGAGGTCGAAATCATGCTAGCGGCCTTCACGGCTGCCTCACAAATGCCAAGCACAGGTCCAGAAAACACCTCACGGCAAGCGCCAATGCCTGGATCATCAAAACAGGCAACCACCACCCCATCAACACCGTCGGCTTCTGCTTGTTGCAAGCGTCTGATCAAACCGGGTACCGACAACGCTTCATCATGATGACCTTGAATCGATGCTGGGGCATCTGTTCCAGAAGCGCCAATAATCTGGGTACCCGCACTGGCACGGCTGCGCGCACTCTCCACGATCTTATCGGTCATCGATGTCGTCGAATTGGGATTCATTACTAAAATTTTCATATACACTCACCGCCAGTCATTCAGGCTTTTATTGATAGAAAAATTATTGTTAACTATTATTGTTAACAAAACAACCATAAATTTTAATTTTTGTGGTGATGGCGGTTGTGGTGGTTCAGATAGGCCTCTATAATTGCCGCCATGAAAACACTCAAAACCCAAAAACCAGTCGGCAATACTGACCTTCTGCCCGAACAAATCATCGTGAACTCAATTACAGCCGCGGTGTCAGAGCAGCGCGTGCCTGCGGGTACTAAGCTTGGCGAGCAGATGCTCAGCGATTTGTTTGGCTGCAACAGAGCCAATGTAAGGCGCGCCCTCTCGACCCTTGCCACGATGCATGTCGTAGACATTCAGCCCAATCGCGGGGCTTTTGTTGCTACCCCTTCACCCAAAGAAGCTTATGATGTGTTTGAGGCGCGGCGCACGATCGAGCGCACCATCGCTCATGGTGTGATTGACAATGTGTGTACCAAAGACATTACAGAGATGCGCGCAACCATCACGGCCGAGGCTGAGGCGCGAGCCGCTGGCAATAAACCGGCAGAGCTGCGTTTATCACGCATATTTCATATGCATCTTGCGCTGATTGCAGGCAATCAAGTGTTAGAGCGATTTTTGAATGAGTTGACGCTGCGCACAACCTTGATTATTGGCTTATATAACAAAGTGGGCTTGTCGAGCTGCGCGGGCGATGACCACTCGCATATCGTGCAAGCGATTGAAGCGCGAGATGAAGCGCGTCTCATCTGGCTACTGGAGGAGCATTTAAACCACCTTGAAGCCAGTCTCGACTTTGAATACTCAGCACCGCCTTTTTCTACATTAGCCGAGCAGCTACTCATCACGCCTAATTAAGCCTATAGGGCACACGCTTATTAAAACGAGTCGTTGGTCTATTGCGACGCTTTATCAGTACGTGCATACCTGTCACCACTTGGTCTTGAACAGCTAAGTGTCATGTCCCCTATTTTTAGTCCATTATTTGTCCTATAATGAATGCCCTAGAATTTGCCAATCAGTCTCACTGATTCATAATTCGCCCTATAACATATAGCATTCCTATTATTATCCTTCCCTTGTATCAATAGAGACAAAGACAACGACTATGACCGAATCCATCGACTATAAAGACACTCTTAACCTTGCGGATACGCCATTTGCGATGCGTGCAAACCTTGCCAAACGCGAGCCAGATTGGTTAGCTGCTTGGGAGGCGGATGACGTCTATGGCAAGATTAGAAGCGCCCGTGACGGCGCGCCCAAGTATATTTTGCACGATGGCCCTCCATACGCTAACGGGCAGATTCACTTGGGTCACGCGGTCAATAAAGTCCTCAAAGATATTATTGTGAAGTCAAAAACCCTAGCGGGCTTTGATGCGCCGTACGTCCCTGGCTGGGATTGTCACGGTCTACCGATCGAACAAAAGGTCGAAGCCAAAGTTGGTAAAGTCGGGCAAAAAGTCTCGGCAACCGAGTTTCGTGGTCTATGCCGCGAATACGCCAGTACCCAAATTGAGTTGCAAAAAGCCGATTTTAAGCGTCTAGGCGTGTTTGGCGATTGGGACAACCCTTATCTGACCATGAACTTTGCGCAGGAAGCCAACATCGTACGTGCGCTGGCAAAAATCCATGAAAATGGTCACGTAACGCGCGGCATGAAGCCAGTGAACTGGTGCTTGGACTGTGGCTCTGCTCTAGCAGAAGCCGAAGTGGAATACCAAGACAAAGTCTCTGATGCCATCTATGTCAGCTTTGATGTATTGGGTACGGACAAGCTCGATGCCATGGCAGCCATCGACGACACCATTGCCGCGGTCATCTGGACCACCACCCCATGGACGCTACCTGCCAACCAAGCCATCTCAGTCCATCCTGAGCATGACTACAGTGTGGTCGCGACTTCAAAGGGTAACTTGCTACTGGCCACTGACCTTGTTGACGCTGCAATGACCGCGCTCAGCCTTGAAAACCAAGGCATCCTCGCGACCGTATCAGGACGTGAGCTTGAAGGGCTTCAAGTACAGCATCCACTGATTGCAGAGCGCCAAGTGCCGATTATCCTAGGCGATCACGTCACCACCGACAGCGGTACAGGTCTGGTACATACTGCCCCAGGTCACGGTTTGGACGATTATATCGTTGGTCTAAAGTACAACCTACCTGTTGAAAACCCAGTCAGCGGCAGCGGTGTGTATCTTGACAGCGCAGCGATCTTCGCAGGCGAGCACATCTATAAAGCCAATCCAAAAATCATCGCTGCCCTACATGACAATGGCCATCTAATCAGCCATACCAAAATTGAACACAGCTATCCACATTGCTGGCGTCACAAGTCACCAATTATCTTCCGCGCCACGCCGCAGTGGTTTATCAGTATGGAAGCAGAAGGCTTACGCGCGCGCGCACTTGCCGACATCCCGAAAGTGAACTGGACGCCAGCGTGGGGACAAAACCGCATCGAAGCGATGATGAACGGTCGTCCTGACTGGTGTATCAGCCGTCAGCGCACATGGGGCGTGCCGATTACGTTCTTTACGCACAAAGAAACGGGCGAGCTGCATCCAAACACGCTTGAGATGATGGAAACAGCCGCACAAAAAATCGCTAAAGGAGGCGTAGAGGCATGGTTTGATGCCAGCTGTGAAGACTTCTTAGGTGATGAGGCTGCGGACTACGACAAAGCCACCGACACGCTGGATGTGTGGTTTGACTCAGGCACGACGCATTTTGCGGTGCTTGAGCAGCGCGATGAGCTGACCAATCCTGCTGA
This sequence comes from Psychrobacter sp., assembly GCF_030454045.1. Lineage (GTDB taxonomy): Bacteria > Pseudomonadota > Gammaproteobacteria > Pseudomonadales > Moraxellaceae > Psychrobacter. The sequence continues at coordinate 2,051 of NZ_JAKDJE010000030.1, read as the reverse complement.
TATGTACCTTGAAGGCTCAGATCAGCATCGTGGCTGGTTCCAGACCTCCTTACTGACCTCAGAGGCGATGTACGAGCGCCCACCGTTCAAGCAAGTCTTGACCCATGGTTTTGTGGTTGATGAAAACGGTCGCAAGATGAGTAAGTCACTTGGCAACATCATCACGCCGCAAGACGAGATTAACAAAACGGGCGCGGACATGCTGCGTCTGTGGATTGCCTCGAGCGACTATCGCTATGAGATGAGCGCAGGTAAGACGGTGTTTAAAGGCGCGATCGATATGTATCGCCGTATTCGTAACACCTTGCGCTTCTTACTGGCCAATACTGATGACTTCAATCCTGCAACCGACAGTGTACCGATGGACGAGCTGGTCAGTCTTGATAAATTCATCATTGAGCGCGCGCAAACCGTACAAGCGCAAATCATCAGTGCCTATGATGCGATGGACTTTCACCAAGTCACCCAGCACGTGACCGCGTTTTGCTCGCAAGACTTGGGCAGTTTTTATTTAGACATCATCAAAGACCGTCAGTACACCACCCAAAAAGACGGTCAGCCGCGCCGCTCTGCCCAGACGGCAATCTACCATATTGCTCATGCATTGATTCGCTGGATCACACCGATCCTGTCATTTACCGCGCAAGAAGCGTGGGAAGTGCTGAACCAACGTGAAGCAGATAAAGGCGGCTACGTGTTTACTCAAGAATGGTATGAATTCCCAGCGTTTGAGCTCAGTGCGATTACTCATGATGACTGGCAACGTATTATGTTTGCTAAAGACATGGTAAACAAACACATCGAAACCGCACGTGGTGAAAAAATCATCAATGCCAATTTATCGGCTGATGTGAATCTATACGCTGATGGCGCTATGTATGAAAGCTTATTAAAGCTTGATGAAGAGCTGCGCTTTGTATTGATTACTAGCAATGCAACACTCGAACCTATGAGCGAGGCACCTGCTGAGTCCAAGCAGGCAGACGAGGCCAATACAGACGAAGCTGCTGACTTAGTGGTACAAGTCAGCGCTGCCGCTGGTACTAAGTGCGTACGCTGCTGGCATATTCGTGACGACATCGGTACAGATAGCGCCCATCCTGAGATTTGCGCACGCTGCGTGACCAATGTCAGTGGTGATGGAGAGGTGCGCCACTATGCCTAACCCAACGGACTCATCTGATAGCCAGCAAGACCAGCAGCCGCAAGTTAAGGTCGATCACTCGCCCAAGCCTGCTCACGCGACCACTGGTAGCTCAACCACGCCTAGAGGTCGCCTGACCAAATCAACAAATAGGACACCAAAAATGGTGGCCAATGGCAGTCGTGCTTTTATGTGGTATGCACTGGCGCTGATTATCATTGTCATAGATCAGTGGACCAAGTGGCTGGCAGAAACCAAGCTGACCTTTCATGATCCAGTGCCAGTGATCGAGCCATTTCTCAATTGGACATTGGCTTATAATTACGGCGCAGCATTTAGCTTTTTGGCAGATGCGGGCGGTTGGCAGAAGTGGTTTTTTTCAGGGTTGGCACTTGTGATGTCGCTATTTTTGATTATCTATTTACTCAAAGCGCCTCGCAAAGCTACTCTATTATCACTTGGTCTTGCCATGGTATTGGGCGGTGCGCTTGGTAATTTGATCGATCGCTTGCTACATGGTCATGTGATTGACTTTATCCATGTGCACTATGCTGATGTTTGGCATTATCCGATTTTTAATATCGCAGATATTGGGATTTCTCTCGGGGTTGTACTGATTGTCATCGATATGCTGTTTTTGGAAAGGAAGCGTGAAGTGCCACGGTCATAATTTTAAATAGTATTATGAATACCGTTTATCTTATAAATAAAAAAGGTGGGTTACGCAGTCGTAACTCACCTTTTTTTGTCTATTTTTGACGATTGAATATGTATATCAGTTTGCCCCATTGGTACAATTTCTATTCATGCACCCAAATACCAGTCTCACCGACAAAGTAAGTGTGCGTGTCTTTGAACCGCCCCGGAATTGTCGGAGACTCAATTTTCTGAGAGAATACGACAATGA
>NZ_JAKDJE010000029.1 GCF_030454045.1 Psychrobacter sp. | reverse complement strand
TTATTCTCCTGTTAGTGGATTATAAGCAGTTACACAGAGTTTGGGAAACTCCCCCTAGTTTCTAAATTAAAACTAATTCTTAAAAAAACTGTCCTAAACGTGGGCAGTTTTTACTTTTCGTGATATAAACTTTTATATATTATTTTTTTATTAAATAAAATAATCTCTATTAATTACTTACACTTAATTTAGAAATTTACAGCCCCTATATTTTTTTAATTTATGACATTTAAGTTATGAGTGAATTTTAGTCTTAATATGCAAAATGGCAAACACGCAAGGCTCTTAAATTTCATTTCAAGCTTAATACTTTAAGATAAATACGAAAAACATTATTCTCTTCAAGGACAATGTCACAACCAGCGTTATCCACTTCAAGCTTCATGACTTCTAATTGGCAATCATCTTTTAGCCACGAAAGTTTAAGCATTTCACCAATAAATAAATGTTCAATAAGCTTTTCTCGGAAGCTTGAATGTTCATAATGCTTGCTCATAATTTACCTTAATTTCTTAGTCGCGTAGTATGGGTTAGCGCAGCGTAACCCACCACCTAAATTTATCATAATATACGAGCGGTGGGTTACGCCTTGTCTGCATTCTCTACGAGAATTTGACAAGTCTAACGCCACCCTACTTACCCTTCCTCCGCCGACAGCGCTCAGAACAATAAATCACCTGCTCCCAATCCTTTTCCCACTTCTTGCGCCAGGTAAAAGGGCGTTGGCAAACCGGGCAGGTTTTTTGTGGTAGGTTTGCCTTTTTATGTGCCATGATGACCCTTACCGATTACTCATAATCGTCAAATATTTTATTGAGGCGATTGAGACTGTTGACGATCAGCTTACCAGATTGATCAGTACTGCTATCAATCGCTAGCTTCTCATCCATGCGCATCGTCAGTGGTGCCAGCGCCTGCTTGAGCGCATTGGCCATCAGTGTGGTCTGCTCATGAATATCAGGCGCATCGTTCTCTACGGTTTTACTGTCATCATTTTTAATCAGGCTTTCGGCTAAGCTACGAGACAAGCTATCTGCCATATTGTGTGCCAGTTGCTCCACGGCATCGACCAGCTGTTCCATCAGCGCTTTTTGCGCGTCTTGGTTTTGCTTGAGGTACTCGCCTTCTGCTTTGTGGTCATGCTTGTATATTTGTAGCAATTGGCTCACGCTTTTCTCAAAGCCATTATCGATACTATCGCTGACGACTTTGGCGTTATTGATCACACTATCGGCGAGGATTTTTTGTGAGGCGAGCTGCGCCTCCATCTGAGTTTCTAACTGGGCCTGACGCTCTGCTTCTCGTAAGCGCGCGATTTGCTCTGGATCATTTTTGGTTAAGTACGTCTCAAACTGACGACTGATGGCATTGAAGCCACTCGCCAAGTCGACCAACTGCGCGACGATTCGCGCGCCTGTATCACCGTCTTCCCCGCCCATGGCTTTGTTGCGTAAGAAGTCCGCTTTGATTTGCGCCCAGCGCTCTTTTTCTGCATCGGTTAAGGTGCCGCGCATCTCGCCAAGCTTGAGCAAGTTACTCTCTGCACCTTGGGTCAATAGCTGCGACTCGCCCAGATAGTGATCGTCTATCAGCTGGTTTAGCTCATTCTCATTCATGACCGCTGACAGCTTTTCGGTCATTTTATTCATATTACGATAACTGCCTTGTAGCTTAAATATCGGCTCAATACGATATTTATCATCTTGCGAGGCGGAGGCAATATAAGCTTGGTTGACGTCCAGAATGACTGCTTGCACCCTAAACATATGACGCAAGATCGCGATAATCTCGTTGATCTCTGAGGTGCTATATGGATAGGTTAGATCGCTGCTTTGCGCTTGGACGAGGTTGGCATTGTCCGTTTTCGCCATTTTAATCAGGCGATGTACATCGCTTAAGTCGCGGTTTGCCAATGGTGCGAGGACACTATTAGAAGTGAGTGCGTTTTCGATATAACTGAGGGCAAAGATGTCTTCCATACCGCTCATGATATCGCCTAAGTTGTAAATATCGGCACGGTTGGCGAGCATATCAGGCACTTTAAAGGCTTCACCGCTCTCGGTATAGGGGTTACCCGCCATGACCACACAGAACTTTTTGCCGCGCATGTCATAGGTTTTGGTCTTGCCTTGCCAGACGCCATCAATACGGCGCGTGCCATCGCCGAGTGAGATAAACTTCTGCAAAAACTCCGCATGGGTATGCTGAATATCATCGAGATATAGCATGACGTTATTGCCCATCTCAAAGGCTAAGTTGATTTTATTTAGCTCTTCCCTTGCCGTGGCATTAGGGGCTTTTTCGGGATCTAATGAGGTGACATCATGACCGAGTGACGGACAGTTAATCTTCATAAAGATCAGGCCAAGGCGATTTGCCACGTACTCCATCAAGGTGGTTTTGCCATACCCTGGCGGTGATATCATCATGAGGATACCCATCAGGTCGGTCCGCTTATCCTCGCCGACCGTACCCATTTGCTTGGCAAGGTTATCGCCGATAAGTGGTAAGTAGCTCTCATTAATCAGGCGGTTACGCACAAATGAGGACAAGGGACGAGGCATAAATTCGTCCAGTCGCAAGATTTCTTTTGACTCATGTAATATCTCTGAGCGCATCGCCAGATAGCGTTTATAAGCAGGGATCACTTGGGTGTCATGGTGATGCAAACGATTTAGAAAGTCGTCAACGGCAAAGGTTAGGCTCTGCTGATAAATACGTGTATGCTCACCCAATAAACCATTAACTTGTATTTCAAGCGACACCTTACCTGTATGACGCGCAAAGCTTTGCACTTGATTGAGCGGGTTATTGATACTGGTCAGTGACGTTGATGATGACGCTGAAGGTGAGGAGAACGACAAGGTGGAAGCGGCATTAGCTGTGCCTTTATGCGCGCCGCCTTTATCAAAACTCGCGCCCGAATCAATCAGACGCTGCACTAAGGCTTCACGCTGCGCATCGTTCAGTTGAGTGAGTAGTACAGCAATCGCTTCGGGCACATAATGACGACCACTCTCTAACTGCTGCTGACGTAGCGCCTCTTTTTCTTGACGTTCAGCCAGCTGCGCTTCACTGAGCGCCTCACCTGCCTCACCCAAATCATCATCTGCTACGTTAGCCGACTCACTATTACTGTAAGTCTTATCAAGCAGTGCATGAAACCATGTGGCTAATAGCTCGTAGGCTGATTTGGGTTGGAAGCCGAGCTTACCGATTGAGGACTGTAGCTGCGCAAAACTGGCATTATTTTGCGGGCTGACGGATGAGCTACTCAGTGTTTGGCTCAGCTGCTCGCACAACTGCTCGGCCTGCCTACTGGTTTGCCAGTTTATTGTGTTAGTTGCGGCGGTATTTGGTTCTGCTGACTGTCCCATAACATTGACCAAATACTCACTCGCCAGCTGCACATAGCTGGGCTTAAAAATATTGGTGTTATGAACATCGCTGGTCGTTGAATCTGACTCTGACTCCAATGCGGCATCTGACGGCTGCTTAGCATCATTATTACTGCCAATACGTTCGTCACGATAGGCCGCGACAAAACGCTGCATCACTTGGCTCATATCCTCGACCAGTAAGGATTTGGCAGTATCACTACCAAGGGCACGGCGTAACTGCTCAGCGGTAGCCGCTCTATCCGTCCAGTTATTTGCGCGGGTCAACACTGATTCATCCAGCCAATTGTCATAGCCAAATTGACGTAAGTTGTCTAAACCCAGCGCTTGCACGATGTTTAACTGCCAATAGAATAATTGCGCCAATGCGCGGACTTGCGGGGTATAAATCAGTAACCCGGCCTCACGTAATGTCGGCAGTATTTGCATCAATAGTAGCGTAGCATCATGGTCATGAATGCCTTTGTCAAACCCAAGCTGATAGCGCGGGGTTGCGTAGGCTTTGACCAATTTTGCTAGCGGACTGTCATTATCGATATCACCATTGACGTCCAAAGTAATGACGGTTTCGTCGTATGCTTGGTAGAGACGCGTTTCGGTCAGACCGTCTTGACTATTTTTTGCACTCTCGATGATGCTATAGGCCAAGTACTCGGCGCGGTATACCTTGTCGGACTCGGAGGCAATATTCATCTCCCAATACGGGCGCAAGGCATTTATCTCAGTATTATTGAGCGCTTCGTAATAGTCAGTGCCCGTCAGATGCAAATTGAGCACACGCGTGCCATCTGACTGCTGACGACTGAGTAAAGTTAAGTCTAATGGCTGCGTATTGACTGAAAAGCGATGCTTGCCAAGCTTGATGATCTGACCGCCATCTTCGAATAAGTCCGATTTGTCTTTTAGACTCTTATAGCTTTCGATTTGAATGGCTTTTAGGCGCGCATCAATGTCATCGGCTTTGACGCTAAAGCCCATCGCTTGTAGCTCTTTTGCGATGTTGCGGACTTTTTGCACCAGACCATCTGACGCAAAGTACGTATTGAGCGCTTCTTCCTCGGTAAAGCCCGTCACGCCTGTGCTTTGCGTGCGCTTTTTAATACTCTCAAGCATCCGCAGCGCGCCATCGCCTAGGTTTTGCGCTTTGCGATTGCGGGCATCGAGCAGTTGCTGCTTATGATTTTCAAAGGTTTCGTAAATCTCTTCGCGTTTACTGATGATATCGGCTAAAAATTGATCGCCGCTATTGGTCTCAGGATCCGCGAACTGGCTTTCTAATTCCTCTAATTGCACTAGTAGCTTTGCCATTTGCTCATCTGATTTCTCAGGCGTATTAGCAATGGATAAGGCATTGGCAATCGATTGACCAAACAGCTTAAACTGCGCGCCAAATTGCGCGAGCGCTTCAGCCGATCCTAAGTTTTTGCGTTTGTGATTGAGCTTGGCTTTGCTCTGATTAAGGCTGGCATAAATAGTCGAGATGTCATCGATGATTTGGGTGCGTACCGTGGCGTCAGCAACATCCAACGTACCGAGCAGCTCGGTCAATAAATCTAACCCTTGCGCCGTATCGTCAATTTTATCCAGCACTGGCTTTAATTCAGCATTGGTCTCCGCCGTGTTTAAGCGCTCACTGACATCGACCAATATCCCTTCGTAGCTTGATAGCGATTTATCACCGCTTAAAAACAGTACGGTTTTTTCGGCAAGATCGCTTTCTGCTTCTTCTAGCTGCGCTTGTAACGCTTCTAATTTATCGCTGTCTAAATAACGCAAATCCTCTAGGCTAACCAAACGACCTTTTTGTCGTCTTAATGCCGACAGCTGATCGACATAGTCACTGGCAGACTCAAACGTCGTGACCCGTATCAGCCGCAAAATCTCATTTTGCTGAGATTCGGCATCGGCAAGCGCGTTTTGGGTTTGCTTTTGGATACTTTGTACTTTGGCAAACTCATCAATGACCAGCTCAGCGGTCGCCGTCACTTCTTTAATACTACTGGCGATATCGGTCAGCTCAGGCTCAGACAGCCAGTAGTAGCTATCAAAGAGGCGACTGGTATTGTCCGATAGCTCTTCATAGAGTTTTTGCGACACGCTTTGGTTGTCGATAAGACGCGTAATGCTATAAAGATCAGAGATACCGCGCACTAGCTCTTTGTTACCGATTTTGCCATAGAAGCTCGTGCTTTCAGGCAATTCGCTCACATACTCAGGCGAGGCGTAAGGGGTGTGCCATATCTGCATCGGATGAATGCGCGACGGCTCGCTTTGGTCGCTAAACAGCACCAAGCGACCATTGTCTGCCAAGGCCATACCATTACAATAAATCGGGTTTGCCAATTGTTTTTTGATCAGGTTATAAGGAAACAGCCCCGTGATGCCCAACTCTCTGTCATAAAATAAGAAGAGAACGTCTTCACCATTTGTCGAGATAATCTTGCGCTTAAACTTTAGGTTTTTGGCACCGACACTATTGGCATCGAACAGCTTATACTCGCCCGTCTGTAGATAATACCCACCCGGAAATATAATGCCGTGATCTTCGGGCAACTGTACGCAGGACTGGCCAATCGCATCCAAACGCAGCACCGCTTCGGTCAAGGTGTTATAAACAAAGTAACGATAACTGTCCTCGCGGTACGGTAATATTTTGAGGAGGATTAAGCTACCGACTTTGGCATAGGCAATTTCAGCATCGGTCAGCGATTGGGTACGATCATTGACAGGCTCGCTATAGATGCCATTCCCTGACTGCGTATTGTCCTCAATTTTAATAGTCAGATCTCCGCCGACGGTTTCCACAAATATCGTATCTAAGATATTCATGTGCGGATACTTACCATTGACCATCTGCTCTCGCGTGGTCTCAATCCAATCAAAATCATAGGCAGGTGGCAACTCGATGTCACGCTCGCCGCGATTGTCCACGTAGGCGACTTGGGCAGCCTCTGGTGTACCTTGGCTAAAATCTAACGCAAAACGAAACACCCGAATATCGGTGATACGCTCACCGATCTGAAAGGCTAATAGCAGCTTGCTGTCTTTAACGGTTAGTTGAATCAGGCGTGTTTGCTTGTAATAGCGATAGAGCTCATTGAAGTCTTGTACAAAGGCATCTTGATCTAAAAACGTTCCTTTTAAATCGACCTCTTCAAGCTGATACTCTTGCTCCGCACTATCACCACCAACATTGCTCTGCTGACTCTCATCGCTGTCGCCTGTATCAGCAGGATCTATCAAGCGATATAGCGACAGTACATCCTTAACATTGCTGGCGCGTTTTAGCCCCATAAACACATTGTAGCCAAACAGCAGATAGTCGCCAACTTGTACCATATCCTGCGCCACACAGTTATGTTCGGTACGGATACGCGTGCGGGCAATCACCTGCATTTGAGTACTGCCAAATTCCGTCAGGCGTGCAGCATTTAGTTTGGCGGTCAGTTGCTCTAGACGACTGCTCTGCTCTGTTAGGCGTTTTTTGATGAGCTCATAAGCATTACCGGAGGCCACTGCCTGATCGGTTTGAGTTGCTTGGTTCGTGTTAGGATCGCTTTTACTATCTGAATTGGTTTGGTTTTGCGTGTCCGCCATCGTTGCTCGTCCATTTTTATATTTTGGCAATAAGGAATCATTGAAGGTAAAGAAGCACTTGGCTAATCTAAAAAATCGCATCACTTCTACTGATTTTTTAGATTAGCCAACTCATCATAAATAATGAGTTGGCTATCGCGCTTTAAAACGCTTAGCGCGAATGGGTCATAGCACGCTGCTATCTAGATGATAGCTTGCTTATAAATGCAGCGTGCTTATAAATACTGATATTTATACCAGTCGAATATCATTTAAGCGGTTCTGTCATCATTTGACTGGTTCGCTTTCATGGCTTGGTTTGCCATGACCCCATTGATGATACCGCTTAACGTGTCTGACTTGCCCGCTAGGCCATCAATGGCTTTACCGATCGATAGTGATTTGGCAAAGTTATCAAAGAAGTGCGCTTCACCGCCGACGATATCGATTTTGGCTTTTTGTAACGCCACTGCCAAGACTTCGGCGTTTTCTTTGGCAATCTCTTTACCTGCATCAATAGATGCCATCGCTTCTTGTAGCGCGGTCTCAAGCCCCATGCGGAACTCTTCGTGCTCACGTGCCTCTTTGCTCATGCTACCCATGGCATTGAACTTCTCGACCAGACCGTCTGCTTCGGCTTGGAAGTGCGCACGAGTGACTTCGGCTTTTGCCAGTCCAACGTCACGCTCTGCCTTAGCGTTTGATTCACCGCGAGCGGCGATAACTTCAGCATTGGCCATACCGACATCACGCTCGGCTTTGGCATTAGATTCACCGCGAGCGGCAACAATCTCTGCATCGACCATACCGATGTCACGCTCGGCTTTTGCTTTAGACGCACCGCGAGCCGCGATAACCTCAGCTTCAGCCATCCCTTTTTCACGGTCTGTTTGAGCCTGAGCCTGTCCAGTTGCCTTGATGACATTCGCTCTCGCAATGCCTTCTTTTTCAAGCGATACTGATTTGGCTTCTTGAATCGCCGCTTCAGCAAAGCCATGCGCTGACTCTTCTGCTTTGATACCTTCTGCCATTTTGATTTTGGCTTCGGCATCTTTAGCAGAGGCTTCCAGATTGGCATTAGCCAGCGTGGTGATTTCGACAGCTTTATGCTTGGCGGATAACTCTTCGGCTTCGGCTTTTTTCACCTGACGCACTTTGAGTTCTTCAGCATCTGCTTCGGCAGCCAGTACGCGCGTTTGCTTAGAGCGCTCCGCTTCGCTGACTTCGCGAACCTCTTTGATACGCTCTTCTTCTTGCGCCACAGTTTTGTCGACCGCGATACGTTCACGAATGACGTTGGCGATTTCTTTTTTCTCAAGCTCAATCGCGCGCTCGGCTTCGATACGCTGCAAGTCAACTTCACGCTCACGCGAGACGATTTCTAGATCGCGAGCACGCGTGACTTTTTCTTCTTCAATGACCACAGCACGTAAGCGGTTCTGACCCGCCACTTCGATTTCACGTTGTTGGTTCTCACGCTGAATCGCCAAATCTTGCTCTACCATGATGATGGCGGTTTCTGACTTTTTGCGCTCTTCTTCTTCGATCTTGCGAGTTTCAGCGGTTTCACGAGCGATGACTGACGAAATTTCACGCTTTTGCTTGGCTTCAGCATCGGCTTGTTGACGCTCCAGCTCCAGCATTGCCTCTCGGGTTTCGACGTTCTTTTTCTTAACCGCCAGCTCTTCGTCACGCTCAAGCTCATTGGTAATGACGTTTTGAAACGCCGTTAGCTGAGTGATCTTTTTGATACCCTCAGCATCTAGGATATTACTTGAGTCTAACGATACTTTTGGCGTTTGCTCTAGGTAGTCAATCGCCACATCTTCTAGGACATAACCGTTCAGATCGTTACCGATTTCTTGGACGATACTGTCACGGAACTGACTGCGGTTTTCGAACAGTTTGACAAAATCAATCTGCTTACCGACGGTCTTTAGCGCTTCTGAAAACTTAGCATTGAATAGCTCATTGACCGCGACTTTATCTGACGCTCTCTCTACGCCGACGGATTTGGCGACTTTGAGCACATCTTCTTCGGTTTCATTCACCCGTAGATAAAATGCGACTGTGATGTCCGCACGCATATTATCCGCACAAATCAGACCTTCTTTGCCGCGTCTGTCCACCTCTAAGGTGATCAGCGAGATTTTCATCAGCTCTTTTTTGTTGATTACAGGCCAAACAAACCCGCCATCAAAGCGCACGGCGATTTTACTCACCCCGTTGATAATGAGTGCTTTGCCTTGCTCAACCTTCACATAAAAGGCTTTGAGCATCAAAAGTGCGACCATCATAAAAACAAACGCCAGCACCACAACCACGCCGACGATAATGAGTTTGTCCATATCCATTCCTTTAATTAAAACATTCCAAGCGAATTTAAAACCCTTGCTCTATTTACTAAATGCTTATTTTTTATCTGTTATTAAGCCACCATTTACTGACCAATATCTTTGATGAGCATTATTTGTCTTCAACAGGCGTGACTCGGTAAGTGTTAGCATCATCTAAATACGCTACCAACACGACTTTATCGCCTTGTTTTAGCTGATTGTCACTCATATCTGAGCGAATCTTGAGTATCAAGCCTGCGCCGCCATCATTGAGTACTGCCTCTCCATACTTGTCAGTCACACTCAGCGTACGCACCACAGCGATTTTGCCGATATTACTAGAAGCATTGCGTTTAGGGATTTTGGCGATGTTTTTACGAATTGGCGAGATAATAAGACCAGTTAGCCACATCGATATCACCAAAACAAAGACCAGTGCCCCTGTACCAAATACATAATACAAAATGCCTGAGTCAACGTTTTGGTGCAAAAAGCTGGTGTATAGATAGCTTAGTAGCCAACCGATTAAGCTTATGAGACTGAGTATGATGATAAGAGGAACACCATAAAGGCCAAACTTGAGCATAAGACCGGTAAAAAACCCCGTTGAAGATAGGTTTGAGACATCTGCCTCACCACCTACGTCACCGCCTACATCCCCAAGATCGACGCTATCCATATCTGCCAGACCAAGCAAAGAGACGACCCAATACAAGGTCACAAACATCACAAGCCCCGTAAAAACAATCGTGGGATATAAACTGATATTAGTAATAAATACTAAAAAAGCCTCTTGCATGACATCTCCTCTCCCTCTGCCTACTTAATCTAGTATCTTAATGACCCAATTACATAATTTGGTATGACATGAATGACTTTTGCTCGACTTAATGCCGTTATATTTATATTTTTAGAATCAACTTATGTTTCTTTGTTGATGATTATATATACATTTCATTACATAATATATAGCTGTGTCAATCAGCGGCCCCATATCGGTGAGCGTACGACCCCACCATTTTGACTATTGATAGCATAGCTCGTATTTCCTGAGAGCGAATGAATCACCAAATCGTCACCTTTTTGACGTCCTAAACTTTGACCGCCTACTTGCCCGCTGACTTTTGAAAAACGCGTTGGATAGACCACATAATTTCCAGAAGGAGATAGACGTGCCGGTTCATCGAGTCCAGTCTCTGCCAGATTGAGCACGTGCCCAGTCGTCAGCGTCATGACAGCAGCCTTGCGGCCATTTAGATAAGCCATGCGCTGACCATCTACACTGAGCTGAGGACTGGCGACATAGCCATTTGTCGGTACAGGTACGGCTTTACCAGTCGCGAAGTGATAGCGATAAATACGTGGGCGCCCAGCACGGACTTTGTCACTGGTATAAACAAAGCTTTTGCCGTCAGCGGCATAGCTGGGCTGTACCTCAGTGCTCGGTAGTGTCGTTAATTGCTCAGTTGTCCCATCACTTAGGCGCATCTTATAAATATCAGCATTGCCACCGACCGTAGAGCTATAGAGCAGATATTGACCGTCAGGTGAAAATGACGCTGACATATTACTGCCTTCAGCATTGACGACCAGATTGCGCGTTTTACTGCTTTTATCATAAATATATATTTTAGGATGCTCGCGCGGTGCTTGTTTGCTATAAGCAAGCAGTTGCCCATCAGCCGACCACGCTGGCGCATAGATATAGCCTGTGATCTGATCAATGCGCTGACGCTCACTGCCATCAGGACGGATGCTATAGAGGGTCGATACTTTTGCGCTCCCTGACCCTTGCTCTTCCACATAAGCAATGTGTCCTTGACGATCGATGGCAGGCATAGCAGCAGTTAACGGGTTACTATCCACTACTATATTATTCGGCTTTTTGATTTCAGTGCTAGGCAATGTCTGACAGCCAGTGAGAGCTGCCAGTATAGCGATCGTCGTCGCCCCTTTTATCATGATGTTATTCGTGGTTGGTTTCGACATAATGGTTTTAGACATAAAGTAGTATCCAGTGAAATCTATAAGGCATAACAGCAGCTTTACGCTAGTGTAGCGCAAAATTCGACAAACTTCGGATAAAAAAAAGGCCCCACATATGAGTGAGGCCTTATCAAATCTAAACAGAGTGTTTATATTACTCTTATACATCGTTAGCTTATTTAGACACAGCTTTAAAGTAAGACACTTGATTGTCATTTTTGATGGTTAAGATTGGTACTTTTTTGGCGTTTTTGCTGAGGCTATACTTGCCTTGTACCGTGGCGACTGCTGCTGTATCAAAGCTGGCTTGCGGCTCAGGACAGGCCATCATTGTACTGATGCCATTTTTGAGCTGTACATCACCATTGACGACACTGTAACCTGCGCTCATGTTGTTGCAGGTATTCATAAATGCGACGTAGTTTCTACCGTTATCATTCATAAAGCTCAAAGTGAGCGGCTTGGCTGAATCAAAAAATAGTGCGGTTACTCGCTCACCATTCATACGTTTGGCATCAACCAGCTGCCAGTTGTGCGCTTGGAGTGCCGTTTCGGTCACTGGCTGACTGACTGGCGCTGGGAGAGTCGCCGTCGTTTGACAACCAGCAGTAAGCGCACCTACAACAAAGGTGGCACCCATTATCATTTTTGTCATATTTTTCATACTTATTCCTTCTATTAAACTCAGCAAGTTTATCGCGTCTTAGGCGTACGCTTAGGGCAACTGCTAAAGACCCAATCAAAATTTTTTTATGGCTATGAATGATCTTGAGCAGTCGCGATATAGTGTCTCACCCAGCGCTTGCTGTCATTATTAATTGAGTTACTACATTGAGTTACTACTTGGCAGATATTTGTTGCCCGATACAATCGCGACAATGTTAGCAATTAAGGGTAAGCTCCAGTCATCCAACGCACCAACTCACCAAAAGCGCAATAACTTTTGATGGTTTTGGCTGGTGACATTTCTCTCAAACCAAAACACCCCACTAACTAGTGAGGTGTTTTTATCGTGCAACTATCGCATCTGATGACTGATATCACTTATCAAAACGGTAGATACAACGTCAGTCTTAATAAGCGCATGTACCACTATTTTAGATCACATCTGTACCAGTAATGTTTGGCTCTTCAGTAGCGGGCGCTGTCATACTTGACATCGACTGGCAACCGACCAGTACGGTGACCATGACAATGCCTGTCATCAATGCTTTGGTTAAGTTTTTCATATAAGCTCCTAGAACAATTTTAATAAACGGTTGGTTTTAGCAAAGTATCACTATCGTTGTATTAAAGCCACAGCCATTGGATCGTACTTTTCCCAATCACCATCGCTTATTCACACTTTTAGCATACCTGTCCCTTACATTACGGTAAGTTATTTAATGTTAAGGAAATATGCTTACTGAGTTTTGGTTTCCTGCAACGCTGCATAACCGGATAAACGCTTGCGCTCAGCATCATCAAACAACTGCTGCTCAAGTTGGTCTATCTGAATTTGCGCCTCTGCTGGATTGGCACTTTGATTTAGTAAACGCTGTTTTTGCGTTTGATACTGAGTAAAGCGCTGATCAAAATTGGCATCTTCTTGATCGACTTGTGCCAGTCTCTCTGCCGCTGGTGCACCCACTAACTCTAGGCGCATATTGTATAGTGCTTCAGGGCTGGCACCTGCCGCTTTCATCTGTTCAGTACGAGCCATAAGCTCATTAAGATTGGCTTGCTGCATGATATTGGTTTTGATCGCACCATCTGGTAGACGGCTCACATAATCTTGTCTGGCAGCCTGTTTTTGTGCCTCACTCATTTGCTCATTTTGATTGATTCTGACCATCTCCATACTATAGTCATCATAACTATCGCTAGCACCAAAGAAGGCTTCGATGGTGGTTTTGTCAAAATACTGCTGACGTAATCTTGCCACATCCTGCTTTTGCTGAGCAATGGCATTCAAATCTAGCTCACCGCTTTTGCTCGCTTGCAGTTGCAGATTGCCATAACGCTTTTCTATCTCAGGAAGCGCTTTGAGATACGCCACATATTTGCCAAAGATAGCGACCGCTCGGCTGGCAGCTGGCTCTGGCGTGTGGTGACGGATATAACTCTCGACACGCGCAAAAATAACGGCTTCGTCCTCCTCTCCTATTGCTGATAAAAAATAATCGAATAAACGCCGCAGACCTTCAGTGACGACCAATTGCTTGTGCTCATCAATGATGATTTCGCCGTCCACTTGCGTGCCTTTCAATGAGCGCGGCAAACGCTCTAACCCAGTGACAAATGCAGACTGGTTCTGGGCTGAAGCGGTTTGTTCTGTTTGCTCACTATTCAGCGCAGTGGACAACGTACTCTCAGACTTATCAGTGGGTGAAGCAGATAGCGACTGCTGAGTCGCCATCGGTTTATTATCTGGTTTAAACCACACAATCACCGCCGCCGCGATGACTATGATGACCACAGCGATGATAACAATCGGTAGATAAGCGGGGCGGCGATGTTTTGACATAGATACGAGTTCTTAGGCAATCATTAAATAGATCGTCATTAAATAGATGGTCATGGGGTTAGAGGTTGGCGTTTTTTAGGCGATTGACCTGAGTACGATAAATGGACTTGGGCTTAGACTCGCCCCATGCGGTCAAACCCAGCACCTGATCGGCTGAATCCAAATGGTTCATGAGGTAGTTGTCACGAATCACATACCCAAGTCGGCTTGAGCAGGCAGAGACCAGACCATCATTGGCATCAAATAAAAACGGTACGCTTGTTGCTGCAAGCAGATAATCACTAGGGTCAAGGGCTCTCATGATTTGTCCTACCCCACTAAATGAGTAATATTTGATACCGTTTGCAGAGGTACTGGTTGGCTGACCACAGTAACTTGTTGGCATTGCTGCGGGGAATTTGGCATTGAATTTGGCCGCACCATCGGTTGATAGCGCCATGAGTGATTGCCAGCCATCTTGCGCTTGTATCTCTTTAAAACTGATGCCTGATCCCACATCTGTAAAGCCGCCAATCAAGTTAAACACCCCTGATACCAGCTGTGTCGTGACGTTTGATGGCTCACCTGTGTCATTGTTTGGTTCAAGGACATTTTTGACAAAATCGGCTGTTTTTGAGCCTTGCTCTGGGCTTGATACGGCGGTGACCGAGGCGACGTATTTTGGTGCAACGCCAGCGACATAGCGGATGTCTATACCGCCTTGACTGTGCCCAAACAAATTGACTTTTGGATCGCCTGAAATGGCAGTGATGGTTTTGACTTGCTGTAATAGCTGCTCGCCGCGGACTTCACTATTATTCACCGCTGATGTTTTGGTGGTGTACACCTCTGATCCACCTTTCATCAGCTCACTAGGAATCCCGTTGAAATAATCTAAGACCCCAAACATCTTGGTAAAACCGCCAAGCCCATGAGCCATGACCACTGGATACTGAGTCTTGGTATAACTGGAGGTAAAGTATTTGCTATCGACTAGCGTGCAGCCATTGGCGTTGGCACAATTATAGTACTGCCCTGCCGCTTGCGCTGAGGTGGTTTGCATGGTCATTAATAAAACGCCAGTACTGATAGAGCCCAGTATTGGTAAAAAAGTGCGCGGCGTGAGCGCAGCACGAACGTACGAGGAGAGCGTCATAACAACATCCTTGTCATCATTAATGGTGAGTGCCTTTACCTCATAACGTCGGCAAAGACTGCTGCTAATCCCTTTAGCATGCAAAATTACATTACTTCTATCTTTTACAAGATTCAACTAAATTGTCAAAATATGAATATATTATCGTGACTGGAGGGTCATAACGGCTCAAATGGGGCTGTAAAGCAACTATTGTCAATAATAATGATAGATTTAATATTACTTATCATAAAACTGCCATCGGTCCATTTATGGTATAATCTCTCTACATTAACCTCATAATTATAAGACACAAGATGATGACTAAAAAATCCCTTATCCAGTCCCCAGAGGCCATAGAAAAAATGCGTGTGGCCGGCAAACTTGCCAGCGACGTCCTTGTCATGCTCGACGAGCATGTCAAAGTTGGCGTCAGTACCGAAGCCCTCAACCAAATCGCTCATGACTATATCGTCAATGTGCAAAAAGCCATTCCTGCTCCGCTGAACTACAATGGCTTTCCAAAATCGATTTGTACCTCAGTCAACCACGTGGTCTGTCACGGCATCCCAACCGAAAGCAAGCTACTCAAAGATGGCGATATCATCAATATTGATGTGACCGTGATCAAAGACGGCTACTATGGCGATACTTCAAAGATGTGGATCGTCGGTAACGGCTCTATCATGGCGCAGCGTATCTGCAAAGTCGCACAAGACGCGCTTTATGCGGGTATGAGCGTGGTCAAAAACGGCGCGCGTCTTGGTGATATTGGTGCAGCGATTCAAGAAGTGGTCGAGCCTGAGCGTTTTAGTATCGTCCGTGAGTTTTGTGGTCATGGCATCAGTGATGAATTCCACCACGAGCCACAAGTGATGCACTACGGCAAAAAAGGCACAGGCTTTGAGCTAAAGACGGGCATGACCTTTACCATTGAGCCGATGATCAACCAAGGCACATGGCAGACCAAGATTTTGCCTGATGAATGGACAGCGATTACCAAAGACCGTAAGCTGTCGGCTCAATGGGAGCATACGATGGTCGTGACCGATAATGGCTGTGAAGTGTTTACCACGCGCCCTGAAGAAGATTTGAGCTTTTTGACACAGTAAGACCATAAAAGATCGCCTAAGCGGTCTTTTTTTTGGCCTGTCAGTCGTGCATATTGAGTATTGTGCTTACGGTGTTTTTGTCTTTATACTCGATGATGTAATTCCTTATTTTGGTGCCTTTATTCATGCATGCTATTTGAGACTTTTATCAGCATTCAGTATGCTGTTGGTGCGCCGCTTTTTAGCCCAAACGTTTTATTTTTAAACTCTTAACTGGATAACACTCATGTTTAATTGTGATGTCGCCTCTATTGATCTAACGCCCTTACCGTTACTGTCTAATGACAGGACGACAGATGAGTCGCTGCCGCAAGCGAACGGTACAACAGACAAAGCGCTGCTTGGCATTCCTGAGTGGTTGGCACAAGTCAATGAAGATATCAGCCGTGCCCTTGAGCGCGGTACCAATATCCGTCAACTGGTCGAAGCACGCGCCTGTTCGATTGATAGTCTTCTCATTGCTTTGTTCAAATGGTTTGAGCTAGATAAGACAGATTTGGCGCTATTTGCGACTGGAGGCTATGGTCGCGGTGAGCTGTCTTTGTATTCCGATATTGATATCCTGCTGTTATCTCCTGACGAAATCGGCGCTGATGCCAGTAGTAAGATTGATAAATTGGTCGCATTGCTGTGGGATATCGGGCTGGAGCCTGCGCTGTCTGTACGTAGCGTCAACGATGCGTTAGAAGCTGCACTTGACCATACGATAGCCAGTGCCCAGCTCGAAGCTCGATTGTTAATCGGCAACGAAGCACTGCGAGATATGCCCATCCAAATCGTTAACAAGCAGTGGTCTCCTCGTACCTTTTTTGATGTAAAAATAGAAGAGTCTAAGGCCCGTTATCTACAACATAATGCAACTGAGTATAATCTTGAACCCAATATCAAAACGGCGCCTGGGGGATTACGTGACATTCATATCATCGGCTGGGTGACCAAACGCTATTTTCGTGTGGGTAAGCTGTATGACTTGGTGCAACAAAACTTTTTGACAGAAAAAGAATTCGATGAGCTCAGCTTTGCAGAAGGCTATCTATGGCAGATACGACATTATCTGCATGTGCTGACCGGACGTAACGAAAACAAGCTGTTGTTTGATTATCAGCGTGAGATTGCCCAATTAATGGGTTATGAGACTCAGCCAGACGATCAGCCAAATGCGGCTGTTGAACGCTTTATGCGTGATTACTATCGCTGTGCCATGCAAATATCAACGCTGTCTGAGATGCTGACCAACCACTATTATGAGACCATCATAGAGCCCAACCTGCCTGATGATGAGCGCCCCAAAAAGCAGCCGATCAATTCAAGATTTAACCGTGTCGGTGATCATATTGCTATAGCGCACCATCGGGTTTTTGCTCAGCATCCTGAATCTATTTTAGAGATGTTCTTATTAATGGGTCAGCACGGTATCGACAAGGTTCGTACCCATACGCTACGGGCGTTAAAAATTGCAGCACGCGGCATCGATCAAATCTATAGGGACAACCCCGTTCACAAAGCTTTATTTTTATCTAATCTAAAAGAGCAAAACTATCTGTTCCATCGTTTGCGCACCATGAATCGCTATGGGGTATTGGGCAACTATATTCCTGCTTTTGCGCAAGTCACGGGTCTGATGCAATATGATTTGTTCCATCGCTATACGGTGGACGCGCATACTTTATTTTTGATTCGAATTTTGCACCGCTTTACCGATCCTATGTTTTCTGAAGAGTTTCCACTGGTCAGCGCTATCTTTCAGCGTATCGAGCGCAAAGAGATTTTGGTACTGGCCGCGATGTTCCATGATATCGCCAAAGGTCGTGGCGGCGACCATAGTGAGCTTGGTCAGACAGAGTCCATTGAGTTTTGTCTGTCACATGGCATGAGCTTAGCCGACGCCAATTTGGTTGGCTGGCTGACTCGCTACCATCTATTAATGTCGATTACCGCACAGAAAAAAGACATCTCAGACCCAGAGGTGGTCACAGTGTTTGCGGATTTGGTCGGCAATGTTACCCACCTCAATCACTTATATGTCCTGACTGTCGCTGACATGAACGCCACCAATCCGCAGCTCTGGAACAGCTGGCGGGCGACCCTGATGAAACAGCTCTACTCGCAGACACGCCGTATCCTACGCGCCGATATCGACGCGCCGACCAACCGCCAAGATATGATCAGCGCCACGCGTAAACAAGCGCTAAAGATGCTCAACAATGTCGACAATCAGCATATGAACCGCGAGGAAGTGTTACGTCTGTGGGACGATTTGGGCGATGAGTACTTTTTGCGCGAGATACCAGAGGATATCTTTTGGCACACCGAAGCCATCCTAAACCATCCGCCCATCGGTCTGGCATCCAATGCCGATAGCCCGCCACTGGTGGTATTGCGCGAGCATCGTGAGCTGGCGCTTGATGCCGTTCAGGTCTTTGTCTACACCCAAGATCAGACAAATTTGTTTGCTGTGACAATGGCCGTCTTTGATCAGATGAACCTAGATGTGCTCGATGCGCGCATCATTACGGCGACTCGCGACTTTGCCTTGGACTCCTATGTGCTGCTCGATCCGAGTGGTACGTTACTGGTCGATGAAGACAGCCAGCAAGAGCTCAAACAGCGTCTGATTAATGCCTTTAAAGACCCCACTGTACTAAAGCTCACCAACAAACGCATACCGCGTCAGCTCAGGCATTTTGAAGTCACGACAGTGATTAATTTTGAGTTCAATGACGCCTCAGATCAGCATATCATGAGCCTAGAGACCTTAGATCAGCCAGGGCTGCTAGCGCGCGTTGGACAGGTGTTTTTGCAAGAAAAGATAGAAGTACACGCCGCCCGTATTACCACGTTAGGCGAGCGCGCAGAAGATATGTTCTATATCAGTGACCAAAATGATAAGCCATTATCTGCTGAACGACTTGATGCGTTAAAATCAGCATTGCTTGCCAGCCTAGCGACCAAAAGAGAAAACAACGTGGTTTATAGCTATTAATTGAATGACAACATCTTTGATGACAAGAGCGCGCTTTACAGCGTGCTCTTGTATATTATCTTGTCTGCATGTTCTATCAGCTCAACATCAGCAAGCTCAAGCGGTAAGATGCCAAGCTCAAGCGATGTCTGACCCAGCATCAAGCGTCCCGCATCCACTTCTTTTTGCAATAAGCGATGCAAGCTTGATAGGTGAAACTCACCATTGAGATAATCGTTTAGCTGCTTTAAGGAAATCGGCGACTTGGCATGCACATCCGGATAGAGGCTATCTTCTGCAAGTACAATCATCTCATTTAATGCCTGCTCTCCTTGCAGATAATCCTTATCAATATCATTTTGTAATTTATTGGCCAGTCGTCCTTTGGCCGCAAAAATACTGACAAAAAATAGGGTCTGTAAGATAAATAAAGCAATGTATTGCCACAAGGTCAACGAGATATTCATCATATTATTCAGCAGCATCAGTGCCGTGGCGACAACCACGTAACCAACCAACTGCCACAATAGCCACATGATGAGACTGTTTTCGCCATACCAAAACACTTTTTGTTCTTGATGTTCAATCAGCTGTTGACGAGATTGCCACCAACACTGCTCACGCTCTTTTAGCCGAGCGTACAACTTGATACGCTGCGAGTCGGTATCAAGGTTTTCATTATTGATATCTGTCGCGATGAAGTCATTATGATCTAGTGCACTAGGCATATCAAACTATCCTTAAAATGATCTGTCTCTGGCACTGACAGTCATCTTTTATATTGTTATAAGTTATCAGACGCGAAGCGTTTAATGCGCTTTGTAAGTAGGACTGAATGGGCTATGATAAGATCAGCCGTTCAAGCACAATAAATTCGCATTCACGTTATAAGAAGAAAAAGACAAAAAACAAGAGGGGTACTACACTGCTCTAATGTAAATTTTCTTTATAACTTTATTATTAATTGTCTATTATAGTTATCACACTTATGAATCACAACTTAGCGCATCTACATCCTTATCCCTTTGCCAAGATGACAACCTTATTCGCTGACAGCAAGCCTGCCAATGGTTACAGCGAAATCAAACTGGGTATTGGTGAGCCAAAACATGAGCCACCAGCATTTGTACTGGACGTACTACGCGAAAACTTGGACAAAATAAGTCGTTATCCGACCACCAATGGAATGTTTGAGTTACGTCAGACGATTGCGCACTGGTTAGAGAAGCGTTTTTTTCTTAGCCACGTCGATGCCAATACCCAAGTTTTGCCAGTGATGGGTACTCGCGAGGCCATTTTTAGCTTTGTACAAGCCGTCATAAATCATGATACCGCTGATAACGAAAGCACGTCCTCTTCAGCATCTAATGCCTCGCCTTTGGTTGTTATGCCCAATCCGTTCTATCAAATATATGAAGGTGCAGCAATATTGGCACAAGCGACGCCCCATTTTGTTTCCTGTACGTTAGATAATGACTTTAAGGGGGATTATCGCGTGGTGCCAAAAGACGTTTGGGCACGCACGCAGCTTGTCTTTGTCTGTAGTCCGAATAATCCAACGGGTTCGGTTATGACCATGGAGGATTGGGAATATCTCATTCGTTTATCAGATCGCTACGGTTTTGTTATTGCCAGCGACGAGTGCTATAGCGAGCTGTATTTTGATACTGCTCCGATTGGCTTACTGCAAGCTTGCGCGAATCTGGGTCGCCGTAATTTCAAAAACTGTATCGTATTCCATTCATTATCCAAACGCTCGAACCTACCTGGTTTACGCTCTGGGTTTGTCGCTGGGGACGCTGAGATTTTGCAGGCCTATTTGCAATATCGTACTTACCAAGGCTGTGCGATGCCGATACCGCATCAGCTTGCCTCTATCGCTGCGTGGCAAGATGAAAAGCATGTCGCACACAATCGCGCCCTTTATCAAGAAAAGTTCGCGCTATGGATGTCAGAGCTTGGCGAGTTGCTAGATTTGCGCATGCCAGAAGCTGGATTTTATTTTTGGATCAAAGTGCCGCAGCAATTCGGTGAAGATGATGAAGTATTTGTCAAAGCATTATACGAGCAGGCCAATATCCATGCATTGGCAGGACGCTACTTGTCACGCGAGGTTGATGGTAATAACCCTGGAAAAGGCTATGTCCGTGTTGCTTTGGTCGCGAGTGTTGAGGAGAGCCGCGAAGCAATCAGTCGTATTCGAAAGTTGCTGGCGGCATAAATAGCCACTTAAAAAGCTTTTATCTTGAGCTAATAAAGCAGCCCCTAATAACCACAATATAAATAGGGTTATTAGAGGCTTTTTGCATGAATAGTGCTATAGTAAAGTCTCTACTGCAAAATATACCATCAAGGATGATGCCATGCCCCATCTTGACTTTACCCAGCCGCCCTTTGACGTACTGAGTCTAGCTGAACGTCAAAGCATCAGAAAAAACACGAAGATCCGCTATCTTGCTAGAGATGAGATCCTACCCGCAGCAGACTTGCAGTATCTATATGTGGTCATCAAAGGACAAATTGAGCAATCACTGAGTGGTGAATTTGTCGCCTCTTATTTGGGCAGCAACCATTCTGATGAGCCAAACAATAATGACTGGTTTGATAGTCGCCGCTTACCTGAGTCACTCATAAAAAATGGTGTGCCAGAAAGTAAAAACACGCCTATACAGCCGTACCAGTTTCGGGCCAGTGAAGAGACATTGCTACTACAAGTCGATGGTGCGACTGTCGATAAAATCAGCGCGCAAAATCATCTGGTACGCCAAATGCTATCAGACAAGCTACCCGAAAGACTAAAGGCGTTGCGACAGCGCCGTAGCAACAAAACTCTAGACCCTACTGGCTATACCCATCAACAAGAAGTGCAGCAAATCATGCTGCAACCTGTCATCGACGTTCATTTATTGCCAGTACATATTGTCGACGCCAATAACAGCTTGTACGAAGCTGCGCGTATCATGACCAAGGCTGGACTAAAACACGTACTGGTACGACCGCTAAACTATGTAGAAAATATACGAGACACTGAGCAGCCAAAACTGCTGCTAGGCATTCTTACCGATACGGATATTTGCCGCGCTGTGAGTGATAGACAAGATCCCGCTATTACACTTTGCCAACGCTATGCTAATTTTAACCTACGTACGATCAAGGCCACTGACGAGATTGGCGATGCGTTGCTCACCATGACCCGCTATCGCATTCACAGACTGCCGGTCATTGATAGCAGTGGTGATGTCGTCGGTGTGCTTGGACAAAGCGACATGCTCGCTCATATTGGTCATCACTCACAGCTCATTAGTGTGCAGATCGAGCAAGCAACTGACCTATTAAGCCTAGATACCGCAGTCGAACTCATCGGTCGCTATATTCGTGCGCAGCATCAAAACGGTGTCAAAATCGGTAATATCAGCCGCATGGTACAGACGTTGAATGCGCAAGTATTTACCAAGCTCTGGCAACTGATCGTACCTGATGAAGTGATAAGCAATACTTGTCTCATCGTCATGGGTTCAGAAGGTCGCGGCGAGCAAATCATGCGTACCGATCAAGATAACGCCCTGATCATTCGTGATGGCTATACGCATCCGGATTTGGCACAGTTTGCCGATACCTTTAATAATCACTTGGCAACGCTTGGCTATCCACTGTGCGATGGCAATATCATGATGACCAACCCCATGTGGCGACAACCGCTCAGGCAGTTTACCGCGCAGATCGGCTCATGGTTTAGGAACACTGACCCCATGCATGGCATCTACTTGTCTGCCATAATGGATGGCGAATACGTCTGCGGTGATGAAACCCTACTTACACAGGTACGTCAGCATTTAAGAATGGCTCACAGACAAGCCGATCCAATGTTTGTACGTCAGTTTGCCCGTGCAGCATTGCAGTTTGGCGATGTCAATCAGTGGTGGCAAAAGTTTGTGCCGCTGCTAGGTAGCAAGTCGGCATCATCAGATATCGATCTAAAAAAAGCAGGCATCTTCCCATTGGTTCATGGTATTCGTACCTTGGCATTAGAAAATAACATACTCGATGTACCAAGTACCAAAGAGCGTCTAAAAGCCTTGGTAAAGGCGCATGGCCTGAACCAAGAGCGCGCCGATACATTATTAGAAGCGCTTGAGTTTTTTATGGCGCAGCGGCTATCCGTAGCACTCTCAACTGAGGACAAGCAGGCAAGGCAAGTCGATCCAACGACACTAACCGCACTAGAACGCGACCTGCTCAAAGAATGTCTGGCCGTGGTAAAAAGTTTTAAAAATCAGCTGCGTCAACACTATCAGTTAGAAATAGCATAAATATAGCAATAGAATAAATAAATGGATGATCAATATGAGCTGGTTACAGCCGTTAACTTGCGCTTGGCAAAAGACGCAGCTACAGCGTCCGGAGCTGGCGTCAATGTTCAGCAAACCTATGGCTGAGCAGTGGGTGGCGATTGACTGCGAGATGACGGGGCTAAATCCCAAAAAGCACCATTTATTATCCGTGGCTG
This sequence comes from Psychrobacter sp., assembly GCF_030454045.1. Classification (GTDB taxonomy): domain Bacteria; phylum Pseudomonadota; class Gammaproteobacteria; order Pseudomonadales; family Moraxellaceae; genus Psychrobacter. The sequence continues at coordinate 11,065 of NZ_JAKDJE010000029.1, read as the reverse complement.
CCATCCATATCAATGCCAATCTCATTGAGACGGGCCATGGTATGCACGTGGTATGTAAACCGCCTGTGATGCCAGATCGGGATACAATTGTCATTCATGGTCTACGTACTGCTGATGTCGAGCATGGCATGAGTTATGACGAGATGCTGGCTCTCTTGTTACCTTTTATTGATAACCGACCCATCGTCGGGTTCTGCCCGCAGCTAGACATGGCGTTTTTGAATCCTCTGGCCAAGCGCTACATGGGCACGCACCTACCCAACTCAGTGATAGATATTCGCGCACTATACAATCGGCGCACGGGCAACCGTACCGAAGGCGTACTCAGCCAGTCGCAGCAACTGAACCATATATTAGCGCATTACGACATCCCTGAGCTTGGCGCGCATGACGCTTATAACGATGCGATTATGACTGCGATGGCGTTTTTGCATATGCGATAGCATGGTGTGTTGACCACAAATTGCGCTTGTGTCCGCGTGTCGAGAGCAGCAAGTCATGTTACCATAAGCGACTTTTGCCACTTGATGAAAGATGCCCATGCGATACCGTTCAAAGCGCGACCATCAGTCGCCCATTACTGCCAAAACTGCCGCAATCTGTAGCCGTTTATTACTTTTTCACTTATCTAATAAACGTCTGCCTACCCTCACGCTATTCGCCGCGATGATCATAGCGCCTGCTTATGCACAGGCGGCTCTACCAGCCCCCATTGAAGCAGCATTGTCACGTGCCAATCTGACAGCGTCTGATATCAGTCTTATCGTAACGCCTGTGGGTGACAAAAATGCCAGTCGACTGACCGAGTCTGTGCAAGTGATTGATAGCCGTGATACGGATCGCCAATCGGCGCGACCCTCTGACTATAACGCTGTGACTGCTAATGAAAACAATAGCAGCCAAAACGTGACAAAGACAGATAACCTAGCGACCAACATCACCACTCATACTGACTCACAAAGTGCGCTAATCACCATTGAACAGCGTACGATTGAACAGCATGAGCGAAAAATACATACGTATACTGATGATCCTTATACGTATCAGAGTGTAGAGAGCATACCGACGGTTGTACCTGATGAGAACCCCTCCCTTGCTAATGATGACAATAGCGCGGTGAGCACGGATAATGCCTCGGTAAAAATCTCCTTTTCACCACTATTGAAACATCAGCCTGATGTACCGCGCACGCCTGCCAGTACCATGAAGTTGGTACCCACTTTTATCGCGCTTGACACATTGGGGGCAGGTTTTGTGTGGCACACGCGGGTTTATCATACGGGTATACAAGTCGGTGATACCTTGGTGGGCGACTTGATCATTCAAGGCAGCGGCGACCCTAAGATGACTCATGAGCGATTAAAGCAGCTCCTTTATCAAGTGCAAGCGGCAGGTATTCGCCATATCAATGGCGATATCATCGTTGATAGCAGCATTTTTGAGTCGGTGAGCAAAGATCCTGCCGCCTTTGACAATGCGCCATTACGTCCTTACAACGCCAGTCCAGATGGGTTTTTGGTGAACTTTAGCACCGTCGGTATCAAGACTCACCCTTTGGACAACGACCACGCAAGCTTAACTTATAAGCCGCGACTGGCTAACTATCAACTCCCTAATAAGATCCGTACTCGCGACGCGGCTTGCGGACAGGCGCGCTATAGCTTAGCGCCGCAATGGCAATCAGAACAGTTAGCATTTAATAGCAGCCTGCCAAAAAGCTGCGGTGAGCATGTGTTTTATGTGGCGTATCCTGATGCCAAAACGTTTGCCGCACACGTCATTGCTGCTAAATGGCAAGCGCTTGGCAATACACTGAGCGGACAAGTCGTCTCACAAGAAACCCCTTACGCTGGCACAAATAGCGCAAAATCATTACAAGGCCTCAGTGCGATCACCGTGTCACCTCTGCCCTTGGTCAGCTATCCTTCATTGGACTTAACGCAGCAAATTTATGATATCAACCATTTTTCAAACAATGTCATGACAGAGCAAGTTACCTTATCCATCAGCGCTTATGACACAACTGAGCGCGCCAATATGCCTGCTAAAAACAGCACGCAAAAGGCCGCCAGCTTGTACCAGTATCAGCCGATGCATACTGACTATCCTGCAGCGCTAACACACATCAGCCAATGGTGGCAAACCAACCTAAGCACACCGCCGCCGCACCTGACCAACGGCTCGGGACTCTGCCGCGACTGTACCATCACCGCTGCCAATCTGAGCGAGCTGTTGACTTACGCTTATCATCACCCAAGCTTTGATGCGTATGTAGACTCGTTAGGTATCGCTGGAGTCAGTGGCACTATTGCCGCTCATAGTGAACGCCTGCCTGACTCAGCAGCGATTGGCCGAGCATGGATCAAGACAGGCACACTAAATAATGTCACGTCGATGGCAGGTTATGTCAAAGGATTGTCAGGTCAAGACTATGTTGTTGTCGGACTCATCAATACCGAGCAAGCGCTAAATCCGTACACTGCTCGGCCTGTACTCGATGCCATGCTTGATTGGGTCGCGCAGCGCTGATGATATCGCTCATGACACTTGTAGAGCATGGCCGCAAAGTCATCATTGATCGCTTGACTCAAGTATTGTGATGAGCGCGATGGCAACCATCATTGTTATAATCTAAAAAACTTATTGTTATAAAGGGTCGTCTATGTCACGCCAGCCAAACCATTCTCATCAGTCACAAACGTTTGCACCAAATCGGCCCAAGCTTATGCAATATGTTGGCTTTTTTGTGATTGGCTACATTCTTGCCAGTGCTCTTTTTATGATAATACAAACCAAAATTGCGCTTAACGCTCAGCTGGTCATGATGGTCTCTATCGTTGTTGGTGCTTATATTGCGGTCAGCAAATTCATCAAACATCAGCAGCGTGCCTTGGCTAAACATGAAATCAACCGGCTCATGTTTGGCAGCGTTGGGGCAGTTTGGCTGCTGACGATTATTTATTTTTTGGCAATATGGTTTTGGTTGTTTGATGCGGTCAGCCGTGAGGTACTACTCGAGATGGCAGCGGCGCGGCCTCTACCGCTGCTCTCTTCTCTCGTCATGATGCTGGTATTGACCTTGGTTGGCGCACGTATCAGCCTATGGGCCATCAATCATTTTTTGAACCCTACTTCCAAAACAGCCTGAGGGTTGCCGACTCTATACAAGGCACTACAAAGTTTTCTCCTACTCATACGTAAAATCCGTTAGGCTAACTTTGAGCAGTCAAATTTTAGCGGTTATTTGTTTTACTTTATAATAGGAGCAAACATCATGGAAACGGTTTTTTTTGACAACATAGATAAGCTCGGTCGCATTGTTTTAACGACCTTTATGGTCTACGTGTTGATTGTGTTGGTGACCAAAGCCTCTGGTAAACGATCGACGTCACAGCTCAATAACTTTGACTGGATCGTGACCGTCATGATTGGCTCATTGGGTGCCAGTACCATTTTGCTCAAAAACATCCCTTTTATTGAAGGGGCTTCGTCGATATTGGTACTCTATCTCTTACAGTTTTTGATAACCAAATACGCCTCTATCTCACCGCAATTTAGCAGTGTTATTCTATCTGATCCACGTATTGTCTTTTATCAAGGGCAGTTTTTGCCAGAAGCAATGCGGGCCGAGCGCCTGACTCGTCAAGAGATCGAATGTGCGATGCGCGCTGAAGGTATCAATAATTTTGATGATATCGAAGCCATTGTCTTCGAGTCTGATGCCAAACTCAGCGTGATTCCAAAACAACGCCAAGCCGATACGAGTGATGATGAGCAGGATGTAGATCATAGCGTGTCAGAGACCATTACCCCTTTGATGTAGTGATTAGATAATTGAGCACTGAGGGCTATCAATACTCAGATTCAGTGCTCGAATGTAAAAATTTTTCAATTTAAAAAATGGTACGTACTATGAAGGTAAGAATTTTGACCGTTGGCAATAAGATGCCTAGCTGGGTGCAAACAGGTTTTGATGAGTATTTTAAGCGTATTCAGCCCATGCTGAGCACAGAGATTATAGAGATTGCCGCTGCAAAACGGGCAAAAAACCCATCAGATGCCAATCTAGCACAGTACCGTGAGCAAGAAGGTCAAGCGATATTGACCGCTCATAATGCCGCGAGCCGTGAGCAATTATGGGTACTAGACGTCAAAGGTAAGATGATTTCAACGGAAGGATTGGCTGATAAACTCGCTGATGGCATGCAGCAAGGTGATGATATTGCGTTGGTCATCGGCGGTGCAGATGGCGTATCGCCAGAGGTATTAGCAAAGGCGGATGTAAAGTGGTCACTATCAGCGTTGACCCTACCGCATCCACTGGTACGCGTGGTACTGATGGAGCAGCTCTATCGCGCGATGAGTATCAATAACAACCACCCGTATCATCGCGGTAATTAACCAAACCCCAAGCTTTTTTTTGATTTAAAACGTCAATCCCAAAATAGATTGAAAAACCAGCGTACGCCCTAATAAATGGCACATGACATATCCAAAAAGCGCGACACCTAACGCCTCTTATACTACGCAGCAGCGTGACACTCATCGCGAGCAGATACAGATGCCTATTACTTCTGCTGCGGCATGGGAAAGTGCGTCTGCTGTACCATCCACCACCTCGACGCTCCCAGCGCTGTTCATCTCGCACGGCGCCCCCACGCTTGCAGTTGAGCAGTCTGCGACGACCAGCGCACTCGCACGTATGGGGCAAAACTTACCTAAGCCACGCGCTATCGTCATTATGTCCGCCCACTGGCAATCAGCAAAGCTTGAGATCAGTAGTAACCCGCGACCAAAGACATGGCATGATTTTTCAGGTTTTGTGCCTGAGCTTTATGAGCTTCAGTATCCTGTCTCAGGTCAGCCAGCACTGGCTGAGACACTCGCTCAGCAGCTCAGCGCGCGTGGTATTACGTGTAGCGTCAACCCTGTACGCGCCTGCGATCATGGCGTTTGGGCACCGCTCAAACACCTGTACCCAGAGGCGGATGTGCCTATCGTCCAAGTGTCACTACCGCAGCATTACGATAGTGTGTCCTGCTACCAGTTAGGCGCGCAGCTTGCGCGGCTGCGTGATGAGCAGATCTTGGTGATTGGCTCAGGCAATATCACCCACAACTTACAAGCACTGCGCTGGGATGCCGATAGCATTGACCAAGCCGCCAAATCCTTTAAGCAGTGGTTGCTCCAGCAGCTCAAGACAGATATCCCTACTGCGCTCGATTGGCAGCAATACCCAGAGTACAAAGACATTCACCCTAGTGATGAGCATTTGTTGCCGCTGTTTTTTGCACTAGGGGCTGGTCAACGCGTCTCGGTTGTTCATCAAAGCATGGCGCATCACAGCCTAGGCATGGATATTTACCGCTTTGATTAGCTTCTATTTACTATTTCCTACTTATCTAATTAAAGCACACAAACCAAACCTACTTCTCAAAAGCAGGTTTGGTAAATAAACCCGCACGCTCCATCTCACCTGCCAGACTTAGCAGCGTCGCCTCGTCATTCATACGCCCGATGAGTTGCATGCCAATTGGTAAGCCTTTTTTACTCATGCCGACTGGCACTGACATTGCTGGCAATCCTGTGACATTGCCCAATAACGTAAAGCCCATTTTTCCTAGCACAGGGGCGCTTAGCTTTTCGATCATGCCTGACTTAAAGGCATATCTACCCATGTCAAACCCTTTATTGAGCACCCCAGCGCTACGCATCATCATCTCATCCATACGACTGGGCGGTAGCACACCGTGTTTGACCGCAGGTGTCGGTACAGTCGGCGACAAAATCATATCGTAATTATTGAGCAATAGACCCGTCTGATATTGACTGTGATGCCAGCCATGCTTGGCATGAACCAAATCCACTGCTGATAGCGAACGTCCGAGTAGCGCCATATTATAGGTTTGCGGCTCTAGGTTTTTGATATGGGCGGGCCCAAACTCGCGCTCGATATTATCAATCGTAAAAGCGGTATGCGCGCAGACCACGACGATAAAGTCATGCCAAAACTGCTCGATATTGATATTTGGCTCAGCAGATATCACTTGATGCCCCATCGATTCTAGCTGCTTAGCGGTTTGCTTCAGTACAGCAAATACTTCTTTGTCCACTACGGTATTGGCAATCAATGGCTGCTGCTGCAAAGCGATTTTCAATGGCCTTGGCGCGCGCATCGCCGCTTGCAAAAACGTGCCGTCTGGCGGCGCAATGACATAAGGCGCACCAATCTCCACGCCACTGGTGGCATCGAGCATCGCGGCACTGTCACGTACCGAACGCGTAATCACATGGTCGGCCACTGCCCCATCCCAGCCTTCACCAAGATTAGGGCCAAGCGGATTGCGGCCACGGCTTGGTTTTAAGCCAAACGCACCGCACCAGGCAGATGGAAAACGTATCGAACCGCCACCATCACCGCCGCCTGCCATCGGTACGATACCGCTCGCCACTGCCGCGGCACTACCACCCGACGAGCCACCAGAGCTATAGCCTTTTTTAAACGGGTTGTGAGTGGCGCCATGGGCTTTTGGCTCAGTGGTGATAATCAAGCCAAACTCTGGCGTATTGGTTTTGCCAAAGGTATTGACGCCTGTCGCTTTCATGCGTTTGACGATTTCGCTGTCTTTTTCTGAGAGGATATTGACGCTGCGGCTGCCCATTGTAATGGGTTCATCTGCGAAGCTAAATGATAAATCTTTTAGCAAATACGGCACGCCAGTAAATACGCCAGAAGGCAGTCCTGCCTGCGCCGCGTTGTAAGCGCGCTCATCGAAACGGTGAATAATGGCATTTAGCTTGGGATTGAGTTTATTGGCCTGATAAACGGCGGCGTCTAATAGCTCCTTTGCACTGACCTCACCTGAATTGACCAGTGCCGCTAAGGCGAGTGCATCGTACTGGGTATATTCTTTAAACATAACCAACCTTCCTTGGAGAGTAATTGTAGTAAGATTTTTTAAATATCTATTTCATCAGTAACTGTCAGTTTATTATAAAAAACCACGACTTATGGTTGATAAACAAACTCACTGGTCATTTGACGGGCTGTATAGTGCTTCTCTTATACATGGATATCACCCCAATAAAAAAGCGAGCCATTCTCATGACTCGCTTCTTCCTTATGCACTAAATGCTCAATCATAAATACTACATCAGCAGCTCACGCTTACCGCTTTTGCCCATCGAGCTGACCAGTCCCGCCTCTTCCATCGAGTCAACAATACGGGCGGCACGGTTGTAACCGATACTAAATTTACGCTGGATACTAGAAGCTGAGACCTTACGCGTTTCCATAATAAAGGCGACGGCATCATTATATAGGTCATCATCTTCACCAGAGGCATTAGCTGTGCTACCACCGCCCGGACTAGATAGCTCAAAATTTCCAGCCATGTTATCAATATAGTCAGGGGCACCGCGCTCACGCCATGCATCACAGACACGGTTGACCTCTTCATCACTGACATAAGCACCATGCACACGATCTGGCTCAATCTGTCCTGGACCTAAGAAAAGCATATCACCGTTACCGAGCATGTCCTCAGCACCGCCACTGTCCAAAATCGTCCGTGAGTCGACTTTTGAGTTGACTCGTAATGCTGCACGCACAGGAATGTTGGCTTTAATCAAACCCGTGATGACATCGACTGATGGACGCTGAGTGGCTAGCATCAAGTGAATACCGGCCGCCCGTGATTTTTGGGCCAAGCGCGTGATGAGCTCTTCAGCTTGCTTGCCCACCTGCATAATCATATCGGCAAACTCATCTGCGACGATGACAATCATGGGCAGCGTTTTGAGCTTTGGTGCTTGGCTGATACTTACGCTGTCGTTTGGTCGCCATAACGGATCGAGCATTGGCTTGCCCGCTTTTTCGGCCGCGATGACCTTTTTATTAAACTCGTTGAGCTTACGAACCTTGAGCAAGCTCATCAACTGATAGCGGCGCTCCATCTCGGCCACACACCATGACAAACTACTGGCCGCCTCAGTCATGTCAGTAACAACTGGGGTAAGCAGATGCGGAATGTCATTGTAGTTGGCAAGCTCCAGCTGCTTTGGATCAATCAAGATGAGTCGCAATTGATTGGGCGTGTACTTGAGTAACATCGATAATAGCATTGAGTTGACCAATACCGATTTACCAGAGCCTGTGGTACCAGCAACCAGCATATGCGGGGCACGCGCCAGATCAGTAATAATGGGGTTACCGCCAATGTCTTTACCCATCGCCATGCTGATTTGTGCTTTAGGGTCTTTGAACATCTCGGTACTAAGTAGCTCGATTAAGCGTACCATTTCTCGCTTTTTATTGGGCACTTCAATACCGATGTACGGTTTGCCTGGTATGACTTCGACCACACGCAAAGAGGCCATCGATAGTGAACGCGCCAAGTCACGTGAGATACCAGTGACTTTGCTGGCTTTGACACCAGCCGCCAGCTCGACTTCAAAACGAGTCACCACAGGCCCTGGTATGGCATTAACTACAGAGGCTTTTACATTGAACTCTTGTAGTTTGATCTCAAGCAGCTCAGATAATTGTTCAAGCTCAGCGACGGTATAGCTAGGCTTACGATCAGGATCTGGCTTGTCCAATATAGACACTTCTGGAATAGGTGTTAGGCTGTTACGATAGGCCGCTGTTTGCATTGAGCGTGATTTTTTGCTGAATGCTTCGTCATCGCTGATATGCGGCATAACGGGTGAAGCCGTGTCTTCACCGTCATCTTCTGGCATCATATCCGTGATATGGTTGCTACTATCGCCTTCTGGCACCGCAAAGCTGACAGATGGCTTGTTAGGCATTATAGATTGTGCGCTTGAGACTGTATTGTCCGCTTCAACAGTTGGCGCAGCTTTGGGATTGGCAGGCGGCGTATTGGTCGGTGTCATATCTGCACTATCTGACACCGTTGGCGCAATCTCGCTAGCTGCTGGAATATTCTGCTCTTCAGGTACAGCGATTGGCTCATCATGATCGGACGGCTCTGTCTGTGAGACAGACGACTGATAAGAAGACTCAGTTGCAGCGGGCTGTGCTGATAGCGATTCGGCTGTCGGCTCTTGTCCCCGCTGCTCAGGCACTACTTTCTCAATTGCAGCTTGTTCAATTGCAGTTTGTTCAATTGCGGCCTGCTCAATCACCGTCGCCTCTTGGACACTCTCAGATCTTTGCACGAGGTTTTCTGTGACTGGGTTTGATAGGTCGCCATGCTCCGCCAACCATGCTTCTGCTAACTGATCGACGCTGGTGGTTGTATTATCCACATGCACGTCTTCAGGCTCGACAGTCGCTTGCTCAACGGCTTGAGCATTAATGGATCCATCCATGGTTGGCTGCGTCACTGACTCTTGAGGTGCTATATCTGATTGAGCGGATATCTCTACCGTTGAGGCCGTCGCCGAGGTTTGTGCCATCTCATCTAGTGGCATCTTATTACCAGCTTCACTCTGAGCATAGTGCGGCACAGGTGCCGTAGCACTCTCTATCGTATGGGTGTGATGAGCCATTTGCTCACTGGCAAGCAGATCATCAACCGTAGTTGCGTCATTCCAAGCAAAGCTTGGCTCCACTTTACGTACGGGCGTCGCCGCAGGTGTTATTGCCGCTGATATTCTTGTACCACTGATCGTGCTACCGGCGATATTACTGGTCGTTGCGCTCGTTTTCTCAGCCGTTTCGCTATTTTCATCGTTATAGGTCATTGCCGCGTTTGCGGTTACCATAGAGGCTTTGACACTATCCGCCAATCCTGAGGTCAATAAAAAGTCCGACAGTACATTGCTAAATCTGCCACTGCTATCTTTATCATGAGTGCTCTGCGAGTGATCGGCTGCTTGCAGCTCAAGCGGCAATTGCTCATATTCTGCCTTTTGCTGGGGATTTCCCTCTTTGATACTGTCACGGTCTTGCGACACCTCACTTTGCTCATCCAACTCGGCAGCATCTTCTTTATTTTTTAACCCAGAGCCAAGCCAAGATAATGTCGTTACTTTATGATATATAGCAAGCCAATGGATATTGAAAGCAAATGTAGCCGTAATCACAACAAATACAGTCAAAAAGACCACACTGCCCCACTGAGATAAAAGCTGTGCCAAACGCTCTTGTAGCTCCAGACCGATAATACCGCCAGCCACGCCTTCAAGGCCCATAGAGGCGGGATTACTCACATGCTGGACTAACGCTATCAGCTGTGCAAAGAGCGCACTGGCACTCAACAGCAAAAATACATAGGCAACCAATCGCATCAGCCAAAACGTTGGCTTATTGTCCCACCAAATAAGGATAGACTCATAAACCACAAAGGCCAAAAACCACCATGCACCAAACCCAAAAAAGCTATAGAGCAAGTCGGACAACCAAGCGCCTGTCTGCCCTCCCATATTGTTAATGGTCGTCATATCACTACTGATGTGCGACCAACTAGGATCATTGCCTGTATAAGTCATCAAAATAACAAACAAATAAACAGCCAGTATTAACCCAAGGAGGGTAAATATTCCCTTTTTTAAATACTCAATAAGCGGTGCTGATATCACGTAAAATCTGCCTTGTTGTTAATACTAAATGGTCGCCAATACATGACTAAGTCTAATCATGCTGACATAAAGTGCTGACATAAAGTGCTGACATAAATATACCGAGCAAAGTGTCTGGCCAAAGTCTCTTCTAAACCTAGCCATTAAACACGGTGACACTTGGCATAACTTCTTATAATAACAAATACATAGTCACAGTGGCGACACTCTTATAAAGAAAGCGTGCAAGAAACCAATTCCACGTACGATTTGCACAAAAAAGTTGCGAATAAGCAAAAAGTTACTAACAGAATACTGCCAATACTGTGGCACAAACGCTATAAAATACCAGCGTCGCTTAACACCAGTATTTCAAGGCCTGTATGCTTTGATTCTAATGATACCTGTGTTTGTTTTAGCAAACTTGCACTTTTTGCTATCTGCCCTTATGTTATTATCACACAGCAATTAGAAAAACCATATTAGTAGGGGCTGTATAGAATTGAGAAAACATTGAAAAAAATAAGCAACACCTTAC
>NZ_JAKDJE010000028.1 GCF_030454045.1 Psychrobacter sp. | reverse complement strand
TCTGATAACTATCAGTTGATAAAGAGCCACCCTATATTGGGTGGCTTTTTTTATGAGCTTATTACTCGGTTATAGGATAACGTGCTTAAACGAGTATTTACTTAGCTTTATCTGGCAATATTAGTCATTTATTTGTCATATCCTGTATTGTAATCTATCTCATAGATTGTTATATTAGCGCTTCACTTAAAACGAGTAGCGCATAGACGTGAAAATAGGGTAGAGGTTGATCATATACCTACTAAGTGAATATCAGGTAAAAGGTAATAATTTTACCGCTAAAGGGTTGCATTCTATGCTGGATATTGTATAATGCTGTCCTTTACACCCATAGGCGATTGGCTCAATTGGTAGAGCATCGGTCTCCAAAACCGAGGGTTGTAGGTTCGAGTCCTACATCGCCTGCCATCTTCTTATCTCATCTTTGTTGTACCTCACCATCTCCGAAGCGAGTTCTTTATGAGCAATAATCAAGATAACCTCGAGACTAAGTTATCTGATGCCAAGGCGGTTGCTGGTGGAATGCTGTCTAAAGATAAGCACGTCTCAGCGAGCGGTACTTCTGCTGTTGAAGTTGCTAAGACAGGCTCAATCAAAGATTTGATTTTGTGGCTACTTGCCGCAGCAGTTTTGATCGGTGCGACTCTCGTTAATCAATATCTACCAGGCTATTGGCAACCAGCCAACGATGTCTGGGTACGTATTGGTATTATTGTTGCACTTGTTGTATTTGCATTGATTTGCTTGGCGCTGACGCATCAAGGTCGTGCTTTTAAAATTTTATTAAAAGATGCAGCTGTTGAACTTCGCCGAGTGACATGGCCAAGTAAAGATGAAACCTTTCAATATACATGGCAAGTTATTGTCATGATTGCCATTGTTGGGTTTTTTATTTGGTTATTAGATAATTTCTTTAATTGGTTCGTTGGTATCTTTATCGGTTAATAGCGCGTATTAGTGACTATTAGCGAGAGATTTACTTATAACGACTTATTCATAATGATCAGGAGCGTGATATGCGTTGGTATATTGTCCAAGCGTTTTCAGGATATGAAAAACAAGTACAACGTTCGTTAACTGATCGTATTAACCGTAGTGACTTTACTGAGTCATTCGGTGATGTACTGGTTCCTACTGAAGAAGTCGTCGAAATGAAAGACGGCAAAAAGCGTAAGAGTGAGCGTAAATTCTTTCCAGGTTATGTATTGATTCAAATGGAAATGAACGACAATACTTGGCACATCGTAAAAGATTGCCCTCGTATTATGGGCTTCGTCGGTGGCACGCCTGAGATGCCTGCACCAATTACGCAAGTAGAAGCAGACCGTATTTTGAACCGTTTGAATCAAACTGAGACTGATCCTCGTCCTAAGACGCTATTTGAGCCAGGCGAAGAGTTATTGGTTATTGATGGTCCATTCACTGACTTTAAAGGGTTGGTAGAAAAAGTGGATTATGAGAAGTCTAAACTACATCTAACGGTAAACGTATTTAATCGACCTACGCAGGTTGAGCTTGAGTTTAGTAAAGTTGAAAAGCTAGACTAAATCAGCAAAAAGTTCATCAACCGGGGAGCTGTTAGTCAATTAGGTATATACCATGTTGATTTGGCGCTATTACCCATTTAGGAGAGTATCATGGCTAAGAAGATTGATGGTTACATCAAACTGCAAGTGCCTGCAGGCAAAGCAAATCCTTCACCACCTATTGGTCCAGCTTTGGGTCAAAAAGGCGTGAACATCATGGCGTTCTGTAAAGAATTTAACGCTGCGACCTCAGGCCAAGAGCCAGGTCTACCGATCCCAACTGAGATCACAGTATATAACGATAAATCTTTTACCTTCATCATGAAGTCACCACCAGCTGCGTACTTACTACGTAAAGCTGCTGGCATCGCTAAAGGTTCAGGTACACCGAACACTGCTAAAGTCGGTAAAGTGGACCGTGCACAACTAGAAGAAATCGTTAAGACTAAGAATGCAGACTTAACGGCTGCTGATCTTGACGCTGCTGTCCGTACCATCGCTGGTACTGCACGTTCAATGGGTATTACCGTGGAGGGTGTATAATGTCTAAGCTAACCAAACGTCAAAAAGAAATTCAAAGCCGTATTGATAACGAAAAACAATACACGCTAGAAGAAGCCGTTCAAATCCTAAACGATTTGCCAGCACTCAAATTTAAAGAGTCTATCGACATTGCAGTAAACTTGGGCGTTGACCCACGTAAATCTGACCAAGTCGTTCGCGGTGCAACCAATCTACCTGCTGGTACTGGTAAAACCAAACGCGTTGCTGTATTTGCTCAAGGCGCTGCTGCTGAAGCCGCTAAAGAAGCTGGTGCAGACATCGTTGGTTTTGAAGACCTAGCAGAAGAAATTAAAGCCGGTAACATGGACTTTGATATTGTGATCGCAGCTCCTGATGCTATGCGTGTTGTTGGTCAATTGGGTACAATCCTAGGTCCACGTGGCCTAATGCCTAACCCAAAGGTTGGTACAGTAACACCAAACGTTGCTGAAGCTGTGACTAATGCGAAAGCTGGTCAGGCTCAGTACCGTGTTGATAAAGCTGGTATTATCCATGCAACTATCGGCCAAGTTGGTTTCACTGCTGAGCAAATCGAGCAAAACGCGCAAGCGATTCTTTCTGATTTAAAGCGTGCTAAGCCTGCTACTTCTAAAGGTACTTTCATCAAGAAAATCACTTTGTCTAGCACGATGGGCCCTGGTCTAACGATCGACGCTGTCCCTTATCGTACTGCTAAATAATTAAAGTCTCTATTTTTGAGTACTTGAACTTCAAGTATTTTGAATGATGAGCACATACTATATTCAAAAATTAGGTCAGCGTAGTATTTACTACGCTGTCTAAGACCGTAGGTAGAGAGTGGTTTAGCGTCATAAATAGCAATTTCGAATGGTTAAATATGATACTGAGTCACTTTTGTTAATCGGCGACAGATGAAAATCTTAGTTGTCCTACGCAGACGGTGGCCCATACAGTTTAAGACACGAGCGAATAGGGCGATAGGATTATTTATAATCTTCAAACTATTACTCAACGTCATTCTGATAACGGTGCCGTAATCAGTCGTTACCAGTAGATGATTTTTTTATTGATTGAATCCGCTGGTAATGTGTCGTATCAAGTCAGTCCTAGCTTATAGTTTGAGCGCATAAAACCTTGTTTTTGGCACTTTTATTATAAGTGGATTGATAAGATTAAAGGAGTCAACTTATGGCATTAACGCTAGAACAAAAACAACAAGTTGTGGCTGAAGTGTCTGAAGTTGCTGCTAATGCTTACTCAGCAGTAGCTGCCGAGTATCACGGAATTGGTGTTGCACAGCTTACTAAGCTACGCGAACAAGCTCGTGATAAAGGTGTTGTTTTGAAAGTGGTAAAAAATACACTAGCAAAACGCGCTTTTGAAGGCACTAAGTTTGAGAGCATGTCAGACCGTATGACTGGTCCACTACTTTTGGCTTTCTCTATGGAAGATTTGGGATCTGCCGCTCGAGTCGTTTTCGACTTCAGTAAAGATAACAAAGCTTTAGAGACCAAATTAGTATCAGTCGGTGGTGAAGTTTATGGTCCAGAAGAGCTAGAGCGCGTATCGAAGCTACCAACTCGCGACGAAGCAATCTCTATCTTGATGGCTACTATGAATGCACCAGTGACCAAGCTTGTCCAGACTATGAACGCTGTTCCTGGCAAGTTCGTTCGCACTGTAGCGGCAATCAAAGACGCAAAAGAAGCTGCTTAATTGCTTGTTTTAACGTAACTTTAACATCGCTAATATTGGTTGTACTTTATTGCCACACCTATTTGAAATGGTGGTAAACAATCAAAGCGATATTAGAATCAATTAATTTTTATCAGATAACGGAGAGTTCTCATGGCACTATCTAAAGAAGATGTGTTAAACGCAATCGCTGAAATGTCAGTAATGGACATCGTTGAGCTAATCAGCGATATGGAAGAAAAATTCGGCGTAACTGCTGCTGTTGCTGCTGCTGCACCTGCTGCTGCCGCTGGTGGCGCTGCTGCTGCTGAAGAAAAAGACGAGTTTGACGTAATTCTTTCTGGCTTCGGCGAGAAGAAAGTTGCAGTTATTAAAGCTGTACGTGAAGCAACTGGTCTTGGCCTAAAAGAAGCGAAAGATTTGGTTGAAAGTGCTCCAGCACCAATCAAAGAAGGCGCATCTAAAGCTGAAGCTGAAGAGTTGAAGACTAAGCTTGAAGAAGCTGGTGCCTCTGTTGACCTAAAATAAGGTTAACTTTGCACGAAAAAAAGCTGGTAATGCCTTGCATTGCCAGCTTTTTTTTACTATAATTCGTAGCTTGACCTTTTGTGTCTGCCAACATACGTATGCAACATCACGGTGGATACCCATCAAAAGGACAGACGATATACATGCAAGCACACATGCCAGTTTTTGAAATCAGTTATACGAGCTAAACGTCTTGAGATGTTTGGCATTTTTTTGTGTCTGCATGCTTTCCTATCAACACTATAGTTTATACTGATTCTAAAAGTTATACTTACCCCTATTATTAATTCTGAAAAAGTTGTTGGTCTCAAGTTGCCTATTTATTATGGCATCACTGTCTATACTTAAGCACATAGACGGTTTGTATATCGCAAGATTGCAGTGTGCTATGGGATAGTTTAGAGGGCAAGTGGCTTATATGCAATCCTAATAGGTGTTATTTCTCAACCATGCATCTATAATTTAAACCTGATGGGCCATGTGTTATAGATTAGGTAATATTGAATTTTTTGGTTGCAGCAGTCATATAGACTGATTCATTTGTTATGACTTTGAAAGCAACGACTAGATTAAGTGAAGGGTGCTGGGTAAGCACTGATAAGTAAAGTAGTAATTGACAGAAAAGATATGAACTGAATACGAAGACCCGTTTTATATTATCGTTTACGTCGCTAAGTGTGCATCATATTTGTGCATATTGGCCACGCTTTTAATTTGTTTCCACGTTTACTGTAAGGACTCTCGATGGCATATTCTTATACTGAAAAAAAGCGTATTCGCAAAAGTTTTGCTGAATTGCCCACTGTAATGGACGTTCCCTATTTACTGTCTATTCAAGTAGATTCTTATGAGCAATTTTTGCAAGAGCATAAAAAGCCAAAAGCTCGTGAGAATACTGGTTTGCAAGCTGCGTATTCCTCTATTTTCCCAATTGAGAGTCACTCTGGTAACGCGGAGTTGCAATTTGTTGAGTACTATTTAGGTACGCCTGAATTTGATGAGCGTGAGTGTATCTTACGTGGTTCAACGTTTGCGGCGCCGATGCGTGTCAAAATTCGCTTGATCATCAAAGATAAAGATAGCAAAGACAAAGATAGCAAAGCCGCTATCAAAGATATCCGTGAGCAAAGCGTTTACATGGGCGAGATGCCTTTAATGACGGCGAACGGTACTTTTATTATTAATGGTACTGAGCGTGTTATCGTCTCTCAGCTACATCGTTCACCTGGTGTGTTCTTTGACCATGATAAAGGTAAGTCGCATTCAAGTGGTAAAGTGCTTTATAACGCGCGTATCATCCCTTACCGTGGTTCATGGTTAGACTTTGAATTTGATGCAAAGGACTTAGTCTTTGCTCGTATTGACCGTCGCCGTAAGCTATTGGCTTCTATCATTCTACGTGCACTTGGCCTGACTACATCTGAAATCTTAGATCTTTTCTTTGACAAAGTTGCGGTTTATAAAGGCGAAGAGCAGTTTGAAATTGATTTAGTTGCTGATCGTCTACGTGGCGAGATGGCTCAGTTTGACATCGTATCACCTGCAGGTGACGTTATTGTAGAGCAGGGTAAACGTATCAACGCACGCCGTATCCGTCAACTTGAAGAAGCAGGCATGACGAAAATTGCGGTACCTGATGAGTATCTATATGAGCGTATTTTAGCTGAAGACATCGTTGTTAACGATGAAATCATCGCTAAAGCAAACACGCCAATCGACCACGAGTTATTGGTAAAATTGAACTCATTTGAAGCCAGTGGTGCCATCAAAGAATTCAGCATTCTGTTCACCAACGATATCGACCAAGGCAGCTATATTGCTGATACGCTACGTGCTGATAGCACGTCAACCCGCGAAGAAGCATTGATCGAAATCTACAAAGTTATGCGTCCAGGTGAGCCGCCAACGGTTGAAACGGCTGAGAAACTGTTTGAAAGCATGTTCTTCAACGCCGATCGTTATGACCTATCTAACGTCGGTCGTATGAAGTTCAACCGTCGTCTTAGTCTGCCATTTGAAAACACCGATGATCCAGACGTACAGCGCGAACGCAGTGTATTGACCAACGATGACATCGTTAATGTTCTAAAAGAACTTATCGAAATTCGTAACGGTCGCGGCGATGTCGATGATATTGATCATCTTGGTAACCGCCGTATTCGTTCAGTAGGCGAGATGGCAGAAAACCAATTCCGTGTTGGTTTAGTACGTGTTGAGCGTGCGGTAAAAGAGCGTTTAAGCTCAGCAGAATCAGACAACTTGTCACCACAAGATTTGATTAACTCTAAGCCAGTAGCGGCGGCGGTTAAAGAGTTCTTTGGTTCAAGCCAGTTGTCACAGTTTATGGATCAGAACAACCCGTTGTCTGAAGTTACCCATAAGCGCCGTGTATCAGCGTTAGGACCAGGTGGTCTAACTCGTGAACGTGCAGGCTTTGAAGTACGTGACGTACATGATACCCATTATGGCCGTGTCTGCCCGATTGAGACTCCTGAAGGTCCAAACATTGGTCTAATCAACTCGCTAGCAACCTTTGCTAAAACCAACAGCTTTGGTTTTTTAGAAACGCCTTATCGCCGTGTGGTTGATGGTAAAGTGACTGATGATATTGAATATCTATCAGCAATCGAAGAAGTCGGTACGGTCATTGCACAGGCTGACTCTCCGATGACTGAGGACGGCGCGTTATCTGACGAGATGGTCAGTGTACGTAACTATGGTGAATTTGTTCGTATGCCGCCAGAAAAAGTCACGCATATGGATGTATCACCAAGTCAGGTCGTATCGGTCGCAGCAGGTTTGATTCCGTTCCTAGAGCATGATGATGCTAACCGTGCCCTGATGGGCTCGAACATGCAGCGTCAGGCGGTTCCTACGCTACGTGCTGATAAGCCGCTCGTAGGTACGGGTATGGAGCGTCACGTTGCTCGTGACTCTGGCGTTTGTGTGATCGCTAAGCGTGGCGGTGTGATTGAAGATGTTGATGCATCACGTATCGTGGTTCGTGTCAACGAAGACGAGATGACTGCTGGTGAAGCGGGTATCGATATCTATAACTTGATCAAATACACGCGTTCTAACCAAAACACTTGTATCAACCAACGTATCATCGTTAACCAAGGTGACGAGATTGCTTTGGGTGATATCTTGGCTGATGGTCCATCAACGGATCTTGGTGAGCTAGCACTGGGTCAGAACATCCGCATCGCATTTATGCCGTGGAATGGTTATAACTTCGAAGATTCAATCTTGCTATCTGAAAAAGTCGTGAAAGAAGATCGTTTCACTACCATTCATATCCAAGAATTGACTTGTGTGGCTCGTGATACCAAGCTAGGTACAGAAGAGATCACGGCTGATATTCCAAACGTTGGTGAAGCCGCACTATCAAGTCTTGATGAAGCAGGTATCGTCTATATCGGTGCTGAAGTTGACGCTGGTGATATTCTCGTTGGTAAAGTGACGCCAAAAGGCGAAACGCAACTAACGCCAGAAGAGAAACTACTACGGGCTATCTTTGGTGAAAAAGCGGCGGATGTGAAAGACACTTCATTACGCGTACCGACTTCAAGCAAAGGTACCGTTATTGATGTGCAGGTCTTCACCCGTGATGGCGTTGAAAAAGACGCACGTGCAAGAGCGATTGAAAAATCGCAGCTTGATAGCTATCGTAAAGATTTGAAAGAAGAGCTACGTATCTTTGAAGAAGCGGCTCGCGGTCGTATTGGTACTCTACTAGATGGCCAAAAAGTCAGTGGCGGTGCTGGTCTAAAAGCCGGTACGGTTATGGCATTAGACGATATGAAAGACATGAGTCTTGAGACCTTGCTTGATATCCAGCCAGTTGAAGAAGAAATCTCTGAGCGTCTGACGCAAATCTCTGATTACTTGGTTGATAAGCAAAAAGACATCGATGTGAAATTTGCCGAGAAAAAACGCAAATTGACCGCTGGTGATGACTTACAACATGGCGTACAAAAAATCGTTAAAGTATATCTAGCGGTTAAGCGTCGTATTCAACCTGGTGATAAGATGGCGGGTCGTCATGGTAACAAAGGTGTGGTATCACGCATCATGCCAGTTGAAGACATGCCTTATGATGAAAATGGTAATACCGTTGACATCGTATTGAACCCACTTGGTGTACCATCTCGTATGAACATCGGTCAGGTTTTAGAGACGCATTTGGGGATGGCAGCCAAAGGCTTGGGCGAGAAAATTGATGGTATGCTCAAATCGCAAGCAGCAATCAAAGAGCTACGTGACTTCTTGGACAAAATCTATAACCAAGTTGGTGGTGAGCAAGTTGATCTTGATAGCTTAAGTGATGATGACATCATGGCGCTAGCAGACAACTTACGTGGCGGTGTACCGATGGGCACAGCAGTATTTGACGGCGCAAGAGAAAGCCAAGTTAAAGATTTGCTAGAGCTTGCTGGTATGGATCGCGATGGTCAGCAGACGTTATATGATGGTCGTACAGGTCAGAAGTTTGACCGTAAAGTAACCGTTGGTTATATGTATATGCTCAAGCTTAACCACTTGGTTGATGACAAAATGCACGCGCGTTCAACAGGTTCTTATTCTCTAGTAACTCAGCAACCACTTGGTGGTAAAGCTCAGTTTGGTGGTCAGCGCTTTGGTGAGATGGAAGTATGGGCACTAGAGGCATACGGCGCGACTTACACGTTACAAGAGATGTTAACGGTGAAGTCGGATGACGTTGAAGGCCGTACACGTATGTACAAAAACATCGTTGATGGTGAGCAGTATATGGATCCAGGCATGCCTGAGTCGTTCAACGTACTGACCAAAGAAATCAAATCACTGGGTATTAATATTGAGTTAAAACAAAGCAACTAGCCCGTTGTTTAACTTAGTTGTCCACTAAAGGCAGTATGCATTATGGCTGCTGCTTTTAGTGATTTGTCTCAACCCTATTCATTGCCTTCATTCATCTTATCCGCGTCTATAGTACGCTGTCAGATGATTATAAAGATAACGGAGAAGCAACTTGAAAGATTTACTCGATATCATGCAAAGCCCTACCGGCAACGGTAATACAGAGTTTGATAGCATTCAAATTACTCTAGCCTCACCTGACGTTGTTAAGTCATGGTCGCATGGCGAAGTAAAAAAGCCTGAGACCATCAACTATCGCACGTTCAAGCCTGAGCGTGATGGTCTTTTTTGTGCCAAAATCTTTGGCCCAGTAAAAGACTTCGAATGTTTATGTGGTAAATACAAGCGCCGTAAGTTCCAAGGCGTCATCTGCGAAAAATGTGGTGTTGAAGTCACCACGGCTAAAGTTCGTCGTGACCGCATGGGTCATATCGACCTAGCCAGTCCTGTGGCGCACATTTGGTTTCTAAAATCATTACCAAGCCGCATCGGTCTATTGTTAGACATGACGCTACGTGATATCGAGCGCGTTCTATATTTTGAAAGCTATATCGTCACTGAGCCTGGTCTAACTAGCTTAGAAAAGTACCAGTTGCTTGATGATGAAGATTATTACAAAGCGCTTGAAGAGTTTGGTGACGAATTCACAGCTAAGATGGGTGCTGAGGCTGTCCAAGACCTATTGAAAGATATCGATATGGATCTTGAGATTGATGAGCTGCGTGAAGCAATTCCGCAAACTGGCTCTGAGACCAAGCTTAAGAAGATGTCTAAGCGTCTCAAATTATTAGAAGCATTCCGCGATTCTAATAATAAGCCTGAGTGGATGGTAATGAACATCTTACCAGTACTACCACCAGATTTGCGCCCGCTAGTACCGCTAGAAGGTGGCCGTTTTGCGACATCAGATCTAAACGATCTATATCGCCGTGTGATCAACCGTAACAACCGTCTTAAGCGTCTGCTTGAGCTGAGCGCGCCTGATATCATCGTACGTAACGAAAAGCGTATGTTGCAAGAGTCAGTGGATGCGTTGCTTGATAACGGTCGCCGTGGTCGCGCCATCACTGGCAGTAACAAGCGTCCATTGAAATCTTTGGCAGATATGATCAAAGGTAAGCAAGGTCGTTTCCGTCAGAACTTACTTGGTAAGCGTGTCGATTACTCTGGTCGTTCGGTTATCGTTGTAGGCCCAACACTACGTCTACATCAGTGTGGTCTACCTAAGAAAATGGCACTAGAACTATTCAAGCCATTTACTTATAACAAACTATTGTCTCATGGCTTAGCGACAACAATTAAAGCTGCCAAAAAGATGGTAGAGCGTGAAGAACCGCAAGTATGGGATATGCTGGCCATGGTTATCCGTGAGCATCCAGTGCTTCTGAACCGTGCACCAACCCTTCACCGTTTGGGCTTGCAAGCATTTGAGCCAGTATTGATCGAAGGTAAAGCCATCCAGTTGCATCCGCTTGTTTGTACCGCATTCAACGCCGATTTCGATGGTGACCAAATGGCTGTACACGTGCCATTGACCCTAGAAGCACAGCTTGAATCACGTGCCTTGATGATGTCTACCAACAACATCTTGTCACCTGCGAACGGCGATCCAATCATCGTACCATCGCAGGATGTTGTACTAGGTCTATATTACATCAGCCGCTCGTCTATCAATGCCAAAGGCGAGAGCATGATCTTTGCGACCGTCAATGAAGCATTGCGCGCGATTGGTTCAAATGATTTGCACGTAAACGCCAAGATCAAAGTGCGTGTTACTGAGACGCAAATTGATGAAGAGGGTAACGAGACCAAAGAAGTTAACCTAAAAGAAACGGTTGCTGGTCGTCTGCTTATTTGGAACATCATGCCTAAAGGTATGACGTTTGATGAGTGTAACCAAGAGATGACGAAGAAAAATATTTCTCGTTTGATCAACTCTTGCTACCGTAAAGTGGGCGTCAAAGAAAGTGTCATGTTTGCTGACCAATTAATGTATCTTGGTTTTGCTCAAGCAACACTATCTGGTGTGTCTATCGGTATTGACGATATGGTCATTCCACCACTGAAAAAGAACATTATTGAAGTGGCAGAAGGCGAAGTTCGCGAAATCGAAGATCAGTTCGAGCAAGGTTTTGTGACCGCAGGTGAGCGTTATAACAAAGTGGTTGATATCTGGTCACGTACCAATGACAAAGTCGCTAAGGCGATGATGGACAACCTGGCGACCGATAAAGTTATCAACGCCCAAGGTGAGGAAGACGAGCAGAAATCATTCAACTCGATCTTTATCATGTCGGATTCTGGTGCTCGTGGTAGTGCCGCACAGATTCGTCAGTTGGCCGGTATGCGTGGTTTGATGGCTAAGCCAGATGGCTCAATCATTGAGACACCAATTAAAGCGAACTTCCGTGAAGGTTTGACCGTATTACAGTACTTCATCTCAACGCATGGTGCACGTAAAGGTCTAGCGGATACAGCACTGAAAACGGCTAACTCGGGTTACCTAACTCGTCGTCTGGTTGATGTGGCGCAAGATTTGGTGATCACTAGTGATGATTGTGGTACTGAAGAAGGCCTACTCATGAAACCACATATCCAAGGTGGTGAAATCATTGAGAAGCTAGGTGAGCTCGTACTTGGTCGTGTGACTGCCCGTGACGTTACTTACAATGATGACAGTGAAAAAGTATTGATTCCAGCTGGTACCTTGATTGATGAGTATTGGGTTAATGTCCTTGATAACAACGCAATCGATGATATCTGGGTACGTTCGGTGATTACTTGTGATATCGAACATGGTGTGTGTTCACAGTGTTATGGTCGTGACCTTGCACGTGGTCACAAAGTGAATATCGGCGAATCAGTTGGTGTTATGGCCGCTCAGTCCATCGGTGAGCCAGGTACTCAGTTGACCATGCGTACGTTCCACGTGGGCGGAGCCGCGAGCTCAGCCTCTGTAGACAACAGCATCTCTGTACGTAATGCTGGTCAAGCGCACTTTGAGAACATGAAAACGGTTGAGCATACCGATGGTCACTTAGTTATCGTATCGCGTTCAGCTGAAATCGCGTTGACTGATGAGCTTGGCCGTGAGCGTGAGCGCTATAAAGTACCGTACGGTTCAAGCGTTCTTGTAAAAGACGAAGAGCAGGTTGAAGGCGGTCAAACCATCGCTAAATGGGATCCGCATACCCATCCAATTATCACAGAATTTGCTGGTACAGCACGTTTCAGTGATATCGTTGATGGTTCAACGGCGACCGTTAAGGTTGATGATGCCACTGGTATGAGCTCGTTTGAGATTCTAGCGACTCGTGACCGTTCAAGTTCAGCAAAAGACTTACGTCCTGCCATTATCTTGAACACTGACGAAGGCAAAGAAGTGGTTTACTTCTTACCAGCTGAAACGATTATTCGCGTGAGCGATGGTGAAAAAGTAGCAGCAGGTTCGATTCTAGGCCGTGTTCCACAAGCTTCTTCTGGTACAAAAGATATTACCGGTGGTCTACCACGTGTTGCTGATCTATTTGAAGCACGTCGTCCAAAAGATCATGCCATCATGGCAGAAATGACAGGTGTGGTGAGCTTTGGTAAAGAGACCAAAGGTAAGAACCGCTTTATTATTACCAATGAAGATGGCGAAGTGCATGAAGAGCTGATTCCAAAATGGCGTCAAATCAACGTCTTTGAAAACGAGACGGTAGCACGTGGTGAGATTATTGCAGATGGTCCACAAAACCCGCATGATATCTTGCGCTTGAAAGGCCAGACGGCACTTGCTGATTATATCGTCAACGAAGTACAGGACGTCTATCGCCTGCAGGGTGTAAAAATAAACGATAAGCACATCGAAGTTATCATTCGTCAGATGCTGCGTAAAGTTGAAGTCACTGATGGCGGCGATTCAAGCCACTTCAAAGGTGATCAGGTTGAGTATGCAGATATCAAGGCACTGAATGCGAAACTAGAAGCGGAAGACAAATTCCCAGTACAGTTTGAGCGTCAATTATTAGGTATCACTAAGGCAAGTTTGGCAACTGAAAGCTTTATCTCAGCGGCGTCTTTCCAAGAAACAACCCGTGTACTAACGGCGGCGGCTGTGACTGGTAAAGTGGATGAGCTACGTGGTCTGAAAGAAAACGTGGTGGTTGGTCGCTTGATTCCTGCAGGTACGGGTCTTGCTTATCATAAAGCCCGCAAAGAAAAAGCGGATCAGAAGCTACAAGACAGTGATCTAAATGCAGCGTTTGATATGACTGCAAGCACTGACAGCAAAGACTTTGCAAGCTTTGATGAAGCTTTCGCTCAAGAGCTAAATCAAAATAATTAATAGTATTGAGTATTTTGATTCATTTTCAATTCAAAAAAAAGCCAGCCTAAGTGCTGGCTTTTTTGTGCTTATAAAAACTGAGAAAGGCATGGTGCTATTATCTAAAAAAATAGTACACTGGAAAACAAGCCTCAATTCACTATCTATAGAAGGATCAGTCGCACATGGCAGGTAAAACTCGCGTTGCCAAATATCAAGCAGATCGTACCAATCAAAAACTCTATTTCTGCCGTCTCTCTTGTCAAACAGCAGGCAGCACCAATGATAAGCAGCTATATCAGGCTCATTGTGAAACGGCTATTTTTCACTTATACGGGGCATTGTTAGCATTTATTCAAGAGTTGGGCCATTTTTATAGTCTAAACATAACCTCGCCAACCTTGTTAGATATTGAGCAGGCACTGGGCGAGCGCACACAGGTATCTCCTGAAGTTCAGCGCTTGCAGCAATTACAGCAGCAAGGTTTTGTCGCCAATATAGAGCGCGCTTATGAGCGTTGTCTTTATGCTGTCCCACCAGACACAATCGTAGATGAGATGCCGAGCAGTGATTCAGCAGCACCAGACCTTATCGTGAACGTAGTCACTTTGTCTAATCAGTGGTTACCTGATGAGGCGACGATAAGAGAATGGCGCCAACAGCTGTTGGAGTTGATTGAGCAATTACGTGCAGGAATGGTTGAATTCTAGAAATCTAAGTAAACCAAAACTCTGAGATATAAAAAAGGCTTGTTCAGTAATCACTGAATAAGCCTTTTTATTTAGACAAATACCGAGCAGTAGATCACTCTGGCATCGGGGGCATACGCTGAACTGGCGTGACCGATAAAGGATTTTGCGGCACGCTATCGTTACTACGGCTATTGTTTGCTTGAGCTACTGAGTTGTTAGTATCTGCAGTGGGCTCGGCGGCTGTCGGTTTGCGCTGCTGAGTTTGGGTCTTGACTGGCTTTGCTGGTGCGCTGGTATCAGAAATATTGTCATCATCAGTTATAATACCATCATCGGTCATTTCTATAATTTGCTGCTGCTGTTTTTTAGATTTTGAGCGGTTATTGAGAGATACCCATTGATTTGGCGTGTCTTTGAGCTGAGCTTTCATAAAGTCCATCCAGACGGGCAGGGCAGCAACCCCACCATACTCTCGGCGACCCATAGATTCTGGCTGATCAAACCCCATCCAGACTACGGTTGCATTGGTTGGATGAAATCCTGCAAACCAAGCATCTTTGGCTTCGTTGGTTGTACCTGTTTTCCCACCAATATCATCGCGGCCTAGGGCTTTGGCTCGTACTGCCGTACCATGACGTACCACGTCACGTAAAATATCTGCCATCTCAAACGCGACTCTCGGTTTGAGTATTCTCGGTGCTTGTTTGGCTCTTACATATTGTACGGCGGGGGCTTTTAGGCGATCTGATTGTGGACCCGCGTCATAAATAGTAAGGTCGATTGCTTCATCAGTTTCTTCTACATTTTCACTATTTTCTAGTTCAGTGCTTTCGGTAGCTGATTCATCAGTAGTACTGTTTTCGTCTTCTAATGATTTGTCATATTCTTCTATCAGGTTTTTATTAACCGCTTCAAGTTGCTCATTGAAGCATAAGGCGCAAGCTTGAAGTGGATTAGCCTGAAATAATAACTCATTTTTATAGTTATAAATTTGCTCAATAAAATAAGGCTGGACACGATGGCCCCCATTGGCGAAAGTTGAATAAGCGGTCGCCATTTGTAATGGGGTTGCTTGTCCTGCCCCTAGAGCCAACGATAAAGTTGTTGGTAGTTTTTCTTTGTCTAGACCAAACTCATCTAAGAGGTTGCGCGCATCAGAGATACCAATGGACTGTAGCAAGCGGATAGAAACCAAGTTGCGCGATAAATATAAACCACGGCGTAGCGTGATATCCCCTAAGAAACGTTCATCCGAATTTTTAGGTTTCCAGTCGCCTACTTGAATAGGACGATCAGAGACGATACTGTCTGGGCGATAGCCTTTTTCTAAAGCGGCTGTGTAGACGAGTGGCTTGATGGTAGAGCCAGGTTGGCGCCACCCTTGTAAGGCTCTATTAAACTTACTGTGTTTGAAATCAAAACCGCCTACTAATGCATTAACCGCGCCGGTTTCTGGATTTAATGAAACCAGACTGCCTTGTATTTTAGGTATCTGCCCTAGTTGCCAATTACCATTTGCGGTAGGTATCACGCGGACAATATCGTTTTTGCTCACTACTTGGCTGGCATTATCGGGATAATAGCCAATACGGTTGGCGGAGATGTATTTGCGTGCCCAGCTCATGCCAGACCAATTGACCGTCACGCTTTCACCAGACTGTAATGTCGCTTCAAAACTACGAGAGTTGACTTTGGTGACTTTGGCAGGAGACATATTGCTATAGCGCTGAAAGTTTTCGAGAGGCTCGTCATTTGCTTCTGCGCCGCGCCAGCCATGACGATGCTCATAAGCTACTAACCCTGTCAATATGGCAGCCTCTGCCGATGTTTGTGCCTTACTATCGACTGTGAGACGAACACGCCAACCACCATGCATCACCTGCTCACCATAACGCTCGACTAGAGTCGCCCGTGTCATTTCTGCCAAATAAGGCATATTCACATCAAGCTTCTCTTGATACAGCTTGATGCCAACAGGTGAGCGAACGGCTTCATCATGTTGCGCTTTGGTGATATAGCCAAGCTCATACATACGGCCAATGATCCAATTGCGCCGAGTCACAGCCCGTGTAGGATTGGCAACAGGATTGTATTTAGAAGGGGCTTTTGGTAGACCAGCAAGCATTGCCATCTCAGCAATAGTGAGGTTATCTAGCGATTTACTGTAGTATTTTTTGGCAGCGGCGCGGATACCATAAGCGCCTTCGCCCAAATAAATCTTATTGACATATAAAGTCAAAATATCGTTTTTACTCAGCTCGTCTTCGATTTTACGTGCTAAAAATAATTCCGTCAGTTTACGATTTAGGGTACGCTCAGGGCTCAAAAAATAATTTTTAGCAACCTGCATCGTGATAGTGGAACCACCCGTCTGACTATCATCGTCAGTGACAACTTCAGTGACCGCGCGACCAAGACCTTTGATACTGATACCACTATGCTGAAAGAAAGATGCATCTTCTGCCGCTAAAAAAGCGTGAGTTAAGTCTGTCGGGATTTCATCAAATGTGACTGGTAAGGACAAACGATTGCCATACTGACCAATTAGCTTGTCATCACTACTGTATATTTGCAATGGCATTTCTAAGTTGGCAGTTTTGATTTCTTGAATACTGGGCAAAGTTGGCGACAAATACATCGCCATCCCATAAAAACCAATGGGAACAGCAAGCGCTAAGATAACTGCCAATGCTAGGCAAGCGATAAAAAGTCCCACCAAAAAGTGAATGAGACGAGCAGTAGCATTTTTTTTGGCCATAATAAGACTTATTCATTAGAATTTGTAGCGGATAAGGTATTATACCTTGAACAAAACTAGTAGGTCATAATAAATGTGTAAGTAGGCCTTAATATATTTTTAAACGCTTGAATCTATCAATTAAGTAAAGTATTGTATTGAATTATTACAAATAACTATCAGATTGTACACTTAATATAAGGTATAGAGTTTGTGAGGCTATTTACTTCAAAGAGTCGACATTTGATTGGTGTGGATATTGGTGCCACTTCAGTGAAGCTGGTTGACGTACAGCGCCAGCAAGGCATGTTCCATCTAAAATCCTATGGTATCGAAAGACTACCGGAAGGTGCAGTCGTCGACAAGCTCTTATTGGATACAGAAGCGGTAGGCAATATTATAGCGAGTCTAGCAAGACGTTGCCAAGTCGCTGGTAGCAATGCGGCAACGGCGGTGTCAGGCTCTGCGGTGATTACTAAAATTATTGATATGGATCTGATGCTAAGCGATGTTGAGCGTGAAGCACAGATACGTCTCGATGCTGATCAATATATACCTTATCCTTTAGAGGATGTGAATTTAGATTTTGAAGTATTAGGCTCCTCTTTGGTTAGCGAAGATATGGTTCAAGTCCTGCTGGCAGCATCTCGTTCAGAAAACGTAGATCAACGTGTGGATGCATTGACTTTTGGCGGGATGCAAACAAAAGTCATGGATATCGAGTCGCATGCCATCGAGCGTGCTTTTGGGCTCATGGCAGACAATCTCACAAACATGCCTGAACTGGTCGCTTTGATAGACATAGGTCACAATCAGACCACGTTATATATCGCAAAAAATGGCGAGTTTATTTATAGCCGCGAACAACTATTTGGCGGTGTGCAGCTAACGGAGGCAATCCAAAATCGTTATGGATTATCAGCTGAAGAAGCGACACTGAGTAAACGTGAGCGTACATTACCTGATGATTATTATCCTGAAGTCTTGACACCTTTTATAGAAAATACGATCCAACAAATTACTCGCTCTTTACAGTTTTATTTTTCTTCTAGCCAATATAGCAGTATTGATCACGTCGTACTGGCAGGTGGGAGCAGTTCAATTGCAGGTCTCGCTGGCATGGCACAGCAAAAATTGGGCGTGACTGTCAGTGTCGCCAACCCATTCACCAATATGACCATTGCACCAAATATCGATAATGAGCAGTTGACCATCGACGCGCCAAGCTTGATGGCTGCATGCGGTCTTGCGTTAAGGAGCTTTGACTAATGGCTCGTATTAACCTTCTACCTTGGCGACAAGAAGAGCGCGACCGTCGCAACAAAGAGTTTATGACTCTAATCGCTGCGGTGACACTGCTTACGCTCCTTGCGGCATTTGCTTCATGGAGCTACTTTGATAATGAACTCGATGAGCAGCTAGACGCTAATGCATTGATTGAACAAGAAAACGCGCGTTTAGATACGGCATTAACCGAAATTGACAGTTTAGAGCAGCGCCGTGAAGATATTATCTCACGCATGCAGGTCATTCAAGATTTGCAAGGTCGTCGTCCCGTGCCAGTACGCCTTTGGGATGACTTGGCAAGAGCCATTCCACCGGCGCTTTATCTAACGAACCTCAAACGCGAAGGCGATGTGTTAACGTTGACTGGCCTCGCTGACAATCCAAACATTGTATCTAGCTTAATTCGTAATCTTGATAGTAGCAAGTGGATGGGTAATTCAGCAGTTAGCAACATTCAACAAAACATTAGTGCATATGAAACGGCGCCAGCACTCAACACGACTACCACCACGACTGGCGAACAACCTCGTCCAGTGTATCCAGAAGACAGTTACGTACAGTTTGTGGTGACGACTAACGTGCAATCAGAGGCACCTGTTCCTGCTGAAGATGGTGCGGGAGGGGAGTTATGAAACTGGTCCGTAAAAAAAGTCTAATCAAGACTAAGAAAAATGCTTCAACGCCAAAGAAGCAATTTGATTTAAATGAGTTCCGCCGTAGTTTTGAGTCGTTAGATTCTGAAAACTATGGCAGTTGGCCGTTGCCAGTTAAGGTGACGGTGGTAGGTCTCATTATTACCTTTATCGCAGCACTATCATGGGCGCTACCGATTAGTAGCAAGATCGATGAGATCAATGCTGCTGAAAGCCAGCAACAGACACTGCTTGAGAGCTATCGTGAAAAAGAGTCACGTGCGCGTCATCTAGAAGCTTATCAAGCACAAGTGGTTCAAATGGAAACGGAGTTTAATACTTTGTTGGATCAGTTACCAAAAGAGACTCGTGTGTCAGAGCTAGTGGAAGGTATCAATATGACAGGCGTGGGCAGTAATATTCGTTTCCAAGATATTTCAGTAGAGCCTGAGATTGAAAACGAATTCTTTATTGAGCAGCCGATTCGTATTGCCGCTTTAGGTGAGTATCATCAGTTTGGTAGTTTTATCAGTGGCCTTGCCGCCTTACCCCGTATCATCACGATGCATGACTTTGAAGTGAGCAACCCGCAGCCGAGTTTGGAGGTTTTACCAGAGCTGAATTTAGTGTTGCAAACTAAGACCTATCGTTCTAAAGAAGCGACTCCTGAGGACGAAGCCACTCCTGCAGGTGATGCCGCCGCAGCTACTGATGCAAATGCAGGAGGTAACTAATGAGTATACAAAAATTGCCCATGCTGTTGGCTCTGAGCATCACTGCAATATCTATCACTGGTTGTACTGATCGTATTGGTATGGCAGAACAGTCAATGGCTGACATTCGTAACCAGCCAGCGCAGCCCATTGAACCACCGCCTAAAGCTGAATTAGTAGAAGATTTTGTTTATAGCGCAAGCTCACAGCGCAGCCCATTTTTACCACCAAGTTTGGTCAATGTAGAGGGTCCTACCACCTCCATTGACGGGGTGCGGCCTGATATCACACGTGTAAAAGAACCGCTTGAGCAGTATGAGCTATCACAACTGGTCTTTAGAGGCGTAGTGGTGTCGCCGGAAGGTCAGCGATACGCACTGGTACAACGGCCTGATGGCTCAGTGGCTAGCGTGAAGGTAGGTGATTATCTTGGATTGAATGACGGCCGTATTGTTGAAATCACGCCGACCCAGATTAACTTGATTGAAATTGTGCCAGACAGCCGCGCTGGGTTTGTTGAAAAACCCCAGTCGCTGGTATCCCCTATAAGCTAAGTCGGCAGATTTTTTGAGGAATAAATAATGACAGTACGCAATAACAAGGTAATGACAATGAGCAACCGCGTCTCTTCTGCTTTTGCCGTTTCAGCACTGGCAATGAGTATGGTAGCAGTCAGTAGTAGTGCCCATGCTGCGCAGCGTATCAATAGCGTGTCTGTAGTGCAAACTGCACCAGCAGTAACGCAAATGCGTTTAGGATTCACAGGATTACCAGTATTGCCTGCAGCCTACCAGCTTGATAATCCCAACCGTTTAGTATTAGACTTTGAGCAAGTACAAAACGGACTTGCCAATCGTTTTAATGAATATAACATTGGTATGGTTAATGATGTGACGACTTTGAATAGCGATAGCACCACGCGTCTTATCGTCGGCCTCAAACAGTCGGGAAATTATACGACAGCGATTGAAGGCAATGATCTGCTACTGACTATTACTGATCCTGATCGTCCAGTCATCACTAGTGATCCTGTACAGGATGTCATCAATAATAGTAACGGTATGACGACTACTGCGGTTGTCACGCCAATCGTTGAGACCAGCACGGTTCCTGTTGCAGCTGTCAGTACAAATAGCACAGTAGTGGTAGAAAACGAAGTACCAGCCGATACGATGGTAGTCAGAGTTAATCCACTGTTAAATCCACAACTTGCTTCGGCACAAGTGAGTAAGCAATACAGTTATGATGGCCTAAGTGCGGTTAATTTTTCAGCAAGCAATGATGGCGGTGGCAATGTCAGCATGGTGCTTGCCAATGAGGCCATTCCAGTAGACGTACAGCGCCAAGGTAACAAACTTGTTGTACGCCTAACGGGTAGTACGGTGCCAAGAAACCTACTACGCCGACTAAACATTAATAGCGGTCTTGTAAGTAGTATTGATACCAAAAACCAAGGTCAAAATGGTGTCATCACTATCAATATGACCAACGATTACGAGTATCAGGCTTATCAATCAGGCAACCAGCTAAATATCAGTATCAACCAGCCTGAGCTGCTCCGTGAACCAACGCTAGAAGAAAAAGTATACAGTGGTGAGCCATTGTCTATGGAGTTTCAAGACGTTGAGATTCGTAGTGTCCTAGACATTTTAGCGCAGTTTACTGATATGAATATCGTTGCTAGTGATTCAGTTGCTGGTAACATCACTTTGCGTCTGATCAATGTGCCTTGGGATCAAGCGCTTGATATTATTTTAAAGAGTAAAAATCTGGGCAAACGTGAAAACGGCAATGTGATTTTGGTCGCGCCAGCGACAGAGCTTGCAGAGCAAGAAGCACGTGAGCTTGAAGCACAGCAAGCGGTTGAATCTTTTGCACCGTTACGTACAGAGTACATCCGCTTAAGCTATGCTAAAGCGCAAGATGTTCTGACATTGATTTCTCAAGGCAGCGGCTCTTCTGGTAGTAGCTCAAACCGTGCCGACGACAATAACTCTTTGTTGTCAAATCGCGGCACCGTCACTGTGGATGAGCGTACCAATACCTTGATTGTCAAAGATGTGGCAGACAGCATTGAAAATATTCACAAACTCATTAGTAAGATTGATATTCCTGTACGTCAGGTTATGATTGAGGCACGTATTGTTAGTGCCACTGATACCTTTAGCAAAGAGATTGGAGTGCGCTGGGGGATTTTATCGAATGGAGCAGCCAACAATCGTAGCTTATTGGTTGGTGGTAGTGATCAAACCTTATGGGATTTAAAAGATTTTGATGTAGAAACGACAACTGTCAATGGTCAAACAGTGTCTTATCCCTCTTATGATATTACTCGTCCTGATAACCTAAACGTTGATTTGGGTATTGATAATGCAGCTGGCAGCATTGCTTTTGGTTTGCTTAGCATGTCTGATGTGATGCTTGATTTAGAGTTATCAGCGTTGCAGGCAGACAACCGTGGTGAAGTCATCTCGACTCCGAAAGTGTTGACGGCAGACAAGCAAACGGCGAAAGTTTCCTCTGGCACCCAAATCCCTTATCAAGAAGCCTCAGCCAGTGGTGCAACGACGACCAGTTTTAAAGAGGCTGCACTGAGTCTGGAAGCCACGCCAAACATCACTCCCGATGGAAAAATTGGTCTGCAGTTACTTATTAATAACGGTACGCCGACTATTATCAACAATCAGGTAGCTATTTCTGAGGATTCTATCTCAACCAATGTGATCGTTGAAGATGGTCAGACCGTGGTCTTAGGTGGTGTGTTCAAAAACCGTACCAGTAACGAAGTGGAAAAGGTGCCTTTCTTAGGGGATTTGCCGTATATTGGCCGCGCCTTCCGCAAAGATGTGCGTAGTAATGCCAAAGAAGAGCTATTAATCTTTGTCACACCAAAACTCATCAATGATGGTACCAGCCGCTTGAATTAATCACAGGTTGACCTACTTTAAAAAAGCGAGCCTGAGTGCTTGCTTTTTTTATGAGTCAGCCGAAAGATGGATGAGATTTTGCGGACAATTATCGCGGCTCGTTACTAGCCAGAATATCAATGACGTTGTATCATAGCTAATTTAGCTGAGTAAGTACTATGGTGGAGGAATTACCGTCGGTGTTTTTAGTAGGACCGATGGGAGCAGGGAAGACCACGATCGGTAAGCTGCTTGCCAAGCAATTAGGGCGCTCTTTTGTGGATAGTGATTGGTATATCGAATCGCAAACCGGTGCTGATATTGCTTGGATCTTCGCCAAAGAGGGTGAGGCGGGTTTTCGTGAGCGCGAAACACGTGCCATCGATGAGCTCACTCAAACGCCCCAAATTGTATTGGCCACTGGTGGCGGTGCAGTAATGTGTAGTGAAAACCGAGCGTTTTTAAAACAGCGCGGCATTGTGGTTTATCTTAATGCACCCGTTGATGTGCAAATGGCTCGCACGGCTAAAGACAAGTCGCGGCCTCTCTTACAGCAGCCCAATCCTAGAAAAATACTGCAAGACCTATATAGCATTCGCGATCCCTTGTATCGCCAAGTTGCGCATATTATTATGCCTACTGGCCACACTTACCCACGTCACATGGTTAGCCAATTGATGCAGCAGCTGAATGCCTTTTTTGATAGTACTGATGTGATATCAAAAGATAAATAGGGTCAGATTGACGCTATTGACTACCCTTACAGATGTATAATCGCTGCGATTTTTATCTCATTATAAATGCTTAAGGAGTGCCTCATGGCAACGCCACTGTTTTATGATAGCTTAACAGTTCGTACGCAAAGTCATGATTATCCAATCGTCATCACTGAAGATGCTACGTCAAAAGATGGCAGTATGGCAAAGCAGATCGCGCCTTATATCAGTGGTCGTCAAGTATTGATTGTGACCAACGATACGGTGGCACCGCTGTACTTAACAGCACTAGAAGAAGGGTTGGCAACAGATTTTACGGTAAAGGTTTGTGTGTTGCCAGATGGTGAGCAGTATAAGAACCAGTCCAGTATTGATAAAATCTATGATGCGCTCATGGCAGCGCATTTCAATCGCGACGTTACCCTCATCGCGCTTGGTGGCGGGGTGGTTGGAGACATGACAGGATTTGCGGCAGCAAGCTTTATGCGCGGCGTGAATTTTATTCAAATCCCAACGACGCTCTTATCACAAGTGGATTCTAGCGTCGGCGGCAAAACAGGTATCAATCATGCGCAGGGCAAAAACATGATTGGGGCATTTTGGCAACCAAAAATGGTTCTTGCTGATATGAGTACCCTCAAAACATTGCCTGCACGTGAGCTATCAGCGGGCATTGCTGAAATCATTAAGTATGCTCTTATCATGGACGAGACATTTTTGACATGGCTTGAGATAAATTTGCCAGCGATGATGACATTAGATTTGGCGGTACTTGGTGAGGCGGTGAAGCGCTGCTGTCAGTACAAAGCCAAGGTAGTCGCACAGGATGAAAGAGAGTCCGGTGTACGTGCATTGTTAAACTTTGGACATACTTTTGGCCATGTGATTGAGACCCACCAAGGCTACGGTAACTGGTTGCACGGTGAGGCAGTGGCGGCTGGCATGATGCAGGCGGCTGAGTTGTCTCAAAAAATGGGTTGGTTGACTCATGATGAAGTCGATCGTATCAAGAATGTATTGATGTTGGCCAACTTGCCGACAACGCCACCTGCGATTGATATAAAAACTGCTCTGGACCTAATGGGTCATGATAAAAAAGTGAAGCACGGACAAATCCGTCTGATTTTGTTAAAATCAATAGGAAGTGCGATATTGACCAATGATTTTGATGATCAGCTATTGTCTGACGTATGGTCACAACATAGTGTATGACGTCCCAACACTTTGTAATTGTCTTTATAGCACTCTGATACAGACATCATGTCATCAGCAGCACCTCTATTTGAATGGGCATTGATGTAATGCTTTTACATATGTTTTTACCAAGGATATTCCTATGGCAGCATCAACATCGAAGACGCGCACCGCTGGCCAGTCATACAGTCGCCAAGCCTTAATTTGGCTCGTCGCGACGTTGCTATTGGGCGTGGTGACAGCGTTGGTTTGGATGCTTAGCCAAACACCAGCAATGGGCG
Source organism: Psychrobacter sp. (assembly GCF_030454045.1). Taxonomy (GTDB): domain Bacteria; phylum Pseudomonadota; class Gammaproteobacteria; order Pseudomonadales; family Moraxellaceae; genus Psychrobacter. The sequence goes on along the minus strand of NZ_JAKDJE010000028.1, from coordinate 10,772 downwards.
CTAAGATCGAAAATGAGCCTGTATCAGCACCGCAAATGTTGGCTGATGAGTTTGAGCAACCATTAAAAATCGAGTCGCTCCACGAGCTTGATACTGACGTGCAACCGATTAGCTTTGACGCCACTGTCCGTGATTTGCGTAATTATCCTGACGAGTTTAAAGACAAGCGCTATCTACTTGCCAACAAGGGTAAGTGGACCGTGCAGGTGATGAATGTCGCTGAAAATGACGTGATTGTCAGTTATTTAGAAGGCCGTGAAGATCGTGACAAGTTTGCCTATTTCCGCTATCTTGATAGTGAAAACCAAGTCCGTTATATGTTGACTTATGGAATCATGAGTAGTCCACAAGAAGCCGTTGGTGCAGCAAAGCTTATAGATTTTAAATTGCCTGCCAATGTGCGTGTGCTACCAGAAGAGATCAATCGATACGTCAGTATTATTGATAACTATGAACGTCCTGATCCAGTAAAAGATTTAAGTGCCAAGCGTACGCGTGCGGTCAATCTAAAACCCACTAAGCGTGAAGTGCCAGCGCGTCAGCAAGCTCAAGCAGTTAACAATACGGCTAATGAGCAAGAAGCCGCTAACACCAATGCGAGTCGCGATAGTCAACGACCCTCTAACGATAGCACCCCAGTAGAAAGCATCCGTCAATCGGCAGATACCTCTGAAACATTATCTGTCACAGAAGAGCGCACAGTTGGCAATGAGCCGCAATCAACTGATGAGGCATCAAGTCAAACGGAAAGTAGTACCAATAACTCCAAGCAGGAAAATAAAAAGCCGTCAACAGCAGGTGCAGATAATAGCACCGCTAAAAAACCACCCGCTGTACCTGCGCCAAAACCGCCCAATACGAGCAACAATGGGGCAAATAGTAATGCAAATGCGCCTAAAAATAATAATGCGCCTAAAGATAATAGTGACAGTATCAAGTCGTTAATAGAGGAAAAAAGCAACTAGTATTGTAATTGACTAATATCCGTCGTTCAAAAACCCCGTTGACAGAACAGTTAGCGAGGTTTTTTGCTATGTATTAATAGTCACTTTGATATGTTTATCATGGCTTCCCAAAGGTATCAGCGCACCTTCTACCATTGAGCTAAATGCTCTTTCGGCGGCTTTGCATTATATTTCTAATGGTATTTTTTATTGTCCTATAACCAATAGTAATAAGTGTTCTTACAAATTATGGCTGTTCAATCGATAGAAAAGACTAGATTTTTTGTGAATCATTAACTAATATAACTGTGGGCGACGTTCTGTATAGTTATCGTAAAAAACTATTATTAAACAAGCATTTAGTGATAGATCTATCATTTATAGGGTTTATTACTGAAATTTGTTGTCTCAAGCGCGGCTACTTACAACCGACATCAAGATCATTGTAAGTGACGCAACCTCTCTTATTGTCACTCTTGTTGGAGTGAATAAGGCGCTTGAATACAGAGCGTCAGATATTCAAGATGAATCACCTGTACGATTATTAAGTGGTTAGCTGTCCGTTATTTATTGCTAAAAAGGACAACATAACAAACAATGCTTAAATGAATCGCATAACGTATCACTGATTAAGTAGCTGGCATTTAGGAGGATAGATGACTCCATTGCAAAGGGCGGCTACTTGCTATCAGTGGGGATGCGCTTCATAGGCCATGACATACCTGATGACCAGGAAGGGTCAAGGTTGATGTGCTTTTAGAGCACGATGTCGATTGAGCATTGCCTCACTTATTAATACAAATACCCGAATATCCACTATCAGCCCGTTCTGCTTACGGGTACCAGCTTTTACTCCGCATTGGAGGTATAAGTTCCCGTCTACTTAAAAGGACAAGCTATGTCAATGATTTCCTCGCAAACACACCTGGCCACGCCAGATGATTTTTCTGACAATTGCGGTTTTGGTCTAATTGCCCATATTAAGGGCCAAGCCAGCCATGATTTGGTAAAAACGGCTATTCATAGTTTAAGTTGTATGACACATCGCGGCGGTGTGGCGGCTGACGGTAGAACTGGCGATGGTTGTGGTCTGCTATTAGCAACACCTACCGATTTCTTCAAACAAATTGCTGCTGAGCAGCAGCTAGTCATTACGGACAATTTTGCCGTTGGTATGGTGTTCGTCAACTTGGACGATGATAAGGCCAAACATAGCCAGCAGGTGTTAAGCGAAGAGATTACTGCACAAGGGTTAGAGGTGGCTGGCTGGCGTGATGTACCGCTCGATTTGAGTATTGTTGGTGACATCGGCCGTGAGACATTACCAGACTTTAAGCAGGTATTTGTTAGTGCGTCAGATGATTTGGCTGCTGATGACTTTAACCGTAAGCTGTTTGTGGCACGCAAAAAGGCAGAGCAGCGTCTGATCGATGATGAATTGTTTTACGTGTGCTCGTTGAACTGCCAGACGATTATTTATAAAGGTCTGGTCATGCCTTCAGATTTACCAGCCTTTTTCTTAGATTTACAAGATGAGCGCTTGGCGTCACATATCGTGGTTTTCCATCAGCGTTTTTCGACCAATACGTTACCGCGCTGGCCGCTTGCGCAGCCATTCCGCTATCTGGCTCATAATGGTGAGTTAAATACCATTACAGGTAACCGCAATTGGTCTAAAGCTCGCACACCAAAGCTCAAATCAGACAAACTGCCGAACCTAAATAAATTGACGCCGCTTGTAAATACCACAGGCTCTGACTCATCAAGCTTAGATAATATGCTTGAAGTACTGATGTCTGGTGGTATGAACTTATTTCATGCGATGTCAATTTTGGTGCCACCAGCATGGCAGAACGTCGATAGCATGGACATGGATTTGCGAGCGTTTTATGAGTTTTACTCGCAGCACATGGAAGCATGGGATGGTCCTGCAGGCCTTGTCATTCAAGATGGCCGTTATGCCGTCTGTATGCTCGATAGAAACGGTCTGCGTCCATCGCGCTGGGTAACGACTAAGAATGGCTATATCACTGTAGCATCGGAGGTAGGGGTTTGGGACTACTCACCACAAGATGTATTGGCAAAAGGTCGAGTTGGCCCAGGTCAAATGCTCGTTATCGATACAGTGACAGGTCAGGTTCTAGATACGACTGCCATTGCAACGTTGTTGAAAAATGCGCATCCGTACCGTAAGTGGCTACGTGAAGAGGCCACCCGTATTCGTGATGACGAGCGCTTAGAAGAAACATTGGCAATGCAAGCTTGCCGCGGTGACAAGCTAAAAGCATTACAAAAAATGTATCACATCACCAATGAAGAGCGTACCGAAATCATTCGACCCAATGCAGAGAATGGCCAAGAGCCAGTAGGCTCGATGGGTGACGATACGCCAATGGCAGTACTGTCACAGCAGATACGTCATGTGGGTGATTTTTTCCGTCAGCAGTTCGCGCAGGTGACCAACCCGCCAATCGATCCACTACGTGAATCCATTGTGATGTCACTACAAACTTGCCTAGGCGCTGAAACCAATGTGTTTGCGCCATCAGCAAGAGATGCTCATCGTATTATTTTGTCATCACCAGTCTTGTCAGCCAGCAAGATGCAGCAGCTTGAAACGTTGGATGATCCAGCATTCAAGATGGCTCGTATCGATCTGAACTATGACCGTACTCTAGAGCTATCTGATGCTATCGTTGCTATTTGCGAAGAAGTGGCAGATAACATCCGTTCGGGCAATACCTTGATCGTACTGTCTGATAAAGAGATCGATGCAGAAAAAGTACCTGCCAATGCCATCATGGTCACAGGAGCCGTGCACCATTACCTGATTGCAGAAGGCATCCGTACTGATGCCAACCTAGTCGTTGAGACAGGTCTTGCTCGTGACTCGCATCAAGTAGCTGTATTGATCGGGTTTGGTGCAACTTGTGTATATCCATATCTGGCATATGATGTCATCGATGACTTGGTTGCGACTGGTGAGTTGCTTGGTGACCCAATTCAAGCCCGCGTCAATTTCCGTAAAGGCTTGGATAAAGGCTTATTAAAGATTTTGTCGAAAATGGGCATCTCGACCATTGTCTCTTATCGCGGCGCGCAGTTGTTTGAAGCGGTCGGCCTGTCTGAAGAGGTGGTCAATCTGTGCTTTAAAGGCGTACAAAGCCGCATCAAAGGCGCGACTTTTGCTGACTTAGCTGCCGATCAAGCCGTACTTGCTGCCAATGCCTTTAAACGCCGTGCACCGCTCGATCAAGGCGGTTTGCTCAAATTTGTCTTTGACAAAGAGTATCATGCTTTCAATCCTGACGTGATTAACAGCTTACATACGGCGGTACGTACGGGTGATTACGAAAATTACCAGAATTATGCCAACCTCGTAAATAGCCGCCCAGTTGCGACGTTGCGTGACTTGTTACAACTAAAAACTGACAACAGCATCGATGTTAATGAGGTCGAAGACATCTCTGAGATTTTGACGCGCTTTGACTCAGCTGGCATGTCATTAGGCGCTTTATCGCCTGAGGCGCACGAGTCCATAGCGATGGCAATGAACACGATTGGCGGGCGCTCAAACTCAGGTGAGGGCGGCGAAGATCCGGTGCGTTATGGCACCTTGCGTAACTCGAAGATTAAACAAGTTGCCTCTGGTCGTTTTGGTGTGACGCCTGCGTACCTGCGCTCAGCGGAGGTGATGCAGATCAAAGTAGCTCAGGGTGCTAAGCCGGGTGAGGGTGGTCAGCTGCCAGGCGGCAAGGTCAATGCTTTGATTGCGCGTCTGCGTTACTCCGTACCGGGGGTGACGCTAATTTCGCCGCCGCCGCATCATGATATTTATTCTATCGAAGATTTGGCGCAGCTGATTTTTGACTTAAAACAAGTCAATCCAGACGCATTGGTATCGGTCAAACTGGTCTCACGTCCAGGCGTTGGTACGATTGCGACGGGCGTTGCCAAAGCTTACGCTGATTTGATTACGATCTCAGGTTATGATGGAGGTACAGCAGCGTCTCCGCTGTCGTCTATCCATCATGCAGGCTCACCGTGGGAGCTTGGCTTGGCTGAGACGCATCAATCTCTACGAGTGAATGGGTTGCGCGATAAGGTACGTGTGCAGACTGATGGCGGTTTAAAAACAGGATTGGATGTTGTAAAAGCAGCTATTCTTGGTGCTGAGAGCTTTGGCTTTGGCACCACGCCGATGATTGCGGTTGGTTGTAAGTACCTACGTATCTGTCATTTAAACAACTGTCCAACAGGCGTTGCTACCCAAAAATCCAAGTTGCGTGATGAGCACTTCATCGGTGAGGCGGAGATGTTAATCAACTTCTTTAAGTTTGTGGCGACTGAAACGCGTGAATGGTTAGCTATACTGGGTGTTCGCAGTATGGAAGAGCTGGTTGGGCGTACAGATTTGCTTGATATTTTAGAAGGCAATACGGCTAAGCAGCGCCATCTTGATTTGACGCCACTACTATTTAGTCACCCAGCCAGCGTGGGCAAAGCCCAAACGTGTCAGGTGGAGCGTAACGAGCCGTTTGATAAAGGCTTACTGGCTGAGCAAATGATTCGCGATATGCTCGTCAATATTCGTCAAGGCTCAGGTGGCGATTATAGCTATTTCGTTGGCAACTGTGACCGCTCTATCGGCGCGCGTATTTCGGGCGAGATTGCGCAAGTATGGGGCAACCTTGGCATGAGTGATATGCCAATCAAGCTTCGTTTGACGGGGACCGCAGGGCAGAGCTTGGGTGTGTGGAATGCTGGCGGCCTAAACATTGAGCTTGAAGGCGATGCCAATGACTATGTCGGTAAAGGCATGGCAGGTGGTGAAATTGTCATTTATCCGCCGAAAGCGTCAAACTTTACGGCACAAAAAACCGCCATCATTGGTAATACCTGTCTATATGGTGCAACAGGTGGTAAGTTATATGCTGCTGGGACCGCAGGTGAGCGTTTTGGTGTTCGTAACTCTGGCGCGCATGCGGTTATCGAAGGCACAGGCGACCATTGCTGTGAATATATGACGGGCGGTATCGTCACGATTCTTGGACGTACTGGTCTTAACTTTGGGGCTGGTATGACGGGTGGTTTTGCTTATGTACTCGACATGGAAGGCGACTTCTTTGATCGTTGCAACCATGAGCTTATCGATCTGAACCGCATCTCAAGCGAGCAAACAGAAGAGCACCGAATTCACTTACAACAAGTGATTGAAGCTCATGTAGATAAAACAGGCAGTGCATGGGGTCAGACCATATTGGACGACTTTGAGCATTATGTTCGTAAATTCTATTTGGTAAAACCAAAAGCGGCGAACATTGCAAGCCTTCTTAAAACCACCATGGCTGATCCACAGTAGCCGATTTGTGATTGTTGGTCATCTCAGTGATCGACAATCACGCTGATTAGGTTAGCCGGCGTTCCGTTTTTAGAGACGTTTTAACTCACAGGTTTTCAGCAGGTAAGTGACAGCAGCACCTTATATATCTTCGGTTGTCGTTCAGACAGACTCGCTGGTTGTCACCACCCACTGCAAAAGAGCCTTATATAAAAGAGATAGCACCATGGCAAAACGCTTAGAAAATAACTTTCAGTTTTTAGATGTACCCAGATTCGATCCAACCAAAAAAGACATTGCCACGCGCTCAACAGAGTTTGTTGAGATTTATAAGCCATTTGAAAATGAAGCCGTTGCTCAGCAAGCGCACCGTTGTCTTGAGTGTGGTAATCCGTACTGCGAATGGAAATGCCCAGTACACAACTATATTCCTAACTGGCTAAAGCTGGCGACCGAAGGACAGATCTTTCAAGCGGCTGAATTGTGTCACCGTACCAATACTTTGCCTGAGGTCTGTGGACGAGTTTGCCCGCAAGATCGTTTGTGTGAAGGCGCTTGTACCTTAAATGACGGTTTTGGCGCAGTGACGATTGGTAATGTTGAAAAGTACATCAACGATACTGCTTTTGCCTTAGGCTGGCGTCCAGATATGTCCGAGGTGGTTTGGACGGACAAAAAAGTCGCTATCATTGGTGCAGGGCCAGCAGGTCTTGGTTGTGCGGACATCTTGGTTAGAAATGGTGTAAAGCCTGTCGTTTTTGATAAGCGCCCTGAAATTGGCGGCTTATTGACCTTTGGTATTCCTGAGTTCAAAATGGAAAAGGATGTCATGCGCAATCGCCGTGTGATTTTTGAAGGCATGGGTATTGAGTTTCGCCTCAAGACCGAAATCGGTACAGACGTCACCATTGATGAGCTGTTGAGCGAGTACGACGCGGTATTTATGGGTATGGGTACATACACTTATATGCGCGGCGGGTTTGCTGGTGAAGAGCTAGATGGCGTTTATGATGCATTAGATTATCTGATTGCCAACGTCAATCGCTGTAACGACTGGGAAAAAGATGCTGAAGAGTACAACGACTTTAAAGGCAAAAGAGTCGTGGTACTGGGCGGCGGCGATACGGCGATGGACTGCAACCGTACCAGCATTCGCCAAGGCGCTGAGCAAGTCGTCTGTGCCTATCGCCGTGATGAAGAAAACATGCCAGGCTCACGCCGCGAGGTGGTTAATGCGCGCGAGGAAGGAGTGCAGTTTTTGTTCAACCGTCAGCCGACCGAAATCATCGGCCTAAATGGTAAGGTCAATGGCGTCAAGGTCGTCACCACACAACTGGGCGCGCCAGACAATCGTGGCCGTCGTCGTCCTGAGCCGATTCCAAATTCAGAAGAGATCATTGAGTGTGATGCGGTGATTATGGCCTTTGGTTTTCGTCCTAGCCCTGCCGACTGGTTTGAGTCGCAGCAAGTGGCCATGGATAGCTCGGGCCGCGTGCTAGCGCTCGAGCAGCAGACATTTAAATTTCAAACCAGCAATCCCAAAATCTTTGCAGGTGGCGATATGGTGCGCGGCTCGGACTTAGTTGTCACGGCTATTTGGGAAGGTCGCGAAGCGGCGGAAGGTATCTTAGACTTTTTAGAAGTATAATTACCTCGATTTAGATTCCACGATTTATTAGTGGTTTGTGATGTAAACGTCTTTTGTCTTTTATCAGACAAAAGGCGTTTTTTTTGAGTGATGCTTGGTAAATAAAGGCTCGACTGCTAGTCTGTTTTTGCGTACCCTATATGCTTTATCGTTTACCTCATTTATCCACTAAAACTCGTTTATTCACTAAAAAGAGTAGCCTTGCGTGAAATCAACCTTTTACCAGCGTGTTACTGCTCCATTCATCGAGCCTTACATTCGTTATCAACGTGCAGATGTGTTACATGCTTGTCGTCTGGGAGTGGCTGTCATACTGGCGCTATTAGTCAATAAAGTCACAAACCTGCCGCATGGTGAGTGGACCACCATTACGGTTTTTATTATTTTAGGATTGTTACAGTATCAAGGCGCTATCTATACCAAAGCCAAAGAGCGTGTGCTGGGCACGCTACTAGGTATTGGCACAGCATTAGGGGTGTTGTGGTTCAATCAAAATGCAGGGGCATGGCTATGGATCGATTATGCACTTATCGGTATATTAAGCGGCATTATTGGCTATCTAGCCGTTCGTAAGCTTGGCTACACAGGGCTGCTGACGGGTATTACGATGTTAATGATTGTCTCCGATCTAGGCAATAGCAGTATTGGTCAAGACGGCATTTACCGTGCGCTCAATATCTTGCTAGGGACAGGCGTAGCGGTCGCAGTCACACTCATTTTGCCGCTAAAATCAACGCTGATGTGGCGATTTCTATTGAGTAGCAATCTTGATGCTTGTAGCAGCTTGTATGCAAGCGTTGGCCATCATATTGATGCAGCGGACGGAGCGGCGGGTAACACGACCCATAAATCAAATCCAGTGGCTTTTTCAGTTGAAGAAATACCTGTTGATAGAGCGTTGGTCACCACATTACAACAGATCAATAAGCGCCTACTGGCCGTGCGTCCACATATCGCTGCGACCGCAAGTGAGTCAGGGATCGAAAAAGAGACGCTGGAGACCATTCAACGTACCCATCGCAATATCATTGGCACCATTGATTTGTTATTAAGTGCTGCGCCGCGCTTGGCAAATATTGAAATCGATGAGGAGAACCATGTTTTATTGGTTCATTATCAGCATGAGTTGACGCAAGCGATGCAGCATATGGCTGCGGTGCTACGTAGTCCCAGTGATGAAGTGTTTCGTCCCATTACGCGTATTGCCGTCTCAGAGTATCCAAGCGTACAGCGTTTAGCGTTTGAGTGGCAGGGATACTTTTGGTTGACCCAAACCTTGCAAACCCAGTTGCAACAGTTGAGCGACTTGTTACAAACGACTAAACCGCAGTGGTTTGCAGCCTCAGGTCTACGCTATCAGCGCCGCGAGCAACGCCGCATCGAGGACAAAGGCGGCGAGACGGATTTGCATTTATAATATAAAAAACGCAGATCTTAGATCAGCGTTTTTATTTTTGAACTACTAGGATTAAGCAATTACGTCATGGCTATTAACGGCCTGTTTTTAGCTTATCCCAATACTGCTGATACATTTGCAAGGCTTCATCACCCACATCTTCTTGGAACTCTGCTTTTGCCAGTACTTCTTTAGAAGGGTAAATCGCCGGATTGTTGCGCACTGATTCGTCCATCATCTCGCGTGCGGCTAAGTTTGGCGACGCATAGCCAATCTCTTCACTCACGATTTTGGCGTTTTCAGGACGCAGCAAGTAATCAATGAATTTGTGCGCCGCATCAACCTGCTTGGCATTTTTTGGAATGACAAAGTTGTCCATCCACAAGATAGCGCCTTCAGTTGGGTATTTATACACCAAGCTTGTCAGACCCTCGTCGTTGGCCATGACTGCTTCACCATTCCATGTCATACCAAGCGTCGTCTCCCCTTCGATATACGGCATACGGGTGGCATCTGAGTTGAACGTTTTGACATTTGGCATCAAGGTCGTAAGCTTATCGTAAGCCGCTTTGATTTCGTCAGGGTCACTGCTGTTGCCTGAGTACCCTAAGGTCAGTAGCGCCATACCAAACACTTCACGCACATCATTGGTGAGCATCACCTGATCTTTGTATTTTGGATCCCATAGGTCGTTCCAGCTATTGACCGTTGCAGGATCGACACTGTCACCATTGATGGCAAGACCCGTGCTGCCCCACATATAGGGAATCGAATATTTGTTGTCAGGATCGACTTTGGTATTGGTAAAGGAGGTATCAAGGTTTTTAAAGTTGCTCAGTTTGGATTTATCGAGCTCTTGCAGCAGTCCTTCTTTGGCCATCTTTTCGACATAATAGGTCGATGGAATGGCCAAGTCATATTGGCTTGAATCATCAAGCAATTTGAGTTTGGCGTACATGGCTTCGTTGGAATCAAACGTTGTGTAATTGACCGTGATACCAGTTTCTTCCTCAAAACCATCCAAAATCTCTTGTGGCATGTACTCTGACCAATTATATAAATTGAGTGTCTCATTGTTCGCCGCAGCGCTAGCATCTGCCGCATTGTTAGAATTGCTACAGCTGGATAATGCCAAGCCAACAGTGGCTGCTAGTAATGCTTTTGGCAGCATACGTCCAAAGCGTGCTGGGCTGCTTGAATGGGACGATGATAAATGGGTCAAAATACCTCTCCTAAATAAAGATAATGCAAATCAAAAATGCGGATAAAAATGATAAGGCAATCAATGCCTAATGTCGCCAATAACACTATTATGGTTATCACTTTGCACAATTTAAAGGGCTATTATTAAGACGATGCTTAGTTATGCTAATAAAAGTCGCTAATAATACTAGGGTGTGTATAGAATTCAAATCAGGGGCAACCAGATAAAGACACAAGCGA
>NZ_JAKDJE010000027.1 GCF_030454045.1 Psychrobacter sp. | reverse complement strand
CTTATTCTCCTGTTAGTGGATTATAAGCAGTTACACAGAGTTTGGGAAACTCCCCACAAACGCTTTTTTGTATCATCAAAAGCTGAATCAAAGACGAAGTTCATGCTCATAATACCCTCCTTAGTATCCATAGCCAGTTTGTGGTAGTAGCTCGTAGAGCTCACTCTGTAGCTGACTACACATATCATCAACGACATAGTCAGGATTGACATCTAAGCGCGTCTGAACCCATATGCGCAGCGCCATATAATTATCAAAGCAACTATCAATACTTAGGAACCTAGCCAAACCAGTACCTGACTGAATACAGAGCTCACAAATGAGGTAGTTAGCAATATTATCTGCGCCATTACTGACATAGCCACTAGGTTTAAACGTCGCATGCAATATATCGTAATCAATCATCTTCATTGTGAGGCCCCTTATCGGTAGATACCTGAGCAATTTGACTGCGATTGACCAATGCTTCAAATGCACTACCATCCTGCCGAGTCATATTCGGTACATAACGACTATAGGTGTTGAATAGCATCTTGGTCGTAGCGTGCCCCATTTGACTGGCAATCCACTCAGGACTTTCGCCAGCTGCTAACCAAAGTGTGGCCGCAGTATGACGCGTCTGATAAGCATTGCGCTTCTTAAGGCCTAAAATCTTAAGCGTTGGATGCCAAACACGCTTATTCACATTGTTGTAATCTAAAGGCTCACCCGTATGCGCGCAAAACACATAGTCAGATCGCTTATAAGTGATGGCCTGCTGTTCCTTTAGAGCATCGTAGACCCAAGGTGACATTTGAATCGCACGGTAAGACTCTTGAGTCTTAGGAGGAACAATCTTACCTTTGACATAAGCTTGCTTGATCACAATCTCACGTCGATCAAAGTCAATGTTCTCCCACGTCAACCCATCAATCTCACTCGTACGCATACCTGTAAAAAAACGTACCAGATAATAATTGCGATAGTCTGCTCTCACACCATTAATAAACGTCCAAACCTCGTTCAGTGTGAATGGTTGAATATCTGTTTTGGGCTGTTTGAGCGCATTGATATCGTAGTAAGGATTATCAAACTGATAGCGTTTCGCTGCTTCTTTTAGTATCATACCTAAAGGTACCATGATCGAATTGATGCGTGCCGCTGACAGATGTTTGTTAGCTTTTCCGTACGTTACTTTGGCGAGCGATGAACGGAAGGCTAATACATCTGTCTTTTTTATGAGATGAATGGGCTTAGTCCCAAACTTAGCAATCAAGTACATATCAATAATCTCCTTTATTTTGCGCTTGTAAGTATCACGCCATTCAATTTCTTTTTCAGAAAACCATAGCAGCGCAAATTCCTTAAATGAAAGGACGTCACTTTGAAGACAGTCCTTGCGATCACTTAACGCCATCATCTCATCGCATTTATCGCTTTTGGGGAAATACTTAGCATAACTAAATATGCCCAAGGTAATCTCTGCTTCCATCTTCTCAATCACTTTTTCAAGCTTCTTACGATTCGCTGGCGTGTCAATGAGGTTTGTCGTTTCTCTACAGCGTTTGTTCATATAGCGAAAGTCGACCACCAACTTGTTATATCTACTTCTAATACTAGCCATAATATTTCTCCTTATTGTAGAGCCATAGCGTTGATGCTACCGGTGACACCAGTACGCATATCTTTTTCGATCTCTTCCCAAACATATAAAATTTTGCGTCCACCAAACGGCCGGATGTAATGAATACCTTCGATAAGCACAGTATCTTTGAGCTCATTGCGAATAGTACGAGGGTTATACTTAATGAGCTCAGAAAGCTCTTGGGTAGTTAGGTAGGTATGTGACATAATATATTCCTTATATAAAGTTTAACCATAATGGTACTTTTAAATACCATAGTTGTAATTTACCATAAAATTATAACTATGCAAGTATTTTTTATAATTAAAATTGGAGTTTTTAAGATGATAGTTAACCATCTCCCAACTTTGTTAGCTGAAAGAAGGTTAAAAGTAGCGGATGCCGTACGAGCGACAGGAGTGAGCAAAACAACTTTGCACAAGATATACAATGATCAGTCGTCAAGAATTGATTTCGATACTATAGATAAACTTTGTGCCTATCTTGAAGTAGGGGTAGGAGATATTTTTGAATATGTAGAAGAAAAGAAAGTAGAAGTTATTGAAAAATAGAAGTCAATAATAGTTTTAGAGTAGAGGTCAAAAAGAAGCTTTTAATTTTAATGGTTTTTGTAGGCTAGTCACGGTTTGGTCACCATTTGGTCACCGTCGCTTTTTTGAGATATTTCGAGCTGATTGAATAGTTATGATTATAGTGTGATTTAATAATGGTTTTTCCGCTACAGCCCATATTTTACGGACAAAAAAAAGCCCCAATCTTAAGATTGGGGCTTTTCGAATCTGGTAGGCGTAATCGGATTCGAACCAACGACCTCTACCATGTCAAGGTAGCGCTCTAACCAACTGAGCTATACGCCTATTTAGGTTGAGCATTTTAGCAAGTTTTTCAGACTTTGCAAGCCTTTTTTATAATTATCTTATTTTATTATCATAGTATTTGACGTCACGCGTTATTATCAAACACTACAGTATGTTTTTTATGTATATTTTCTAAATATTTATTTTAACCAGTTTAGTTTTTATTGTTAATAACAGAGTAAAACTTAATGGGTAAGCTCTTATAACTGATATCATATTCCTCTAACGAATGTGGTTGTCATAAGAGCAATGATGTAAAGTCATTTGTGTCAACTAGGTATTCAACGAAAATTAGAATTAGTCGGAGAATGACATGGGCTTATTGGTCGATGGAAAATGGCAAGACAAATGGTACGACACAGAAGAAAACGGCGGGCGCTTCAAGCGCGAAGATGCCGGGTTTAGGAATTGGATCACCGCAGATGGTAGTGCAGGTCCTACAGGTGTAGGCGGGTTTAAGGCTGAGCCTGATCGCTATCATCTATATGTCTCACTGGCGTGTCCTTGGGCACACCGTACTTTAATTTATCGTAAGCTCAAAGGTTTGGAGCAGATCATTCCGATCTCTGTGGTCAACCCTTACATGGGAGAGAATGGTTGGACGTTTGCAGAGGGCGAGGGCGTAATCCCTGATCCGCTTATCCATGCAGATTATGCTTATGAGCTTTATATTAAAGCAAAACCCAACTATACGGGACGGGTTACTGTTCCGATTTTATGGGACAAAAAGACCAATACGATTGTGAGTAATGAATCATCAGAGATCATTCGGATGTTCAATTCAGCTTTTGACGACGTTGGCGCTCTGGCAGGCGATTTCTCGCCAGCAGGGTTACTCCCAGAGATTGATGATATCAATGCGTTTGTCTATACGACGATTAATAATGGGGTGTACAAGGCTGGATTTTCAACCACTCAGGAAGCCTACGAAGAGGCGGTGATTGAGCTGTTTGCTGCATTAGATATCCTTGAGGCGCGCCTTGCAGACCAGCGCTATCTGACAGGGAGCACTATTACCGAAGCTGATTGGCGACTGTTTACCACCTTAGTTCGTTTTGACGCGGTCTATGTTGGGCATTTTAAATGCAACCTACGCCGCATTATCGACTATCCAAACCTGTGGGGCTATCTGCGTGATCTATACCAAGTTCCAGGTATCGCTGAGACAGTAAATATGGAGCACATCAAGCAGCACTATTACACCAGCCACGCCAATATCAACCCCACTCGTATCATCCCTATTGGCCCTGCTATTGATTTTATGACAGCACATCATCGTGATCAGCTATAGACATGTTTGCTTTATACATGTGAACAAAAAAAGCTAAGCATAAATAGAATTTCAATAAAAAACACCCCAGCGACTATGAAGCAGCTGGGGTGTTTTACAATGTAAAAGGCATTTTAATTGATATTAACCATTGTTTAGCTGACGGGCTGCCTCTAATGCAAAGTAAGTCAAGATACCATCAGCACCAGCACGGCGGAACCCGATCAAAGATTCTAAAATCACAGCATCACTCAACCAGCCGTTTTGAATAGCTGCCATGTGCATGGCATATTCACCAGAGACCTGATAAGCAAAGGTTGGCACCCCAAAGGTATCTTTGACTTCACGGATAAGGTCTAAGTAAGGCTGGCCTGGTTTGATCATGACCATGTCAGCGCCTTCATTGATGTCCATAGCGACTTCATGCAGTGCCTCAGCACGATTACCAAAGTCCATCTGATATTGTTTTTTGTGCCCACCTTTTAAATTGCCCGCACTACCGACAGCATCACGGAATGGACCGTAGTAAGCAGAAGCGTATTTGGCGGAGTAGGCCATGATAGCCGTATTAAAAAACCCTTCTGCCTCAAAGGCATCACGCATGGCTTTGATACGCCCATCCATCATATCACTCGGAGAGATGATATCGGCACCAGCGCGAGCGTGTACGAGTGCCTGCTTAACCAATACCTCGATGGTTGCATCATTGATGACGTAGCCGCTGTCATCGAGCAGACCGTCTTGACCGTGTGAGGTATAAGGGTCCAATGCCACATCGGTCATCACTACCATTTCAGGCACTGCGTCTTTTAGTGCTGCTACGGCACGTGCTGCCAGACCGTTTTCGTCATAAGCCGCTTTGCCGTCAGTGGTTTTCATCTCATTGTCAATGACAGGGAAGATATCGATAGTCGTCACACCCTCTGCCAAAAGCTCTTTAGCATAATGAATGAGTAAATCAATCGATAAGCGTTCAACGCCCGGCATACTAGCAATCGTTTCGCGCTGATTGTCGCCTTCTAATACAAAGACAGGCGCAATAAAGTGCTTGGGATGTAGCTCTACTTCACGAATCATAGCGCGCACATTGTCGTTATAACGCAAGCGGCGCAAGCGAGTAGCAGGGTATTGGCGGTTAAAGGTGTAGCTCATAATCAGTCCTTACTATCATTTTAGTAGTTATGGTGTTGCTCGAGTGAAAATTATTTTATAAGTCATTTTTTATAGCGTCATGCTTTATGGCACTGGCTTCTCAAAAAAGCGACTTATAAAACGATTTTACTATAACTAACAGGCTCAAAATAAAGCAAAAAGCCCTACCAAGTTAAGTCGGTAGGGCTGATGATACTTATCGACTATCAACATAAAGATACGATTACGTCACGAGATTATGAGCCCATCATTTAAGGCTCGACAATCTGTGTCACAGGCACGTGTTCAACGCTCGCATCATTGAAGCGAGTCTCTTCCGTCACCACACCGACAGCTGCATCTTTTCTACCATCATCATTCACATCGACGATGGCGGTGGGTTCAAAAGTGGTGGTTTTTGTCGTTTGAGATTGCTTGATTGCTAAAGCCTCTTGTGGAGATACAACAGGTGCTGAGCCAGCTGCTTGAATAGCATTTGTTGCTTTGGCTTTTGCACTCTTGGCAGATCCAGTAACCACTTGAGCCAAGTTTGTGTGCTGCGGTACAGGAATCACTGCTGGTACATCGAGGTTGGCACCGCCACCAAGGACTTGATACAGCTCAATTTGACTAATGATTTTTTGTAGCTCTAGATCCAATATGCCTTGTTGAGTAGAGAACAGGGAGCGCTGAGCATCGAGGACATCTAGATAGTTGTCGAGACCAGCTTTGAAACGGGCATCGGCAATCTGATATGTCTGTTCAAAGTTATCTTGCAAGCGGTATTGCGATTGTAGCTGCTCACCCAAGGTAGCACGTGTCGCTAGTACATCTGACACCTCACGGAAAGCGGTCTGAATAGCGCCTTCATAACTGGCCAGTGTTTGTTTACGCTCGATTTGTGCGACCTCATAATCGGCATCGAGGCGACCAGCGTCAAAAATAGGCACGCTGATGTTAGGGCCAAACGACCAACTAACGGCGCTGTTTTTGAACAAATCGCTCAAGCTGCTACTACTCACACCCACACTGCTGGCAAGGCTGATTGAAGGATAGTAAGCGGCGCGTGCCACTTCGATATTGGCACCAGCCGCTTTGAGGCTGTACTCTGCTTGTAGGACGTCAGGGCGATAACGCAACAGCTCACTTGGCAAGCCGGTATTAAAGATCTGCTGGCTTGTGATATTGCTGACGGCAGGCGCTGGAATCAGCTCATTTGGAATCGGGGCGCCAATCAGATACTGCAAGGCATTACGCGAGGTCAAAATACTACTCTGGGCGCGTAGTACCGCCAGTCTGGCATTTTCTAAAGACGCGCTGGCTTGTAATGAGGGCAGTTTGGGATCGACCCCAGCCTCAAAGCGTTTGTCGGCAATAAACAGCGAGCGCTCACGGCTCTCAGCAGTGGCTTCTGCCAGTTTTAGCTGCGCCAAGCTATAGCTTAGGTTGGCATAGCTTTGGGCGATGTTACTAATCAGGCTGATTTGGGTTGCATCTTTGGCAGCAGTGGTTGCCAAGAAGCTTTGCAGCGCTTGATCTTTTAAGCTGGCAATTTTACCCCAAAAATCCAGCTCATAGTTGGCCAAGCCTAGGTTGACGTTATAATTGTCACCAGTGCTTGTACCTTGAGGTCCTGAGGTTCGTCTACGAGAATAACCCGCTTCACCATTAATCGCAGGCAAATCATTGATGTCAGTGATTTGATATTGCGCGCGCGCTTTCTCAATTGCAAGGCGCGCACTTTCAAAGTCTTTGTTATTTTCCAGTCCTAACGCAATCAGACCTTTTAGGCGCTCATCGCTATAAAAGTCCTGCCAGCGCTGTCCTGCGATACTTGGCTGCTCAGAGGTGCTGACAGTCTCATCACCAAAAGCGCCATAAGCTTGCTCGATCGGCAGGTTAGGCTCAGCGAGAACGGGGCTTGTATCTGCTTTAGGGATAGTATTACAGGCTGCCATACTCAGAGCCAAAAAGCTCAGGCTAAGTAGGCGCGATGATTTACCAGTAGCTAGTAAAGCTTTAGAGCTTATCGCTCTTACGGCTGAGTTAGAGGTTAAGAATAAAGAACTCATTGTGTATTATCTCCAAGGCTTACAGGCTGATAACTCGCAGGAGGAGTTAATGATTGCTTATCTTCTGTAGGGGCAGATGGGACCGGATTATCACCGCCGCCGTTACCACCTGGATGGTTATCATCATCCCCTTTACCATTGTGAGCTTCATTGCCCTTATAAGGAAACATGCTGCGCACCCAAATATAAAACATAGGAATAAAGAAGATGCCGAGGAAGGTAGCGGTTAAGACACCACCGACCACACTGGTACCAATAGCATTCTGACTGCCTGAGCCTGGACCGTTCGCCAAGAATAATGGCACAACACCGAGCCCAAAGGCAAGTGAGGTCATGATAATTGGACGCAGACGTTGACGTGCTGCGGTCATGACGGCCTCTCTGAGACTATAGCCTTCTTCTTGGTGTTCTTTGGCAAATTCAATAATCAAGATGGCGTTTTTGGCGGACAAACCAACGACGGTGAGTAGACCCACTTGCAAGTAGATGTCGTTAGCAAAACCGCGTAACCACGTAAATATCACCGCACCCAATACCCCAAGTGGAATAACCAATAGGACAGAGAAGGGGATAGACCAGCTCTCATATAGTGCCGCCAAGCACAAGAATACGACGAGGATTGAAAGCGCATAAAGCATCGGCGCTTGGGCGCCTGACTTTTGCTCTTCTAATGACATGCCCGTCCACTCATAGCTGATGCCTTCAGGCAACTTGTCAATCATCGCTTCCATTGAGCTCATCGCTTCACCAGTACTCAAGCCTGGAGCGGCGCTACCCTGAATATTCATCGAAGGTAAGCTGTTATAACGCGTCAGACGCGGTGACCCTGATTGCCATTCACTGCTAGAAAATGCATCAAATGAAATCATGTCGCCCGTATCATTACGTACATACCACTTACCGATGTCATCAGGATTGGTACGGCTGCTGGCTTCACCTTGTACATAGACACGTTTGATACGGCCACGATCGATAAAGTCGTTGACGTAGCTTGAGCCCCATGCGGTGGATATGACGCTATTGATGTTGCTTAATGATAGACCATAAGCGGCCGCTTGCTCTTGGTTGATATTGACCTTGAGCTGCGGTGAGTCTTCTTGTCCGTTAGGACGCACGCCAGATACTTTATCGTTCTGTGCTGCCATGCCTAAGAGCATATTACGGGCTTCAAGTAACCCTTCGTGTCCAAGGTTGCCACTGTCTTGTAGCATCAAATCAAAACCACTGGCATTACCAAGCTCAGTAATGGCTGGCGGCACGATGGCAAATACTTGAGCTTCATTGAGCTGTGTGACGAAATAACCCATGGCACGACCAGCAACGGCTTGCGCGGTGTTTTCATCGCCTGAGCGCTCTTCCCAATCTGACAGTCGAACGAATGCCAGACCCATGTTTTGGCCTTGACCTGCAAAACTAAAACCAGCAACGGTAAAGACAGAGGCGATATTGTCGCCTTCTTGTGTGTCGTAATAATTACTGACTTTATCGAGCACGTCTTGTGTTTCATCTAGCGTGGCGCCAGCAGGAAGCTGGACTAAGGTAAACATAATACCTTGGTCTTCTTCTGGCAAAAACGAACCTGGAATACGCAAGAACACCACTGCCATAATACCGATAATGGCGGCATAACCGATCAGGTACAACCACTTAAAACGAATACTTTTGCCGACGAAGTTTTCATAAGAGCGGCTGAGTTTAAAGAAGCCGCGGTTGAACCAGCCAAAGAAGCCTTTTTGTTGTTCAGTACTGCCTTTTTCATGGCTCTTACCACGTTTTAGCAAGGTCACACATAGGGCAGGGGTGAACACCAATGCCACCATGGCTGACAGCGCCATGCTCGTGATCAAGGTGATAGAGAACTGACGATAAATAACACCTGTCGAGCCGCCAAAGAAGGCCATCGGTACAAATACGGCAGACAAAATCAGCGCAATACCAATAACGATCTTACTGATCTCGCCCATCGACTGAACGGTTGCATCTTTGACCGAAATATCAGGGTTTTCTTCTAATATTCGCTCTACGTTTTCGACAACAACGATCGCATCATCAACCAGTAGACCGATGGAGAGTACCATTGCAAACATCGTCAATACGTTGATACTAAACCCTGCCACATACAACACCGCAAACGTACCTAAGAGTACGACAGGGACAGCAAGGGTTGGAATGATAGTGGCGCGCCAGTTCTGCAAGAAAATAAACATGACGATAAATACCAGCACGATCGCTTCGATCAGTGTATGAACCACTTGCTCGATAGACAAACGTACGAATGGCGTGGTGTCATAAGGCACAACAGAGATAAGGCCTGCTGGGAAGTTTTTCTCAAGCTCGGCCATACGTGCGCCGACCGCCTCACGGGTCTCTAGCGCGTTTGCGCCTGCAGCCAATGAGATACCTAGACCTGCCGCTTCTTGACCGTTATACAAGGAGATGATGCTATAGTTTTCACTACCGATTTCGACATCAGCGACATCGCCGAGGCGTACTTGCGCGCCTGAGGTGTCTGTTTTTAGCAAGATATCTTTAAACTCTTCAGGAGTTTGTAGATAGCTCTGTACGGTGACGGTGGCGTTAATGACTTGTCGATCGGTGTCAGCAGGTGCTTGCCCTAATTGACCGGCTGAGACTTGCGCGTTTTGTGAGCGTACCGCATTGACCACATCAGAGGGCACCATGTTGTAGCTACGCAAGCGCGCAGGGTCCAGCCATATACGCATAGCATACGCCGAACCGAACACCTGTACTTCACCTACCCCTTCGACACGGCTTAGCTGATCGACGACGTTTGAGTTGATATAGTCGGCGATATCCGCACGATCCATACTACCGTCTTCGGAGATAAAACCCTGTACCATCAAAAAGCTACTGGAGGATTTGTTGACGTTGACGCCTTGACGCTGCACCGACTCAGGTAGCGAACTCATGGCCGCTTGTAGTTTGTTTTGTACTTGTACCTGTGCCGTATCAGGGTCTGTGCCGTTTTCGAAAGTGAGCGTCACAGAGCCGCTACCGTTTGAGGAGCTCGACGATGACATATACATCAGACCATCAAGGCCCTTCATACGTTGCTCAATGATCTGGACAACGGAGTCTTCGACGGTTTGGGCGTTGGCACCAGGATAGCTTGCACTGACCGAAATGGTCGGTGGTGCGATACGTGGATACTGTTCAATCGGTAGATTAAGAACCGATAACACCCCAATGAGCATGACCAAAACAGCCAGCACCCAAGCAAAAATAGGGCGATTAATAAAAAAACGTGACATAGTATATCCCTAAGTCTTCTGGTCTCTGAATGGAATTAGTTAGCAGCGGCTTCTGTTGATTGCTCACTAGAAGCAGTATTGCTGGCTGGCTTTTTATCCATCGTTTTTGCCGCTTGCTGCGGTGTCTTGGCAGTGGGGGTTTTTTGTGCATCTGCAGATGGGGCAGGGTTTGCGGCTTCCAGTGGTTTTGCGACCACTTCTTGTTCAGGTTTGACTTTGGCGCCGCCTATCACTACTACTTTGTCACCAGCTTGCAGGCCATCAGTCACTACCCATTGACCATCATAAGTACCATTGATAGTAACGGGGCGTACTTGGATCTTGTTGTTTTCATCAACGATATAAACTTGTGTCTCGCTCTTAGGTGTACGCGTGACAGCGCTTTGCGGCACTAAGGTTGCGTTGGTGATGACACTTTGAGTCAAGCGGGCTGTTACGTACATGCCAGGTAGCAAGATATTATTGCTGTTTGGGAAAATCGCACGCAAGGTAACGGCGCCTGTCGATTCATCAACTTTGGCTTCAGATAGAGCCAGCTTGCCGCGTACGGGATAGACGGAACCGTCTTCTAGTACCAGCTCAACTGAGTTAATGCCCGGCTGAGCTGAGCCATCTGCAATTTGTTGACGCAGTTTTAGAAGCTCAGATGATGACTGACTGATATCAACATAGATAGGGTCCAAGCGCGAAATAGTCACCAAAGGATCTGCTTGACCTGCGCTGACCAGCGTACCAGCCGTTACGCTTGAGCGGTCAGTGCGACCTGTCAGAGGGGCGCG
This sequence comes from Psychrobacter sp., assembly GCF_030454045.1. GTDB lineage: Bacteria > Pseudomonadota > Gammaproteobacteria > Pseudomonadales > Moraxellaceae > Psychrobacter. The sequence goes on along the minus strand of NZ_JAKDJE010000027.1, from coordinate 24,468 downwards.
TACAATCGTACGATTGAGATCCAACGTACTTGCCTCTAGGCCAGCTTTTGCGGTTTGAATGCCTGCTTTGGCACTTTCAATACCGGCTTGTGTCTGACCAACAGCAGCAGCAGCGCTTTGTACCGCGGCCTGTGCGGTACGTACCGCCGTCTGTGCTTGCTCATATTGCTGCTGTGAGATGGCGTTGATACTGACCAAGCCTTGTAGACGCTGCAAATCATTTTGTGCTTGAGCCAATGACGCTTGTCGGCTGGCAAGCTCAGCCTTTGCATTTGCATTGTTTGCCAAAGCTGTCTGATAGTTGGCTTGTGATTGCTGCATAGCTGCTTGACCACTGCTTACCGATGAGGCGTAGTTGTCAGTATTGATGCGATACAGCGGCTGGCCTTTTTTGACATTGCTGCCTTCACGAAATAACACTTCGTCAATGACGCCATTTACCTGTGGGCGAACGTCAGCAGTCTGATAAGCTGCTGTACGTCCAGAAAAAGTCTGTACTTGAGGTATGGTGTCTAGAGTGACAGTCTGAACGTTGACCACCGCAGGCGGCATTTGCTGCTGTGCAGCTTGCTCACCAGCGGCCTCATCGTTTTTGTCACAGCCGACCAATACAGCTCCAGATAGTACAGATGCTATTAAAAGCGCAAGAGTAGAGTGCTTCATCAATGTCCTCGGCAATAGATATAAAATAACGACAGTATAAAAAATTGAACAATAAATTTTGATGTACGAAATATCGAGGGTCTACTCATTCTGCACATTCATGCCAGTACGACATACTCAACCTTTGGGTCAATGTATTTAATAAAAATCGCTAGTAAGGCAGCCAGTAGCGAGTTTGATTGAGACGCGATTTGGTAAATGTGATATTAGAAGTTTAGGCAGACCACAAAGTAGGTTAGTAAATTTAAAGAGTTATTATAAACTATTGGGGTAACCCCACAGTCAAGTGATTCACGATAGGAAAGCTGACAAAAACTGACCGCACTGTGCTCGCTGAGTAAATAAAATCCCGCCACAGTAACCGCTACACCAACTAGCAGCTAATAAGAAGACATACAACCCGCTATGCAAATCTATTGTAATTTTTTGTTATAATCGTAAAGCCATAGTGTTATTGAGGTCTTAAAACCGCCAAAAATCTGCTTTGTCAACAAATTGACAAATTTATCAACCCCTAATTATGACCTTTAAAATATAGCGACTTAGACCAGTCAGTAGCCTCTAATAAGCGTGGTCAATCAGTATTTAACCATTAAAAAATCCTGACACAATTATAGTGCCGTCAGGATTTATGAAACTTAAAGAAAGGTAACTATTTGGCTGACACACCCGTTTTAAGAGGGTGTCTTTTTAGAGACTGTTGCTTTTGATCAATGAATATTTATGGCTCGGTTGCTCAAAAACGCTGCTAAAAAATGAGTCGTCTTAATCAGCTGGTTGTTTTAATTAGTCGATAACACAGACGACTCATATTTAATTATACCAATCGTGCGCTAGCAAGCTCAGTCAGCTGGTACAGACCTTGACGATAACGGTTGTCAGGCAGTGTGCCCAGTGCTTGCTGTCCCAATCTCGTTTCCTCTAGTGCACGCTGTTTACAGTAATCTAATGCGCCTGATTGGCGGACCAGTTCGATGAGCTGCGCGGCATTGGGGGTTTTGCCCGTTTGCACAGCGACTCTTAATTGCTCATAGCCCTCATGGTTTTGGTCTTTTAAAAGCTCAAGTGCTTTGATAGTTGGCAGAGTAGGCTTGCCTTCAGCCAAGTCATCGCCTAGGTTTTTGCCCATTATCTCACTATCGCCACTATAATCAAGGACATCATCGATAATTTGAAATGCATTACCAAAGTGCTGCCCAAAGTCGCCTAATGCGGCCATATATTCTGTTTTGTCTTGCAAAATAGCAGCGCCTTGAGTTGCCATCATAAATAGGCGTGACGTTTTGCCATCGATGATGCGCAAGTAGTCGTCTTCTGTTGCGGCAGGGTTGTGTTGATGCTGCAACTGCAAAACTTCGCCTTCAGCGATATCACAGGTACCATCAGAGAAGACTTGCAACAATGGCAAGCTTTGAAAACCAACCAAGAGATTAAATGCGCGCGCTATGAGATAGTCACCGACCAATACGGCAGTGGCATTGTCCCATGTGGCGTTTGCCGTCGGTTTACCGCGGCGCTGTCCTGATTCATCGATCACATCGTCATGCACTAAGGTTGCGGTATGTAGCATCTCAGTAATGGCGGCTAGGTGCATCGCTTTTTCTGATGGATTGTCGTCAAACATACGCGCACAAAGCAGCGTAATCAGTGGGCGCATACGCTTACCACCAGCATTGATCACATGCTGAGAGACGCTCATGACCAGCTGTACTTTTGAGTTGAGACTACCAAATACTTGCTGGTCCATCACCTCAAAATCATTGGCCACGATACTTTGAATATCAGCGTAGCTGAGCGTTGATTGAGAAGTGGAGGCGGTGTTACTTAAAGAGGTAATAGTCATAATAAATAGTCATATTGATAAGAATAAAGAGAGTTTTTATAACCTTGACTTCAGCTATTCATAGATAAGGTATCGTTTTGCTTATCATAACATAGCTACCTCTGAAAATTGTTGGTTAAAGTTCATAAGGAGAATGGATTTAAGGTGTTTTATATCCAGTTTATCTTGTACAAAAAAACGGATAAAGTGATGAAAATATCTGCTTGTTCGGTGATGAAGTTATGAGCTCAGGGTATGCTTTTATTGTCAGAAAAATGATGCATAAAAGACTGTAAGTAACTGATTGTATAAGTTATAATAGCCCCCGTTAGGCTCAAACCATCATTTATAGTCGTTATTATAAAGGGTTTGTCAGTATCGTCGTTTACGACGATTTGATTGTTTGTGCTTTATATAACAGTGCAGATGATGGTGATTTAGTGTAACCACCTTATAAAAACAAGAGGCGCGGCTTGCTTTTATCAGCAAAAGGCCGTAAAATCTTGCCTTTAATTTTTCCCTGTCGTGTTCGTCGTAAAAGCGTTGGTATAACATCAGCCACGGCACACGGGTTAAACGGAGTCATACAATGTACGCAGTAATTAAAACTGGTGGTAAGCAGCACCGTGTAGTCGTCGATGAATTGCTTAAAGTTGAATTGCTAAAAGCAGAAAAAGGCGAAACAATCAAATTTGAAGACGTGTTGATGGTTGTTGACGGCGATGACGTCAAAATCGGTCAGCCTGTCGTTGATGGCGCTAGCGTAGAAGTAGAAGTTGTTGAGCATGGTCGCGGCGAAAAAATCCGTATCATCAAGCACAACCGTCGTAAGCATTATCACAAAGAGCAAGGTCACCGCCAATGGTACACCTTGTTAAAAATCAAAGCCATTAATGCCTAATTACCCGTTTAGCAATGTTTGCTAAATAGCGCACTAAATGCTTAAGAGTTGTCGCACAAGCGATAAGTCACATTAACAAGGAGATTTTCTCATGGCACATAAAAAAGCTGCCGGTTCGAGCCGTAACGGTCGTGATTCAAACCCAAAAATGCTAGGCGTAAAAATCTTTGGTGGCCAAGCTATCTCAGCTGGTAACATCATCGTACGTCAACGTGGTACAGAGTTCCACGCAGGCGAAGGCGTTGGCATGGGTCGTGACCATACTTTATTTGCACTAAATGATGGTGTGGTAAAGTTTGAGACCAAAGGTAAATTTAATCGTCGTTATGTAACGGTTGAAAACGCATAATTATCCGCCTAAATTTTCTCATTGTTAAATGAGAGGATCGGATAATCAAAAGCCCCTATTGCCTGATGGTAATAGGGGCTTTTTGCGTTTAGAGAATATAGCTATTGAACACCTATGTTTTATAGGCAAAGTGTTGACATATCTATATAACACAAGTTTTGTGCAGCACTTAGCTCATAGGTTTTTTATTGATATCGTATTCATCATTTATGAGCTCCAAATTATATTTTTACCGTGTAACTGCATTGGTTACAAGCGTGTATGGCAGGCGTAGTAATGATTGCAAATCATGACTAGGCGCGTAATAAAAAAACTGGCACACTGTTGCCATTGCTGATTGATACCAGTTCGATACTGGCAAACATAAGCATTTTTAGAAAATAAAAATTTCAAGAAACTGTTTTATTTTAAGTAACCATTTTTAAAGCAATTGTGCTTTTTTAGAGAGGATTAATGATGACTTTATCTACCAAAAAATCGACCAGACAAAAAATGATGACGGGTGCTTTAGCCGGTGTTTTGATGACGTCACTCGGCGTCGCAGCGCCGATGATCGCTTTGACTCAGTCTGCTACTGCAGCGCCTGCTGACAACATGACAGCCGCTAAGCGCTTGAACAAGTTATTGACCAACACCAAGAGTATGACTGCCAACTTTAGTCAAACTACCAAAGGCGCTAGTAGTGGTACTTTTAAAGGCTCTATGAGTGTACAGCGTCCCAATAACTTCCGCTGGGAAACCAAATCGCCCTCAGAGCAATTGATCGTTGCCAATGGCAACTCTATGTGGATCTATGATAAAGATTTGGAGCAAGCGACTAAGCAGAACGTCGACAGTCAAGTCGGTAATACGCCAGCGCTATTGTTGTCAGGTGATCCAAGTAAGATTGATCAAAACTTCAAAATCACTCAGCCGTACAGCAATAAGAACTACTATGTGTTGTACCCAAAATCTGACAATGCCAGCTTTAAGAGCCTATCCATGAGCTTTAGTGGCGGCAAACCTGTGATGATGGTATTGAATGATACGCTAGGTCAAACGACTTCTATTAAGTTTAGTGGTATTAAAATGAATCCAAGCATCGGTAGCAGTCAGTTCAAATTCAATCCACCAAAAGGTGTTGATGTTATCAATCAATAAGAACGAGCTAATTGATGAAGCAGATTATGATGCTTTGCTATTTATCTAAGGTTGAAAGCCTCTAAGAGTGACAACCCCTAAGAGTAATAGCCAAATAAAAAGGACAGATCTTATATGATCTGTCCTTTTTTATGAGCGTAATGATAGTTGGGTCAGCAGAAAAATTAAGACATAGCTCGTATGGAGTCCATATCTGGCATTGGTGGTAGCTCATCTAAATGACTCAGCCCAAACGCATCCAAAAATTGTGCGGTGGTGTGAAGGAACGCTGGGCGACCTAAGGTCTCCTTAAAGCCTTTTTCAATGATCCACCCCTTATCAAATAGCTGGCGTAATATATTGCTCGATAGCGTGACACCGCGTATCTGCTCGATATCACTCCGTGTCACAGGTTGCTTATACGCAATAACGCTTAACGTCTCAAGCAACGCTTGGCTCAAACGCTCTTGACGCTGCGGGAAAGTCTGCTGAATCAATCCGCTATAATCATCGGAAATTTGCAATCGGTAGCCGCTGGCTGTCTCATGTAGGTTCAGCACACCAGTCTCTAGCCGTCGCTCTAGCACCTCTAAGGCTTGCTTTAATGCTTTGCTAGACAATGACAAATGTTTTCTGAACGCCTGTGCTGTCAGCGGCGCTTCTGAAGCATGTAAGAGAACTTCAATGTGCTTGCTCACCTCTTCAAGAGACGCCTGAATTGCCCCAATAGAGGCAGCTGTAGCGGTGCCTGTAGTTTCGGCTTTACTAGGCTGCTTTGAGTCGTCAATATCTACCATCTAAAATGTGCTCTTGTTTTAATATTATGGGATCAATAGTAGGTTTGGCGGCTAACCTGATGCTGGTTAGGCCAACCACTGTAAGGTGAGTTTTTGTGATTGGTGATCCGTATCGGATGAGTCGACATCACCGTCAGTCAGCGTATTTGAGCCATCACTATAGTGTGTATGTACCACACCGATAAGTTGTCGCTTAATCAGTTCAAGCACGGCCACAAAGCTCACGACGACGCCTATTTTACCTTGTGCTTTGTCTAATAGCTCATAAAAGGAGCGCGCTCCTTCAGTGCTGAGCTGCCGGCTAATACTAGCGATACGATCAGAAAGCGGCACGATATCAGTTTTGATAGTATGCATCTGATAGTCTGTTTGCAGCTGCATTTTAAACAGACTATCGATCAGCAAATTGGGCGAGTAGTTGGGCAGCTCAGCATTCATAATCTCTTGACTGGGCATACTTACCATGGCTAAGAACACATCACGCTCTAAACGTATCAGATTGTCTAAGCGCTGACTGGCGGCTTTGATTTGTGCGTATTCTTCGAGGCGTTCAATCAGCTCTGCTTTTGGATCGCGCTCATCGGTAGGCGTGTCGGGGACTGGGAGGAGCAATTCAGTTTTGATTGCAATCAGCGTGGACGCCATCAGCAGATAATCACCTGCCAATTCAAAATGCTCAGTATCCAATTCGCTAATATAAGCCAGATATTGTTCAGTGATGGGTAAGATAGGCATTTGGGTCAAATCAACATTGTTCTTTTTGACCAAATATAATAAAAAATCCAGTGGTCCAGCAAACTGCTCTAGCCAAATCGCAAACGCTTGCGGCGGAACATAAAGATCGTCTGGTAGATGCTGTACTGGCGTCTGATAGATGCGTAGAGCAGTCGTGTTGGATGTATCCATAAGTCTTAATGTTCCTGGCGCACTGCCATAAATAGTCCAGCACCAATATCTAGCGTGTGACAAAGATAACGAGGGTTGTTGATAAAGGCTGCCAAGAACTTGCTCACCTCATCGCGATGAGAGATGACATTATCGACGATTAGTACACTACCGACGTCCAATGCGTTATGCAGACCTTCGATATAATCAAGATAGTATGGCCGCTCTGCATCCAAAAAAACCAAGTCAAAGACGTCTTCATTGCTATTTAAAAAAATCAAGGCATCTTGCACGATGAGTCGAACAGACGCAGACAGCCCCGTATTTTGCAGATGCTGGTGAGCAGCTTCACTGCGGCTTTTGTCGATGTCTAACGATATAAAGTCACATTCAGCCTGATGCCGCAGACCATACGCCAGCCACAATGTCGAAAAGCCCGTCGAGGTACCAATCTCTAGTACCTTTTTGGGCTGTCTGATCGTGGCAATATTGGCCAAAAACTGCGCCGCATCTGGTTCGACATGGCGATGACGAGCCAGCCGATTGGATTGTTCAGAGTCATACGTACTGTCAGCCTCGTATAAAGACTGACAGTAAGATAAAAAATGGCTTGGATTAAATGTCGGCATTATAAACGATCAGAAGTCATTTATTTAAGCTTTGCTAGTGGACGAATACCAATGGCACGGCGGGCTTTATCCAGCTGCTTACGGCTATGACGACGGGCTTTATCTGCGCCCATTTGCAAGATTTCTTCCAGCTCTTTTGGATTTGCCATCAATTCTTGATAGCGTGCGCGGAAAGGGGCGATCTCGTTATTGATTTGTTGGAACAACTGCTCTTTGGCGTCTCCCCAGCCAATACCTGATTCATACTGCGCACGCAAATTAGCAATTTCTTCAGGCGTAGCAAACGCTTTATAAATCTCAAAAATTGCTGACGCGTCAGGATCTTTTGGCTCTTCTGGCAATTGTGAGTTGGTCACAATACGCATGATGGCCTTACGCATCATTTTTTCAGGATTGGCTTGGCTATTAAACTCGCCAAACAACGGAATCACGTTGTTATAGCTTTTGCTCATTTTGCGACCATCGAGACCTGTGAGTAGCGGCGTATTATCGTCGACCAGGGCCTCAGGCTCAGTGAACAATGGCTTGTAACGATGATTAAATGTACCTGCTATATCACGCGCCATTTCAATGTGCTGAATTTGGTCACGGCCAACAGGTACATGCGTGGCATTAAACATCAAAATATCAGCAGCCATCAACACAGGGTAGCCAAACAACCCCATGTTAATCCCTTGGTCAGGATCAACGTCTTCTTTTTCCATATTAGCATCGACCGCTGCTTTGTAGGCATGAGCGCGGTTCATAAGTCCTTTGGCACATGAGGAGCTCAAAATCCATGATAACTCCAAAATCTCAGGCACATCTGACTGACGATAAAAGGTCACACGCTCAGGATCGAGACCACAGGCAATCCAAGTAGCAGCAATGGCTTTGGTTGACTCGTGGATGATCGCTGGGTCATGGCAACCAATAATGCTGTGATAATCCGCTAAGAAGAAAAAAGCGTCGCTATCGCTGTTTTGAATAGACTGGATGGCCGGACGAATCGCGCCAACATAGTTACCAAGGTGCGGAATACCTGTAGGTTTGATCCCTGTCAAAATGCGTCTATGTGAGGCTACTTGTCCAGAACTGTGATTGTCGCTCATGAAAAATCCGTTGTTTTGTTTGTCAAATTATTATAATGCGTGACTAAAAGTGCAAAATAGCAGTTACAAAGTATAGCAAATTTTATCAGTCCTTTTGAAAATAAAGGCCTACTTATAGATATCCGTACGACCATTTGGCCCATGTTTAAAGCGGCGATGAAACCACATCCACTGAGTCGGATCAATACGTATGAGTCCCTCTAAAACTTCATTAACCCGAGTGGCATCCGCAACCTCATCTTGACTTGGGTAGTTCTCAAGCTCTGGGGTGATGGTCAGGTGATAATGAGGTCGCTTGCCGCGAGGCAGATTATCTGGCGTTTGCCGATAGGTGTGTAGTGCCATCACTGCGGGCGGATGCGTTTTGCTGCCCAGTTTTGCCATACGGCGTGATGCGGTGATGGTCGCTGCTGGCACGCCAAAGAATGGCGCCATAACCCCTTGTTTAAGACCATAGTCTTGATCAGGAGAATACCAAATTACGTGACCTGCTTTGATAGAGGTGACTAGGCTTCGCATGTCACGGCTGGAGATTTGCTTACCGAATATATTGGTACGACCATTATAGATAAACCAGTCCAGTAAAGGGTTATTTTGCGTACGGTACATACAATCGACAGGGAAGAATTGCGCAGACAGCAGCCCGCCCAAATCGAGCATCGTATAATGCGCCCCTAGCAAAATAACGGGACGCTGCTCGTTTTGCGCATTAACTATGTGCTGTAATCCAGAGATAGACACCGTTCTGGTGAAAATATTTGGGCGAAACCAAGCACATAAGGTTTCAAAGACACCAATACCTTGGTTGACAAAGACTTGCTTTGCCATCAACTCACGCTCAGCTTCTGGCTTTTCTGGAAACGCCAGTCTTAGATTGATTAGAGTATCACGCCTACGGGAGCCTGCAGTTCTATAAATCAAACGACCAAGCTGACGCCCCAGCCAAAACTGCCAGCGCAGTGGCAAATATATCATAGGTAGCATTACCAAAAACAACAACCAAACACCCCAATATTTTGGCAATAAAAATTGCCACTGAAATGGCTTATTCTCTGCTTGTGCGGTACGTTTGTGATTCTGCGTAATCGTTGGCGTGCCTGCAGGTATCGCAGGCGACTTATTGGATTGCTGCCTACTAGATGGTGGTATGCCGTTAGTGTTGGAGGGTTTACTAGGATCGTATTGTTCTGGCGCTTTCATAATATCCTTCTGCCGCACTGTATATACATGGCAGCTAATGATGAAAAGTTATTGATATGATGGGGTAGCGTCAAACGCTTTGCAAGCTAGAATTTTTATAAGATTTCTACTATACAGTCTTCATATAGAACATACATGCAGATATTCAAAAGGGCGTTAAGCGTATAGCTAACGCTTTATCAATAAGCACAAAAAAGCCTTATAAACTGTAAACAGCTTATAAGGCTCTGCAAAACCAACTTCTTACTAAATTTTGCTACTGACGCTCCGAGAAAAAGACAACAGCAGCAAAAAAATAAGAAAGGGCTTTGATTAACGTTTTGAGAACTGTGGACGTTTACGTGCTTTACGTAGACCCAGTTTCTTACGTTCAACTTGACGTGAATCACGAGTAACAAAACCAGCTGCTTTTAGGGCAGGTTTTAAAGTTTCGTCAGCTTCGATCAAGGCACGTGTAATGCCGTGGCGAATTGCGCCCGCTTGACCACTGATACCACCGCCTGCAACCGTAACATATAGGTCATATTCGTTAGCAGAGTCTAGTAGTTCTAGTGGCTGACGAACAACCATGCGTGAGGTTTCGCGGCTGAAGTATTCGTCTAGTGGCTTACCGTTAACAACGATACTACCAGTACCTTTTGATAAAAAGACACGAGCAGTAGACGTCTTGCGGCGACCAGTTCCGTAATTGCGTTCCATAAGTATATCCTTAGATGTCTAGTTCTTTAGGTTGCTGTGCAGTATGTGGATGTTCAGTACCCGCATATAGTTTCAGCTTCTTGATCATCGCATAGCCAAGAGGGCCCTTTGGAAGCATACCCTTAACTGCTTTGTGTAGAACATCTTCAGGCTTATGTGCAATCAGCTTTGTGAAGTTGGTTTCTTTAATACCACCTGGGTAGCCACTGTGACGATAGTACTTTTTGTCTTGCGCTTTCTTACCCGTTACCGCGATTTTTTCTGCGTTGATGACAACAATAAAGTCACCAGTATCTACGTGCGGGGTATAAGAAGGTTTGTGCTTGCCACGTAAGCGAGTTGCGATTTGAGTGGCTAAGCGACCAAGGGTTTTGCCGTCAGCATCTACGACATACCAGTCATGGGTCACTTCAGCTGGTTTTGCACTAAGTGTTTTCATGATAAAACCTTAAAATTAGAATTCGTTGAGAGTTTAGCTGGGAACGGGGCTCTCAAAAAACAGACTGCACATTATAAGCAGTAGCGCCTACGCTTGCAAGCTGCATTGGGGTTTATTTTCGCCTTTATACATTAAACTGTAGCGTTTGGCCAGTTTTTAAGCGGTTTTAGACATTTTTACAGGTATTGAAGGGTTTTACTAGATATTGCTTAACAAATAATTGCTAATGATGCGCTTAGCAATTAGGGTGTAATTATGACAATGACAGCTGATAAAGTCCAGCAACAACTTGTCCAACTTTGGTTTGTTTCAAGCATTCAAAGCATATCGTTTGCTGAGTTGTCTCTAGTTGGGCGTCGCGATTTTCATTAAGCTGCTCTTCTAGTTGCTCAAGCTGAGGTGTTAAATCTTTATCCGCTTCTAAGTAAATTAGCGTATTTGTGTCTATTAAATTACGAGTAATCAAGGCGGTCAAAATAGGCTGCCATAGATCCTGAGCATAAGGGGGATCGATGAATACGATATCAAACGGGTGCTCAATCGGCTGGTGTTGACTCAGTACTTGCTCAGCCGTGCCAGTGATAACCGTGTAAGCTGCGGTATCAAGGCGTAATTGCTCAGCACTTTGACGTAGCATATTGCTTTGTGCCGTGTTAACTTCGATAAAAGTGGTGTGAGCTGCGCCGCGGGACAACGCCTCAAACCCTAATACGCCACTGCCTGCACAGCTATCGAGTACGCGTGCACCGTGAATATCGGCCAATAACCAGTTAAATAATGTCTCTCGCAAGCGGTCGGGTGTTGGGCGCAGGCCATCTGCCTCGATGAAGCTGACAATGCGGCGTTTAAACTGCCCACCGATGATACGAACATCACCCGCCGAACTTTTTGCTTGAGGAGTTTTTTTTGCTGCGCGTCCGCGTGAGGGTTTTTTCATGCTCGTGTCTCTTTTATTGTCTTTTACTGAGCCGTTTTTACTGAATAGACATAATGGTGAATAATTAGAAATGTCTATTAAAGCGGCTGTTATTCTGAGGTTGCTGCTGCTGCTTGTGCCTCTGCCGCTTCTTGTTCTGCTAACGCTTTTGCTTCTTTTTCACGCAAGGCATCCTTCATGGCTTTCTCAAAGGCCTTTTGGCGCTTGATGATTTTTAGCTCATCAGCGGACGGCGGCAATATCGGATCAGTTTTGCGTTGTACCATCCAGTAGTCAAATAGAGCACGGCCAATAGGCGCGGCAGTCGTACTACCACCGCCACCGTTTTCGACTAATACGGCAAGTGCAATCTGTGGATCTTCTACGGGCGCAAAGCCATTGAACCACGCATGATCCCAGTGACGCTTGTCAATCGCTGATTTATCATAGCGTTTGCCTTGAGCGATAGACTTTACCTGTGCTGTCCCTGTCTTGCCAGCGATACGATAGCGCGGGGTATAGATACCGCGTCCAGTACCGTTTTCTACCACGCTTTCCATTGCATCATGCATACGTAACCAGTCAGAGGGCTGACCGTTATAGTCGATTTTACCATCAGGTTTGTCGATGATTTTGACTTCTGCTGCGCCGTCACTGCTCTTGAGCAAATGCGGGGTAATATGATTACCTTTACTGGCGGTCATGGCAGTGGCATTAGCAATCTGCAATGGCGTGGCTAAGAAATAGCCTTGCCCGATACTGACAGAAATGGTTTCACCCGGCAGCCAGTCTTTATCATACGTGTCTTTTTTCCACTTTGGTGAGGGCATGATGCCTGATTTTTCGTTAGGAAGATCAATACCAGTCTTATCACCAAAACCAAAGCGCACCATCCAGTCGTGTAAGCGCTGGATACCCATCTCATAAGCCAGCTTATAATAGTAAGTATCAACCGACATTTGGATAGATTTTTTTAGATCGACCGTGCCATGACCGCCACGTTTCCAATCACGAAACCGATGGCTGTCTCCTGGCAAGCTAAAATAGCCAGGATCATAAATGGTACTATTCCAATCTCGCAAGCCATAGTGAATGCCACCTAGACCCTCGAATGGTTTGATGGTCGAACCAGGTGGGTATGTCCCTTGGAGGGCGCGATTGTACAAGGGCTGATCGAGATCTTCTCGCAGGGCATCATAGTCTTTGAACGAAATCCCTGAGATAAAAGGATTTGGATCATAGCTTGGGTTACTGACAAAGGCCAGCACGTCGCCGTTTTTGGGATCTATCGCTACGATGGCACCGCGGCGGCCATCTAATTGTTGTTGGGCGACCTTTTGCAGCCCATAATCTAAGCTCAACGTGATATCGTTGCCTGAGGTAGGCGGTTTGGTATCCAATTGACGTAGGATATTGCCGTGAGCATCTGTTTCTACCGACTGATAACCAGGTTGCCCAAGCAAAATATCTTCGTAATAGTCTTCGATACCAATCTTACCGATCAGATCAGTACCCGCATAGCGGTCTTTATCGATACGTTTAGACTCTTTATCATTAATGCGACCAACATAACCGATAACATGAGCAAACAGCTCATCATAAGGATAATCACGCGTCAGTTTGCTTTGGATAGAGACACCGCGAAAGAAGGGCTTACGCTCACTAAACTGGGCTAACTGCGCCTCTGTGAGATCAATTTTGATAGTCACAGGATCGTTTTTGTTTTTACTTAAGCGCGCCAAAATGTCAGTGATGTCTTCTGCTGTCAAATCAAAAATAGGCGCCAGCAAGCTGAGCGTGCGCTCAGGGTTGTCAACCTCATCAGGGCTTAGCATGGCGGTAAAAACTGGCTGGTTGTCAGCCAAAATAATCCCATTACGATCATAGATATAACCGCGACTGGGCGGCGCTGATATCAGTTTAATGCGATTATTATCTGACTGGGTGGTGTACTTATCATGAGCATAGACTTGCAAATACCCATAACGGGTTATCAAACCACCCAAACCTAACAATATCAAAATACCAAATATGATAATACGGTTGGTAAAAATACTATTGACCTTATCGGTATTGGGAGTTAGTGGTTTATTCATAGGAAATCAGAGCCCAATCGGTCAGTGAGTCAGTAATAAAGAGGTAAAAGGGCAGGTTGGTTAACCAAAACGCGGTGAGTCTAAAGGATAATGCAAAGTATTTCAATTACATAGAGGGGTGTGACTCAAAATAAAAATGCGTCAGCTAGTACGCAGGCAGTCTTTCTTTTTGCACTACAAATTATAACAGAACAAATGAGACGACGCAGTACTCAGATGCTTATTTTGTTGTGGTCATATATTGCATAAGCGATGCGCTATCTCAGTATATTTGTGGCTCAATATAGGATTTAAAAGATGTTATCTTTAGTCACAACTTGCCAAGGGTGTCCATGTGCTAAAAAATGGCAAGTATGCTAAAATCAGGCGATTTATTTTATAGTAGTGGTTAGAGACAGAGCGTCTTTTTGAGACGTTTCAATTTTGCTAGCGGCTTGTTATCAGTCGCGACCATATTAGCAACGACAATCAACCTGTCAGGAACTAGAAAAGTCATGGACATAAATTCATTGTGGCAGACGATCGCTGAGCACCCAGAGTTTTTTGCCATGCTAACTATTCCACCAGTGACGGCATTTGTTACGTGGGTGCATGTATGGATGGCGCTCAAGATGCTGTTTTATCCCATTAAGTTTTGGGGTATTCGTATTCCAAATTTTCCATTCTTTGGGTTACCAGGTATCGGCTGGCAAGGTATCGTCCCACGCAAGGCAGGTAAAATATCAGGGGTTATCGTTGATCAGACATTGTCAAAACTCGGCTCATTAGATGAATTTTTTCAAGCGATGGAACCTGAGCAAATGGCGTTATTTGTCACTGATACGGTGGACAAAAACCTTGAGCCATTGATTGATGAGATTATGCTGGATCATTCGCCAGCACTGTGGGGCAACTTGCCTTATGCGGTAAAACGCCGCGTCTATGCTCAAGCCCACAAAGAGCTGCCTAGCATCATGCAATCGCTTGTGACAGATTTGACGTATCATGTCGAAGATTTGGTCGATATGCGCAAAATGATTGTCAATAAAATGGAAAGTGACCGGCGTTTGATGGTCAATATGTTTTTAAAAGTTGGGCAAAAAGAGATTGATTTTATCTGGCATATCAGTGCTTTGATTGGCCTTGTATTCGGTATTATCCAAATGTTTATATTTTTGGTGGTACCGCAGCATTGGACGGTACCGTTTTTTGCCGCTATTTGGGGATTTTTGACCAACTGGATTGCGATTTGGATGGTGTTTAACCCAGTTGAGCCACGTTTTATTCCGTATGTGAAGTTTTTTGTGCTACAAAGCCGTTTCCCATTTATTAAGCCGCAACTGCCGCATATCGCGCAGTACCGTTTCCAAGGCGGTTTTATGAAGCGCCAAGAGGAAGTGTCTGAGGTTTTTGCTGAGATTGTGGTCAAAGATTTGGTCACTTTAGAAAACATCATGAATGAGATGATGTATGGTGACCGCGCCGCCGAAACGCGTGAGTTGATGAAATCGCATTTGTATAAAGTGTTAGAATCGCCGGTCATTAGTACCACATTGCGGGTTGGACTGGGTCGCCGCGAGTTTGGGCAATTGAAAAATACCATTATCGACAAATCCATCGTCGCGACTATGGTGCCACTGCGAGACCCTGAACTTAATGAAAGCCGTGCCAGTAAAATATTTGGGCTATTTCGCGATCGTATTCGCGCGCTATCCCCTGATGAGTTTCAAAACCTATTGCGTCCCGCTTTTCGCGAAGATGAGATGACGCTGATTATACTCGGCGGTTTGACAGGTTTCTTGGCAGGTTGGTTGCATCTGGTCTTGGTGTTTTTCCCTGCCATGCAGTGAGAAAGGGTTTTTATGTTCTTTACACATATCGCCTACAGAGTGGATACAGAAACGTGACAAGTTGACGCTAATGTACCATGCTGTAAGTCTTCTAAGCTACAATGGCTGATAGCTACAGATGCAGAAAAAAGCATGACAATGACGGCGTAATGTCTAAAAGTAACGACTATTGACTATTCTCAGACGCATTAAAAATACTGCTTTCTAAAATAAACAATGACCGTATTAAGGTAAACAAGGTTAGACCGTATGTTAATCACAGAATTGGGTTATTTTGCCTTGCTGGCCGCCTTTGTATTGGCGATTTTGCAGGTGGTATTACCAACCATGGGTGTCATGAACGACCACGTTGCCTGGCAGCGCCTTGCTCCGAGTTTAGCGTGGGCGCAGTTTGCGGCCATGATTGTCTCGTTTGGGTCATTGATGGCAGGCTTTTATTACAATGACTTTAGCCTCGTTTATGTCACCCAGCACTCTAATACCTTGTTACCTTGGTATTATAAATTGTCGGCGACGTGGGGCGGACATGAAGGTTCGCTGCTACTATGGATGACCATTATGGCCACTTGGTGTGCGCTGGTCTCCTACTTTAGCCGTGGCTTACCATTGACCATGCGCGCCCGCGTACTGGTAATATTGGCTGGCGTGCAAGTGATGATGCTGGCGATGTTAATCTTTACCTCATCACCGTTTGATCGTACCTTGCCCAATTTGCCAGTTGATGGCGCGGATCTAAACCCTGTCTTGCAAGATTTTGGTTTGGTTATCCACCCGCCGATGCTGTATATGGGCTATGTGGGTATGGCTGTGCCATTTGCATTTTGTATGGCAGCATTATGGGAAGGGCGCTTGGATGCGGTGTGGACACGCTGGTCGCGTCCGTGGGCGCTAGCTGCTTGGGGTTTCTTGACGGTTGGTATCGCACTTGGCTCATGGTGGGCTTATTATGAGCTTGGCTGGGGCGGCTGGTGGTTTTGGGATCCAGTAGAGAACGCCTCACTGATGCCATGGCTGGCAGGTACGGCATTGCTACACTCACTTGCGGTCACTGAAAAGCGCGGTGTGTTCAAAGCGTGGACGATCATGCTGGCAATCTTTGCCTTTGCACTTAGTTTGCTAGGTACATTCCTTGTACGTTCAGGGGTGATTACTTCCGTGCATTCATTTGCTGCTGACCCAACGCGTGGTCTAGTAATTTTAGCCATTCTTGGCGTGATTATTGGCGGTGGTCTGCTGATGTTTGCGGTACGTGGTTGGCGTTTGACGGTTGAGAGTCAATATCGACTGATCTCACGCGAGTCATTCTTGGTGATTAATAACGTTATTATTTTGATTTCGACTTTGGTGGTGTTGCTTGGCACGCTATATCCTATTATTGCCGATTCTTTCAATTTAGGTCAGGTATCTGTTGGCCCTCCCTATTTCAACGCGCTATTTGTACCCTTAACGTGGCTTTTGCTGGTGGCGATGGGTATGGGCTCTAATATTCGTTGGAAACAAGATAGCCGCCCACTATTGGGTGCTGGCATGGTTATCGCTGTGAGCAGTCTGGTGTTGGCGGCGATTATTGCCTATTTTACGAGTCCATCAGAGATGCTAAATATTGGCGTCACGTTGGCAGTGAGTTTCTGGGTGCTATTATGGATGGTGATCGATTTTAAAGATAAAACCAAAAATGCACCGAGTCGATTAAACGGATTACGTCAGCTGCGTTTGAGCTATTGGGGTCAACAAATCGCCCATATTGGGGTCATCGTTGCAGTTATTGGGGTGGCATTTACCAGTACGCTCAGTATTGAGCGTGATGTGGCGCTGGGACCAAATGATAGTGTCAATGTCCAAGGGTATGACTTTACCGTAAAAGGTTTCAGTGAAGTAAAAGGCAGTAACTTTGATGCCACACAAGCTGAGGTTACGGTCAGTAAAGACGGTCAAACGGTGACGACGCTACATCCTGAAAAACGTAACTATATTATCAGTATGATGCCGATGACTGAGGCGGCGATTGATGCCAGTCTTATGCGTGATGTGTATGTCGCTCTTGGTGAGCCGATTGCCGAAAACAGCAACGAATGGGCATTTCGTATCTATGTCAAACCGCTCATTCGCTGGGTATGGCTTGGGGCGCTGATTATGGCGTTTGGTGCATTGCTCAGTATGTTAGACAACCGCTATCGTCTCAAGAAAACCAAAACACCGGCGCAACTTGCGGCCAAAAAATCAGGCTTTGTTACGGTGGCAGATTTGGAGTCACCAGCTATCAAGACAGGGGATCAGTAATATGACGACCTCAAATAACACACCTGATAATAGAGGTGAGCAACAAGCTACCAAGAGAGTAAAAAGCAAAAAGTCGCTAAAGATAGGGTTTTTGATCCCGTTGGTTGTTTTTGTTGGCTTGGTTGTCATGCTATATATGCGCTTGGGCAAACCGACCGATATCGTGACCAATACGGCACTTGAGCGCCCAGTACCGGCTTTTGAGTTGCCGCTATTGTCAGATACCAGTCGCATCATGACCAATGACAACCTGCCAGATCAGCCTTTTTTGATGAATGTCTGGGGTTCATGGTGCCCCACCTGTATCATCGAGCATCCCTTTCTTATGCAGCTAGAAGAGCGCGGTGTCAATTTGGTCGGCGTCAACTATAAAGATGATATTGGGGATGCCTTAGGATATTTGAATAAAGGCGGCGACCCGTTTTCGATGTCTATTCAGGATTTATCAGGGCAGTTTGCTTTAGATTTGGGACTGACTGGCGCGCCTGAGACTTTTGTGGTCGATGGTGATGGTATTATTCGTCAGCATATTATCGGTGAGGTCAATGAGAGCAACTGGCAAAGTCGTATCACGCCTTGTTTGATGGTGCTCAATAATGCCAATGACAAGGGTATCAGCCCAGATCCAAGTCAGGTTGCGGAGGCATGTCAATGATAGTCTATCAAATAAAATCCGTTACGATAACGCTGGCTGGTTTATTGGCTGCGTGTATCATCAGCATGAGCAGTTTTGCTGCTATTGATGTCTATGATTTTGATTCTACTCAGCAAGAAGCCCAGTATCGTGGTCTTATCGAAGAGCTACGCTGTCCAAAATGCCAGAACCAAAACCTTGCAGGATCTGATGCGCCCATTGCCCAAGACCTAAAGCAAAAAACCTATGACTTGGTCAAAGATGGTCGTAGCGATGGCGAGATTCGTGCCTATATGCAGGAACGTTATGGCGACTTTATCAGCTATAAGCCACCAGTGCGCCCTTCAACGTGGATTCTATGGTTTTTCCCACCATTATTGCTCATCATCTTGTTAGTAGGTTGGTTTTGGCAAAGTAAACGACGTCAGCTTGTTGCCAGTGGTGAGAGTGGGGTGACGGTCGATAATAATGTCAAAGCGTTGTCGACCGCGGAAAAAGCAGAGCTTGAGCGCTTATTATCACGTGCTGATCATCAGAATGATCATGATATTACAAACCTTGGAGACAAAAAATGATGATATTCTCTACGGTTGGCTTATTTATTGCGCTGAGCTTACTGACCGCTTTGCTACTTGCAGTTATCGCCATAAAACCATGGTTAAAAGCGCCGCGGACTCACAGCAAGCCTTTGGACAATCAGCTGCTAGATATCAATGTTGCCGTGTTTCGCGAGCGTTTGGCGGAGCTAAAATTAGACAAAGACAGTGGTATCATTGATGAGCATCACTATCAAAACCAAAAGCTTGAGCTTGAACGTCAGCTTTTGGATGCTCAGCGTGAAGTGACACCGATGGTGACCCCTGGTATCAAAAGCCGATTGATCATTGTCTTTTGGGTACCTGTGCTGTCTGCCATGGCGTACTTGATGATCGGGGATCGCACGCCTGTATTCGAGCTTTGGGCAAGCGAAGACAAAGTTGGTCAAGTGGCGGATGACTTATTGACTGGTAAGATCGATCAACCACCTGCGTGGGCGATTGAAGATGGCAATCAGCTGATTAGTGCCATGCAGACCAACGTCTATCGCCATGCATACGACTATAACCGCTGGATGCGTCTATCAGAGCTGTTCTTATCATTAGAGGCGACCGATTCAGCACTTGAGGCCTTATCACGTGCTTATCGTCTATCACCTGACAATGAAGAGATTGCCATCACTTATGCGCAAATCAATTTTTTTGCTAATAATGGTCAGCTAGACGAAAATAGTCGCCGAGTATTAGAAAATGTATTGGCCACAAATCCTGAGCATGAAGGCGCGCAAATGCTCATGGCCATGGGCGAGGCGCGAGCAAACAATTTTGATCAAGCACAAGGTTGGATCAAGCGCTTGCGTGACAGTATCTCAGCCAAACCAGGTGACCATACGCAAGCATTATCGAGTCTAGATGAGCTGAGTGCCAATGTGACTATGCAGCAGCAGCAAGCGTCTGAGGGCATTGAGGTGACCGTTAAGATCAACTCAAGCCTATTGCCACTGGTCAAAGCCGATGACGTGCTTTTTGTGGCAATTCGTGATGTGAATGGGGGTCCGCCATTTGCTGCCAAGCGTTTGCCAATTAGTGCGATTAAGCAGGGTGAGGCTACTATTAGCCTAAGCGATCTTGATGCGATGATGCCAGAGCGTACCCTAAGATCAGCCCGTTCTGATAAGGTTCAGTTGGCTGTTATTGCGCGTATTAGTCACAGCGGCACAGCTATCGCAGAGTCAGGAGACTTATCAGGTAATCCTGTTGTGATTCGTGCCGACCAAAATCAGGCCAATGTAGAAATCAATCAACAAATCCCCTAGTATTAGGGTTAGTTATTGTCAGTATTTTTCATATAAATGCTGTTGACCACAAAAGGCTTAACAGTGTTATATGGAAAGATAAGTCATGGCAACTTATGACCCTAATTAGAAAAAAACTTGAGGTTTGTCAGGTCACAAGGTAAGGTGTCTTGGCAATCAGTTAATCCCTAAGTTGTAGTAATCCCAAAATCCCATTGAATTCAGGAGAGTCGTGTAATGATGCGTATTATTTTGCTAGGTCCACCAGGCGCCGGTAAAGGTACTCAAGCCCAGTTTATTTCTCAGGAATATGATATTCCGCAGATATCGACGGGTGATATGCTACGTGCTGCTATCAAAGAAGGCAGCGAGCTTGGCAAAAAAGCCAAAGATATCATGAATGCTGGTGGTCTGGTTTCTGATGACCTCATTATCAATCTCGTAAAAGAGCGTATTGCAAAGCCTGATTGTGCCAACGGGTGTATTTTTGATGGTTTTCCACGTACGATTCCTCAAGCACAAGCACTTGCCGATGCTGATGTTGCCATCGATCATGTGGTAGAGATTAGTGTGCCCGATGATGAGATCGTTAATCGTCTGTCTGGTCGTCGTCAGCATCCAGGTTCAGGCCGTGTATATCATGTGCAGCACAACCCACCAAAGGTTGAGGGCATCGATGACGTAACGGGCGAAGCGCTTATCCAGCGTGAAGACGATCAAGAAGCGACCATTCGCGACCGTCTGTCGACTTACCATGAGCAAACCTCTGCATTGGTTGGTTTTTATCAAGAAAAAGCAAAAGAGGGTGCAGATGCGCCAAACTATGATAAGTTTGATGGCACGCAAGACATCGAAGAGGTTAAGCAGCAGATTTTGTCTGCGTTAAAAGGCTAATGTTCGATTTTAGCTAATTAATTTAGCCAGTCGATGTGGTCGTTGAAGACCCTGTTTAATAGCAGGGTTTTTTTATGGCTGATAGCTTCAATATAGATAATTTTATTGTCAGTAAAACATATGAATACACTATCAATTCAACATTAAGCGGCACTCATAAAAAACCGCTTACTCATTATAAGTAAACGGTCATTAAATACTGCTATATTAATACGTCATCAAGCTAAAATTAAGCATTACCTTGGGCATCAACTTGCGCTTGTTGCTGGCTTTGTGCGTACGCTTGGTCAAAGTTCACAGGTGCAAGCAATAGCTGCGGGAAGCTACCACGCGTCACGATGTCGCTGATGACTTCACGGGCATATGGGAACAGCACGTTAGGGCAGTATGCACCTAGGATTTGACCGATTTGATCTTCTGGAATGTCTTTTAACAAGAAGATACCTGCTTGATGTACTTCAGCGATGAATGCCGCTTCTTCAGCATTTTTTGCCGTGACGCTAACGGTTAGGACGATTTGGTAATGATCGTCATCTAATTTTTCAGCATTGCTAGACAAATTGATATCAAGCTCTGGGTTCCACTCTTTGGTGAATACGCTTGCGCCTGGTACTTCAAGTGACATATCTTTTACATAGATACGCTCTAGTGCCAATTGTGGTTGTGCTTGTTCTTCAGCCATGATAAATCCTCTAAAATTAAATCAAGTGATGGGGCAAACGGTCATATTAATAAACGGTCATATTAATAAAAAGTCATTGTAATATAAACTAAGCGTGTAGCTCGATACTTTTTTAACCTTACTTTTTATTACGGTTTCCAAGCTTGCCACTGTCTATCTTTACATAAATAAAGACAGACAGTAAAGCAAGGTAGCAGATTAACCCGCTAATAGCTCGTCAAGTTTGCCTTGCTGGTTCATTTGGTTGAGCTCATCAAAGCCACCGACAAAGGTTTCACCAACGAAAATTTGTGGCACAGTGCGATAGTTATTGGTTTTTTTCATCAGTGCCTGACGATCTTCGCTGCTCATGTCATGCATACTGATTTCTTCGTAATCAACGCCTTTGGTTTTTAGTAGTTGTTTGGCGTTTGAGCAGTATGGGCAGATAGGGGTCGTATAAACTTTAACAGATACAGTCATGGTAAATCCTTATTTATAAATTTATGAGATAACAAACTTATTATAGATAGCCTGATAAATTATCACAGTCTAAGTATTGGTAGAATCTGTTATCAATGAGTAAAGGCAAATGTATTCGATTCTGCTCATACTAAAGTGGGGATGAGCATGACAAATTCAAGCCGTCTTAGTTTAAAACCCTCAGTAGCAGTATAAACAGGATATAAAAAAAGACACCTATTGCTAAGGTGTCTTTTTATTTTACTATCGTTAATCAGATGCTGTTTTTAGTCAGAAGCTATATTTTAGCCAATCTACTATTTGCTTAAACTAGGTTTGGTCTTAGCTTTGTTTTTTGATTTAGCGTCTTTTACACCAACCAATGGCATACCAGCGCCTTGCCAGCCGCCAATACCGCCATCTAGGCGATAGACACTGTCTTTACCAATCATTTGAATCGCAGCACCTGCTTGCACACCCATATCACAGATGATGATCACTGGTTGCTCAATCGCACGAATCTCTGCTAAGCGGTCTTTTAGATCAGTGAAAGGGATGTTGCGGCTGCCTTGAATATAGCCTGATTCAAACTTCTTCTTGGCGCGGATATCAATCAGCTGCGCGTTTTGAGAGTTGACCATCATGCCAAGAGTGTTGGGCGATATTTTTCTACCGCTACGTTTGTTTTCAATGGTAAAAAACAGGATAGCAAGTACGGCTAATATACCAAATAAAAACGGGTGGTTGCCCACAAATTCCAGCGCACGATCCAAACCATACCTCCAAAAAAATAGGTGTTCTATTAAGCTGAGAAGCCAGCCCAATGAGAGTGAACAAGGCGCTATTATACCGATAAGGTCATCTATAGTAAACGGGCGATCACACAGGCAATAATCGAGCCGTCATTTTGCCTTTGAAATGACGCTAACTGAACCTAGTAAGACTTAGTATCAGCTTCTTCTCTTAGCGTCACGAGGTTTTCAACGCGGCGCTGCAACACTTTGCCATCCGCTACGGCTTGCCACAGCGCGCACCCTTTGCTGTTATGAGTGTGACGACAGTCACGGAACTGACAGTCACCCGCCAGTGGGGCCAGCTCAATAAAGCCTGAGATGATATCGTCAGGTGTGAGGTGCCAAATGCCATATTCGCGAATACCTGGCGTATCCACGATACCACCTTGCGTCAAATCCTCGGGGTTAAATGGCAGTAGTCGACTGGTCGTGGTGGTGTGCTGACCAAGCTTAGAGTTTTGCGAGATGATATTGACGCTTTGACCAGACTCAGGAAGTAGGGCGTTAATAAGGCTGCTTTTGCCAACGCCAGATTGTCCAGCAAAGATGACCAGCTTTTTATCTATGTAGCGTTTCAGCTCATCGAGACCTTCTTGCTCGTCACTCTCGGCGATATTTTCGGGACAATCGACTGAGGTGAGCACGCTTTCATAACCAAGTGCGGCATACTGTGCCAATAATTCACTCGTATCGACGCCGTTCTCTTGTGCCAACAGATCGGCTTTGTTGAGGACGAGCAGTGGTTTGACGCCCGCGTGATGGCAGACGACCAGATAGCGATCAATTAGGGTCGGAGCGGCAGCAGGCAATGGCGCAAAGACGATGGCCAGAATATCAACATTGGCGGCAACAGGTTTGAGCTTATGATAGCGGTCAGGGCGAGAGACCAATGACGTACGCGGTTTGACGGCTTCAATACGGCCAAAGCCTGTGTTGGAATCGGCACTCCAGCGCACTTGGTCACCAGCGGCTAGCATCGGCAAGTTAGTGCGTACATGGCAGCGCCAGATGTCGCCGAGCGCAAGTGCTTGCCAAAATGGCTCTGGATCATCAGGGGCAATCTCTGGCTGCTCAGGTATCACCGCAGGTAGGCTTGTGACTTGTACTTCTAGTTGTTTACCGTAGTGCGCCATGACCACGCCATCCATCAAGCTGTCATCAATGCTATCTTGATTGGACAGCTGCTGCTTGTCGATGCGACGAATCTGTTGTTTAGTCAGTTTGCGTTGCCGGATTAATGCCATGGGTTTTTGACCTATTATAAAAATATTGCTAAGTGTAGCGTGAAAATTTGCTAACATACAGCCTAAAGCGTCTGCGTCAGACAGGGGTTTGTAATATGCGAGCTGTTTTTAGATGCTCCGAACCAATCCGTTTATTATAATAGCTTCTGATCAGAGATATTCACGTGTAATACGTTTTTTGGTGGTGTATCAAAAAGTATGCTGGAGTAATAAAAGAAGGGTGACAGCCGAAG
>NZ_JAKDJE010000026.1 GCF_030454045.1 Psychrobacter sp. | reverse complement strand
TACAAATCTCGCTAAGGCATCTGCATTATCGTCGCTTTGTGCCTTGTCTGGAACAGTTTTAGCGATCAGCAGTGCCTATTTGCGAATGTTCAAAACGCCCTAAAAGATTCATATTTTTTCGCAACCAACGATAAGGTCTCACCATGCAGGCAAATCCAGCACAAACACAACAAAAACAACTGGCGCTATTTGATTTAGACCATACTTTACTGGATGTCGATAGTGACTATCTGTGGGGTGAGTATATCGTCAAGCATGACCTTGTCGATGAGGCTGAGTATCGTACTGCCAACCAGAAGTTTTATAATGACTATATCGAAGGGACGCTAGATGCGACAGAGTATAATGAATTTGTCGCGCAGTTTTTGAGTAGTTTGCCACTTGATAGACTTGATGAGCTAAGAGAAGATTACATCAAAAGCGAAATTGAGCCGCATATCCGCCCAAAGGCGATGGAGGCGTTGTGTCAGCATGTTGAGCAAGGGCATGATGTGGTGATTATTTCTGCGACCAACGATTTTGTGGTGTCTGCTATTGCCAAGCGCTTTGGCATTGAGTCAGCCAATGTATTGGCTACGCCGCTTGAGATAAAAGATGAGCGTTATACGGGCAAGCTGACTGATAAACCAAACTTTCAGGCAGGCAAGATCTACCATTTAGATAAGTGGCTTGATAAGCAGCAAGCAGCGGGCATCACCTTTGAAAAAACCTATGCCTATTCAGACTCCAAAAACGACATTCCATTGCTAGAATGGGCGGATGTGGCGATCTGTGTGTCACCTGATGAGGCGCTACATGCTCATGCCTTGGCGCATCGTTGGGCAGTAGAAGATTGGTCAATATAGCTTAATGGATGCATAAGTGGTTATCACCATGATAATTAGCCAACTATTTAGTATCAATCTCATTTAAAATAGCGCCGTATTCGTTATTTATTTTTATTAGAAAAACAGGAACACTTATGGAAATCAATCCGTATCAAGAACAGATTAAAGATTTATCCGAGCGCGGGCAGGATTTGCGGAGGTATCTTTGACTTCGATGGCAAGCAAGAACGCTTAGAAGAAGTCAATTTAGAATTAGAAAATCCTGAGCTGTGGAATGATCCAGAGCGTGCCACCAAGATTAATAAAGAAAAAAGCCACCTTGATGGTGTCATCGATGTGGTGGTCTCTCTTGAGACCACGCTAGCGGATGCGTCTGCCATGCTAGAGTTGGCAGTAGAAGCAGAGGATGAGTCCTTGCTAGCTGACGTGCAGAGCGAGCTAGATGATGCCGAGCAGCGCGTGGCTGATCTAGAGTTCCGCCGTATGTTTAGTGGCGAGATGGATCCAAACAACTGCTACTTGGATATCCAATCAGGCAGTGGCGGTACCGAAGCGCAAGACTGGGCAGAGATGCTGCTGCGTATGTATACACGCTGGGCGGAAGCGCATGGCTTTAAGGTAGACGTGATTGAAGTGTCTGCTGGCAGTGTCGCGGGTATCAAGTCAGCCACCATTGAGATCAAAGGCGACTACGCTTTTGGTTGGCTGCGTACTGAGATTGGCGTCCATCGTTTGGTACGTAAATCACCATTTGATAGCAATAACGGTCGTCATACCTCATTTGCGGCGGTGTTTGTCTCGCCTGAGATTGATGATAATGTCGATATCGACATCAATCCTGCTGACTTGCGCATTGATACCTATCGCTCCTCAGGAGCGGGCGGTCAGCACGTAAACACCACGGACTCTGCGGTACGTATTACCCATGAGCCAAGTGGTGTGGTGGTGACTTGTCAGAATGAGCGTAGTCAGCATGGCAACAAAGCCACGGCAATGAAGATGCTACGTGCTAAGCTCTATGAGCTTGAGATGCAAAAACGTATGGAAAAACAACAAGCGGTTGAAGACAACAAGTCTGATGTCGGCTGGGGTAGCCAGATTCGCTCATACGTGCTCGATGATTCTCGTATCAAGGATCTGCGTACCGGTGTTGAAACCTTCAACACGGGCGCGGTGCTAGATGGCGATCTCGATCAGTTTATCGAGGCGAGTCTAAAAGCAGGGCTGTAAAATACAATATCAACTAAACTGTTATTAAGGAAGATTATGCCAAGCGTGAATAATTATTTTGATAATAAAGTCACTTCGATTGCCTTTCAAACAGCAACCAAGCCTGCAACGGTAGGCGTTATGGAAATTGGTGAGTATGAATTTGGCACCAGTGAGTTTGAAACCATGAGCGTGGTGAACGGTTCATTGACGGTCAAGCTACCAGAGAGTGATGAGTGGCAAACGTTCAATGCTGGCGAACAATTCACCGTTGAAGCCAATCAAAAATTCCAAGTAAAAGTTGACGTAGAAACCGCTTATTTATGTGTATACGGTAAATAATGACTTTTATTGTAAAGTAGTATCAAAATAAAAAAAGCCAAGTATTTTATGCTTGGCTTTTTTTGTGGGCATTTTATAAGCAAACTATTTATAGATTTTTACGGTATTGCACCATATCTGTCTGAGTGGCAATAGCATCATAGAGTTTACGAGCGGCGGCGTTGCCTTCTTGTGTCGTCCAGTAAACGCGGTTACAGTCTTTGTCCTTAGCAAAGGAGTAGACATGTTCAATTTTTATCACTGCTATATTTTACACAGGATTACACTTTGTCCGTGGCAAACAAACAGCAAAAATAAGCGCAGTTGATTATGCTAAATCCATAAAATGATGAGGTGAGTGTTGTTATGGGCAAAACAAACGAGCAGTCGACAACGCAGGATGTGCGCCATGATTATGAGCGTCTCGCACGCCGTGCCAATCTGCGCTATGTGAGTGACGATGAACCAGGTTATGAGCGTAGACGTTGGGGCCGCGGCTTTACCTATCGCGATGCAACCGGCAAAACAGTCAAAGACAAAGCATTGCGTCAGCGTTTTGATGCATTGGTGATACCGCCTATGTGGTCGGAGGTGTGGATATGCCAAGACGAAAAAGGCCATCTGCAATCGACAGGACGCGATGAAAAATCTCGTAAGCAGTACTTGTATCATCCCTCGTGGAATAATATTCGTGACCAAGCCAAGTTTGATGCAATGATAGGCTTTGCAGAGGCGCTGCCCAATCTACGCGCGCAGGTCGAGACAGATTTGGAAGCAGAATCATTGTCACGCACCAATGTACTCGCTGCCGTGGTCAAATTGCTTGAGACCACTTTGATTCGTATTGGTAACAGCCGCTATGCCAAGCAAAATAAAAGCTATGGTCTGAGTACGTTACGTAGTAAGCATGTCAGCGAAACGGATAACGGACTTGCGTTTGATTTTGTCGGAAAAAGCGCCAAAGAACACCACATTGAGCTGCAAGACGAGCGTTTGATTGACATCGTGCAGGCCTGTTCTGAGCTGCCGGGCTATCAAATATTCAAATACTTAGACGACAATGGACATAAACAAGTCGTCGACAGTAGCGATATCAACGACTACTTACGGATGCATACGTGCGGCACAGACTGCAAAAGCAAATTATATAGTGCAAAAGATTTTCGTACATGGATGGCAAGCGTGCTCGCGGCAAGTTATCTATATGATGAGCTGCAAACGACCGCAGGCGCTAGTATACTTGCCAGCGCAGCAGAAAGCGCTGAGCGTCAGCAGCTGGTCACCGATATGGTAAAAAGCGTGGCGGCAGAGCTGGGCAATACGCCAACCGTATGCCGCGCGTCGTATATTCACCCCATCATTATTGAGCGTTTTTTGGCAGGGGAATTTTATGATGACTACAAGCAAGCACGCCGCGGTCGTACGAAAAAATACCAAAGCTGTGAGGAGAAAGCCTTATTGGGTTTTCTCAGTGCTGATCGTTAAATATCGATACTTGAGAAAGTACTTCGAAAATAATTTAAATACATGATTATACAATATTTTTAAGTTTGCTAATGGCTATTTTATGATAAATAGTTATAGGTCACGCTTATTTATAAAAAATAAAAATGATACGTTATGTATTGAAATAAGTATAAAAATGCGTTACTAATAGAGCATGTTAAATACAAAGATATTAAACGGTCTATAGGATGTGACCGTTCTATAACTGTAAAGATGATTTTATCTGCTATTGCTAAAGGATTAGCTTATGAACACCGCCTCGCAAACCCCTACAATGACTGATTCTTCAGTCATACCAAAAAACTATACCGATTATTATAATAATTTTGACATGGATACATTGCTGTCAGAAATCTTTGGCGAGCATGTCGACGATCGCTTAAATGCCTATATGGCGTGCTGTGGTCGTCATGTCCGTGACGGCCGCGCTGTTACTGCCGCACTGGTACACGAAGATACGGCAGGCAATGTCACGCGCATGAGTTTTGGTGAGCTTGATAAAGCCAGCGCGCAGGTTGCCAACTTACTACAGTCGTATGGCGTAAAAGCGGGAGACAAAGTCGCAACCATGCTGCCACGTACGCCTGAGCTACTGACGGTTGTATTGGCAACATGGCGCATCGGCGCGGTATATCAGCCGCTGTTTACTGCTTTTGGCTATGACTCAATCAAGTATCGAATGGATAAAGCCGATACCAAAGTGATCTTTACCAATGTAGAGAACCGCAGCAAGTTTGATGATTTGGCCGCGCAAACCAAAATGGTATTGGTCGGCAGTACTGAGGATGCTCAAACATGGGGTGACGATCATTACACACAGTCTATGGCAGTACAATCGCAAACGATAGAACCCGTCATGCTCGATACGGATGCGCCATTTTTGCAGATGTTTACCTCGGGGACAGTCGGTAAGTCAAAAGGCGTGAGTGTGCCATTATCAGCCTTACCTGCGTTTTATCTCTATATGCGTTATGCCATTGATTTACGCGAAGACGATCAATATTGGAACATGGCAGATCCTGGCTGGGCATATGGCTTATATTATGCCATCACAGGGCCACTGCTATTAGGTATCACGACTTATTTTAATGAAGCAGGATTTGACGCGACCAATACGCGCGACTTTATGATGCGTCATCAGATCACCAATTTGGCCTCTTCACCAACGGCATTTCGCATGATGAAATCCAGCGGCGTTTTTGACAACGTTAATGAAGACAATAACGCCAAACTCGCTTTGCGCTGTGCCAACTCGGCAGGGGAGACGCTGAATACCGAAGTCGTTAACTGGGTCGAGACCTATCTGGGCTGTCAGGTAAAAGATCAATATGGTCAAACAGAAACGGGCATGACGTGCTGTGCGCATCATGCGCTAAAACACGAATCACCAGTTGGCTCGATGGGAATGGCACTACCAGGTCACACGCTGGTGGTATTGGATGATGATATGAATGTACTACCAGATGGTGAACAAGGGCAGCTAGCAGTCGTCGTTAGTCAGTCACCTGCATTTTATTTCCATGGTTATAGCTGGAATGAAAAACAAGCCTTTGTAGATGATTACTATCTGACAGGCGACGTGGTCGAGCGTCATAGTGACGGCAGTTATTGGTTCTCAGGCCGTGATGATGACATTATTATTACCGCAGGTTACCGTGTAGGGCCCACCGATGTCGAAAACACTGTGCTAGAGCATGACGCAGTCGCAGAATCTGCGGCGGTAGGCGTGCCTGACGAAGTGCGTGGACATACGATCAAATCTTATGTGGTATTAAAAGAAGGCGTCGAAGGTAGCGAGCAGATTGCCAAAGAAATCCAAGAGCTCGTGCGTAAACGTCTATCCACTCATGCGTATCCTCGTGAGGTCGAGTTTGTGACCGAATTACCAAAAACGCCAAGTGGCAAAATTCAACGCTTCTTGCTACGCAGTTTATCTGTCGCGTAACTATCTAATAGAACATTTATATATGGGTCATAGAAACCGCTAATAAAAAGTAAGAATTTAAAGGATTAATCATGCAAGTCAAACAACATAGCTTTTTGGTCACAGGTGGTGCATCAGGTTTGGGCGAGTCAGTGGCTCGGACGATTGTCTATCAAGGCGGCAACGTCGTCATCGCTGATCTCAATGAGTCAGCAGGGCAAGCATTGGTCGCTGAATTGGGTGATAATGCGCGATTTGTACGCTGTGACATCACTAACGGTGATGAAGTACAATCAGCGGTTGAGATGGCTGAGTCAGCTTTTGGCGGCTTACAAGGCTCAATCAACTGTGCGGGTATCGTAGTGGTACAAAAGCTACTGAATCGTGATAACAATCCGGCAGACCTTGAGTTATTTAGTCGCGGGGTCAATGTCAATCTGGTCGGTTCATTTAATGTCGCCCGTTTGGTCGCGGCTAGCATTGCCAAGCGCATAGCGAATGATAGCAATACAGGCGACCATGCAGAAAAAAACCATGTACAAAAGAATGCAGATCAAGGCATTATTATTAATACAGCTTCTATTGCAGCCTTTGATGGTCAAGTGGGTCAAGCCAGCTATTCTTCTTCCAAGGCAGGCGTGGTTGGTCTGACCTTGCCGCTTGCTCGCGAGCTGGCACGGCATGGCATCCGCGTTATGACCATCGCACCAGGGGTTTTTGCCACACCGATGATGGAGAGCATTCCTGAAAAAGCCCGCGAGCAGCTAGAAGCAGGCGTGCCTTATCCCAAACGTTTGGGCGCTCCCAATGAGTTTGCCAAGCTGGTCACTCATATCATTGATAATGCTTATCTAAATGGCGAGGTGATCCGCTTAGATGGGGCAATTCGTATGGTATAAAATTTGAGTAATTCATTCGTTTTGCACAAAACTTATCTAAATAGTCTGACATAGTGCTTTGATACATATGATTAATGACAAAAAACTCATTATGAGGATCAAAGCCTATGTCATTTTTTTGCAAAAAACACACTCATTAGATAGGCTGCGCCCATATAGCTGGCTGATCAGTATTGGCGTTGCTGTCGTTATCAGCGCCAGTGTTATTGCGTATCTCAAAAGCTCCTCAAGCCAATACCATCCTCAATAGTTATTGATAAAATCGTTGTCGATAAATCAAGTCGCACCTTACAGTTAATCAGTCAAGGCACCGCCATCAGAGCGTATCGCATTGCGCTGGGCGGCAATCCAGTGGGCCATAAGCAGCAAGAAGGGGATCAGCGTACGCCGACAGGTATTTATACTTTGGATTATAAAAATGAGCGTTCGATTGCACATCGCTCTATTCATATTAGCTACCCGAATGCAGCGGACAAAGCGCGCAAAGTCACTGGGCGTCACTCCAGGTAGTAATACCATGATTCATGGGCAAATGAATGGGTTTGGCGCTTTGGGATGGCTGAATCAACAACGCGGCTGGACAGACGGCTGTATCGCCGTGACCAATGCCGAGATGGATCGTATTATGGCAGCTGTCCAAATTGGTACCATGATTGAAATCGTGGAGTAAAAGCAGTCAAATATTGACTAGAATGGTTCGCCAAATACCTTTAATGGGTATTAATGGGCCTTTTAAATATTGTTAATAATAAATATCATTGTCTTAAGTAAGGTTTTATTGATTTATCGTCTTGAAATAACCGTATGCATACCTTATATAAATGACAGATAACAGTGGGCACTAGACTAGGAGAGTCCCTAGAAGTTCCACTGAAAATACTAATTATAAAAGGATATAAACATGAGATTTGAGAAATTCACTCAAAAACTGCAATCAGCGATTCAAGAAGCTCAGAGCCTAGCGTTAGGTCGTGATCATACGGGCATTGATCCTGTGCATTTGCTTGCGGTATTGCTACAAGATGAATCTAATTTATCTATCTGCCAACAAGCAGGCGCTTCTATTCCAGCACTAAAAAATGGCGTTGCCAAAGCACTCGATAACCAAGCGACCATTTCGGAGCCGACAGGTGACGTCAATTTAAACCCAAACTCAGTCAAAATTCTGAACTTGGCAGATCGTCAGGCGCAAAAAGAAGGCGATGATTTTATTGCGACTGAATGGGTCATGTTGGCACTCGCTGAGCAAGGCGAAACCAAAAAAATATTTGAAAGTGCAGGTGTGACGGCAAGCAAACTAAAAGCGGTCATTGAGCAGCTGCGCGGTGATGATACGGTCAATAACCAAAACGCTGAAGATCAGCGTGATGCACTCAACAAATACACGATTAATCTGACTGAGCAAGCAGAGCTTGGCAAACTAGATCCAGTCATTGGCCGTGACGAAGAAATTCGCCGTACCATTCAGGTACTGTCGCGCCGTACCAAAAACAACCCTGTACTCATTGGTGAGCCGGGCGTTGGTAAAACGGCGATTGTTGAAGGTTTGGCACAAAAAATCATCAATGGTGACGTACCAGAAGGCTTGCGCCGCAAAGAAGTGTTGTCATTAGACTTAGGCGCGCTGATTGCAGGGGCAAAATTCCGTGGTGAGTTCGAAGAGCGTCTAAAAGGCGTACTGAGCGACTTGGCAAAGCAAGAAGGCAATGTCATTCTGTTCATCGATGAGCTGCATACCATGGTGGGCGCAGGTAAAAGCGACGGCGCGATGGACGCAGGCAATATGCTCAAACCTGCTTTGGCACGCGGTGAGCTGCACTGCGTTGGTGCGACCACCCTTGATGAGTATCGCCAGTACATCGAAAAAGACGCTGCGCTTGAACGTCGTTTTCAAAAGGTTTTGGTCGATGAGCCAACGGTCGAAGATACCATTGCGATATTACGGGGTCTAAAAGAGCGTTACGAGCTGCATCATGGGGTTGATATTCAAGACAGCGCCATCATTGCAGCCGCGCGCATGAGCCATCGCTATATCACTGACCGTAAGTTGCCGGATAAGGCGATTGATTTAATTGACGAAGCAGCCAGCCGCCTGCGCATGGAGATGGACAGTAAGCCTGAATCATTAGGTAAGCTCGATAGTCGCCTCATTCAGCTAAAAATGCAGCGCGAGGTGCTCAAAAACGAAGAGGATGCTGGCGCGCAATCTGAACGTAAAGTACTTGATGCGCAAATAGCAGAGTTAGAAAAAGAATACGCCGATCTCAATGAGGTGTGGCAAGCAGAAAAAGCATTAGTCAAAGGCAGTCAACAGCTAAAAGACGAGCTAGATAAAGCCCGTATCGCCTATGACAAAGCCAGTCGTGAAGGCGATTATGAGACCATGAGTAAGCTGCAATATGAGACCATTCCGCAGCTTGAGCGCCGTATTCATGAGTCTGACTTGGCTGAGCAAAAAGAGCAGACTGGTGAAGATGATGGTGTCAAATTGCTACGTAATAAAG
Organism: Psychrobacter sp.; assembly: GCF_030454045.1. Classification (GTDB taxonomy): domain Bacteria; phylum Pseudomonadota; class Gammaproteobacteria; order Pseudomonadales; family Moraxellaceae; genus Psychrobacter. The sequence continues at coordinate 27,415 of NZ_JAKDJE010000026.1, read as the reverse complement.
TCACCGACAACGAGATTGCAGAAGTGGTAGCAGCCGCCACTGGTATCCCAGTCAGCAAGATGATGCAAGGCGAGCGTGACAAAATGATCGCAATGGAAGAAAAGCTCCATGAGCGTGTGATCGGTCAAAACGAAGCGGTTGAAGCAGTCGCCAATGCGGTACGCCGTAGCCGTGCAGGCTTGTCTGATCCCAATCGTCCTTCAGGCTCGTTCTTATTCTTAGGGCCTACAGGGGTGGGTAAAACTGAGCTGACCAAATCACTGGCAAATTTCTTGTTCGACTCAGAGGATTCGATCATACGTATCGATATGAGTGAATATATGGAGAAACACAGTGTCAGTCGCTTAGTTGGCGCGCCTCCAGGCTATGTCGGTTATGAAGAGGGCGGCACACTGACTGAAGCGGTACGCCGTAAGCCATATAGCGTCGTCTTATTTGACGAAGTTGAAAAGGCGCACCCTGATGTGTTCAATATCTTACTACAAGTATTGGACGATGGTCGCTTGACCGACTCGCAAGGTCGCGTGGTGGATTTCAAAAACACCGTGATTATCATGACCAGTAACCTAGGCTCGCATAAGATTCAAGAAATGGTGGGTGAGAGTTATGATGACATCAAGGCGGAGGTGATGGACTCAGTTGGACAGCATTTCCGTCCAGAGTTCGTCAACCGTATCGATGAGATTGTGGTTTTCCATCCGCTTGGTATGTCGCAGATGGCAGGTATTGCGGATATCCAGTTGGAGCGCTTACGCCAGCGTATTCAAGAGCGTGAAATGGATATTGAGCTATCATCAGATGCCATGAATAAATTGGTCGCAGTAGGGTATGATCCTGTTTATGGAGCGCGCCCACTCAAACGGGCCATTCAGCAAGAGATCGAAAATCCATTGTCATTAAAACTCTTGGCGGGCGATTTTGTCGCTGGTGATATTATCAAAGTCGATGTAGGTGCCGACGACAAGCTAACTTTTGATAAGCTTAGAATGAGCTAGGCACTCTAGCCTTGAGGTCTTTATGACCTAACTGTACGTTTAAAACAAACCCCTTATCTACAATCGTAGGTAAGGGGTTTTTCGTTTATGGTGGTATTTTGCGTTACTGTTTTTTTACCATTTAAATATCAAGACTATGCTATAAATAAATGGATGACCAATAAAATAAATGCCAATTGGATAGAAAGGACAAAACCATGACAACCCTTATTGAACGTGCAAGTCTGCCCTTAACATCGCCGTTACTCATTGCGGCTTTATTGTTTAGTACATCAGCTTGCTCCAATCCTGCAACCGTCAATACCAGCAACAACGTACCAGAACAGAAAGAGAGCCAAACCTCTAAAGCAGATATGCGGACAAGTGATGCTCAAGTTAGCGCAGACAAGCCTGAGTTTACAACCAAAGCGGTCGCCACTTTTGATGAGCCTTGGGCTATGACAGCACTACCCAGTATAGATGGCAAAGCGCCCAAACTACTAGTGACGCAAAAAACAGGAGAGTTGTTCATTGTAGACACGGCAACGGGTCGCAAAACACAGGTAAAAGGCGTCCCCAAAGTGGCCTACGGTGGTCAAGGGGGGTTGGGAGACATCAGACTAGCGCCAGATTTCGCGACTTCTAATGCTGTATATATTAGCTATGCAGAATCAGGAAAGGGGGGTGATAGTAATAAATTTGGGGCAAAAGTAATCAAAGCGACCCTATCAGGTCTAGACACAAATGCGCCCACACTACAGGCCATCACGCCTATTTGGGAGCAATCTCCAAAAGTCACGGGGCAAGGTCACTATAGCCATCGTTTATTATTTTCACCTGATGGACAGTATCTATATATCAGCTCAGGAGAACGCCAGAAAAAAGAGCCCGCACAAGACACGAGCATGAATCTAGGTAAGATTATTAGATTGTATGCTGACGGCTCAGTGCCAAAAGACAATCCATTTGTCAGTGATGATAATAACATCGCCTCTCAGTTTTGGACGATGGGCAATCGTAATGTGCTTGGCATGACTTTTGATGACGGTGGACGACTTTGGGCACATGAGATGGGGCCACGAGGCGGAGATGAGTTTAATCTTATCGAAAAAGGAAATAATTATGGCTGGCCTGAGGTGTCTAATGGACGAAACTACTCAGGTACGCCGATTCCAGATCATGACACCAAGCCCAAATATACAGCACCAAAAATTTCATGGACACCTGTTATCTCGCCATCAGCGATCAGCTTATATGCCGCTGGAGACCATAATGACTTTCCTAACTGGCAAGGTAATGCCCTGATTAGTGGACTATCCTCAAAAGCGCTGATTGTCGTTGGGTTGAATGATGACAATACCGCTGATGAGCGCTATCGTTATGATATGGGTGAACGGGTTCGTAGCGTTTTGGCAGTTGACGGTCAAGTATGGGTATTGGAAGATGGAGAGGGTGGGCAGTTACTTAAATTAATGCCCCAGTAATATGATAGATAAGTAAATTATTCTAATAAATACGAAGATTGCTAGAATAAAATAGTAAGCTTATCAAGCTTTATTTTGTAAAAGATTGATAAATAACGCCTATTTTGTTAAGGTAATATTCCTTAAATTTTGAGACTTGCACATGGAAGAAGTAAAAGTAAGCAGATTAGGACCTTTTCCACGGGTGAGTAAACCTGTGTTCATTACATCGTCACTGTTAATTGTTTCATTCATCATTTTTGGTGCGTTTTTTACCGAAACAGCAGCGGCGGTGTTTAGTTTTTTACAAGATTTTATTACACATAAGTTTGGCTGGTTATTTATTATCTTAGTCAACTCAGCGCTTGGACTCTGTATTTACTTAGCGATGAGCCGCTATGGTGACATTCGGCTAGGTAAGCAGACTGAGCGACCACAGTACAATCTATTTTCTTGGATTGGTATGCTGTTCTCCGCCGGTATCGGTATTGGTCTGGTTTATTGGGGTACAGCGGAGCCGTTGTATCACTTTATGGCACCGCCACTGGGCGAGGCCGAGACAGTTGAAGCGGCCAAGCAAGCGATGAATATCTCATTTATGCATTGGGGTCTACATGCGTGGGGGATTTATACGATAGTGGCCTTGTCTTTGGCGTATTTCCATTTTCGCCGTGGTCTGCCGTTGTCGATACGATCTACTCTATATCCTTTGCTTGGCAAAAAGATTTATGGTAAATGGGGTCACACAGTCGATATCTTGGCTGTATTCGGTACGATGTTCGGTGTGGTCACCTCGCTTGGGCTTGGGGTTATGCAGATCAACTCTGGCCTTGAGAAGCTGTTTGGAACACCCAACAGTCTGACAGTACAGTTCGGTCTGATTGCTTTTATCACCGCACTTGCCATTGCCTCTTTGATGATGGGTTTAGATAAAGGTATCAAGCGACTCAGTGATATTAATATTGGGTTTACGGTAGTTTTATTACTGTTTATGGTTATTTTAGGACCAACGTTATTTATCTTTGATAGCTTTATCGAAAACATCGGTAACTACCTGACCACTATTGTGTCTTTGGGTACGTGGGGTGAGGCGTATAGTAATACTGATTGGCAGAGCGCTTGGACGATATTTTATTGGGCATGGTGGGTAAGCTGGGCACCATTCGTTGGTATTTTTATTGCTCGTATCTCTCGTGGTCGTACTATTCGCGAGTTTACGCTTGGCGTATTGTTGATTCCAATGTTGATCTTGTTCTTCTGGTTCACAACCTTCGGTGGTGTGGCTATCCATATGGAGCTTGCTTCTGCGGTAACAGGTATTAGCCCAGGATTGGTTGAAGCGGTACAAGCAGATATAGGTAGTGCGATCTTTAAGTTGGTTGAGTACTATCCATTAGCAAAACCGATCACCTTGATGCTCGTGGTCATGATTATTCTTTGGTTTGTGACGTCGTCAGATTCGGCCAGTTTTGTTATTGATATGCTCACGGCTGGTGGTGATACCAATCCACCAAAGATTCAGCGTGTATTTTGGGCAACGGCTGAGGGCCTTATTGCCGCGATATTATTGGCTGCTGGTGGTTTGTCTGCCTTACAAGCGGCGGCAATCGTAGCAGGGCTACCGTTTGCCTTAGTGATATTTGTGATGATGTATGCGTTGTTACGCGGATTAGGACGTGATCGTCTGATTCTTTACCGTGCGCAGCAAAGCTATATCACAGATGAGTCAGCAGATCATAACTCAGCTAATGAGTTCGTAGATGAGCACTTGCTTAAAGGGCCACCTAAGATTGTTGACGGTGACTAACTCATAAAGCAGTGCGGTTAATCGTGATATGTTGTAAGCCCCAATTTATGAGTAAATTGGGGCTTTTTTGTGGAAACTTATCACTCAGATTTATTTAGAACAAGTGTAGTTTGACTAAAACAATCTTTAAAATGTCGTTACTATTTCTATACATTAGCTACTATTTTTTTGAGTGCTATATTTGATAAACGTCTTATATATTGGTATGGTAGCGCACTTTTTTTGGGGATATACCTATGGAACATGTAAAAGTTGGCCGATTAGGCCCTTTTCCGCGGGTAAGCAAACCTGTATTTTTGACTTCAGCAATTTTGATACTGGCGTTCATTATTTTTGGCGCTTTATTCAACGAACAAGCAGAAGTAGTATTTAACCAAGCAAAAGCATTTGTCTCTTTACGCTTTGGCTGGTTCTTTATTGTCGTGGTCAATTTAACATTGGTCATGAGTATTTATATGATATTTAGCCGCTACGGCGATATCAGACTCGGTCATCAGAACGAGAGGCCAGAGTACAATATGGTTTCTTGGATTGGTATGCTGTTTTCAGCTGGTATCGGTATTGGGCTGCTTTACTGGGGCACCGCTGAGCCGCTGTATCATTTCATGGCACCACCATTAGGCGAGGCAGAGACAGTTGCCGCTGCCAAGCAAGCGATGAATATCTCGTTCCTACATTATGGTCTACATGTATGGGCGCTATATGGCATGGTTGCGCTATCGCTGGCATATTTTCATTATCGAGTAGGTTTACCACTGGCTATCCGTTCGACACTTTATCCAATATTGGGTAAAAAGATCTACGGCGGTTGGGGGCATACGGTAGATACGCTTGCCGTATTTGGTACGATGTTTGGGGTAGTGACCACGTTAGGTCTTGGCGTCTTGCAGATTAACTCAGGCCTTGAGACGTTATTTGGTATACCCAATAATATTACGGTGCAGATTATTTTGATTGGCCTTATCACCATGCTAGCAGGGTTATCTCTGTTTATGGGGTTGGATAAAGGCATCAAGCGTCTAAGTGATACCAATATATTGTTCACTGTGATATTGCTAAGCTTTGTGATTATCTTCGGGCCTACGCAGTTTATTTTTAACAGCTTTGTAGAAAACATCGGCAACTATTTGCATCAAATCGTGCCGTTAGGTCTTTGGACGGAGTCTTATAGAGGAGAAGAAAACTGGCAAGCATCTTGGACGATTTTCTATTGGGCATGGTGGATTAGCTGGTCACCATTCGTTGGGGTGTTTGTTGCGCGTATCTCTCGAGGCCGCACTATTCGTGAGTTCATATTAGGGGTACTATTAATTCCTATTACGATCTTGTTTTTGTGGTTTACTGCCTTCGGTGGTGCTGCGGTAAATATGGAGCTGATGGCAGCAGTAGATCCTAATTTGGTTAGTCCAGGTCTGATAAAAGCTGTCCAAGCGGATACAGGTAGTGCTATTTTTAAGTTGATGGAGTTTTATCCATTGACGGGCGCGGTCAATTTGCTCATTGTGGTGATGATTGTCCTATGGTTCGTTACCTCATCAGATTCAGCCAGTTTTGTCATCGATATGCTGACATCAGGTGGTGATACCAATCCGCCAAAGATTCAGCGCTTATTTTGGGCAGGTTCTGAAGGTGTTATCGCCGCTGTATTATTGGCAGCAGGTGGCTTAAGTGCATTACAAGCGGCATCGATTGTCTCAGGATTTCCTTTTGCTATTGTGATCGTCGTGATGATGTATTCTCTATTGCGCGGTCTCAGTCGCGATCGTTTGATACTGTATCGTAATCAGCAATGGTTCACCACAGAAGAGTCGGCAGAGCACAACTCGGCCAATGAATTCCGTGATGAAGAGTTGCTAAAAGGCCCACCAGCACTTGAGAAAGATGCTTAAGCTTTAGAGGTTATTTTTTAGCTACAAAAATACCCAGCTTGTCATAAGCTGGGTATTTTTATGGACGTTCAATATTTTTAATAAAAAACCTTTCAATACAGCAGCCTTCAATACAATCACTTTATGGATTAATTGCATTCGCCTTTTACATAATCGATCGCCTCAGGTATGTTACAGGCCGAGCAAGCATTACCTGCCGTACGGTAGCTTATCACTGAGCCAACTTTCGTTTTTACACAGACTGGATCATATTGCATGGTACACATGGCCTTCTCAGAGCGAGAGGTTGGACAGTGAGTTAAGGTGTTTTCAATCATTTGACTGTTATCTGTTGCAGGTTGCGTGGGGGTAACTGCGCCAGGCGTAGCGCTGCAACCCGCCAGTGCTAATACCAAGGAGAAGACAGCTAATGATGGTTTGAGGGATTGCGCCAGTGTAGGCAGTGATAATTTAGATAGCGTTTTTTGCATGATGTGATGTCCTTATTTGCAAGCGTTCTATTACCGCTCGTCACGTTATTGATAGATCGATATAGCACTTAAAGTTTTATAATAACTAATAGATGGCTATAGACTCAATAACATAACACAAAAAACCCAAGCTTGAGCGGCTTGGGTTTTTTGTTAAATACAGATGATTGTCACAGCAGAATATCTACCTAGATAAGAATAGCGACTTATTCAGCTGGCTTATCATCTTTGTTTAGCTGCACATATTTATCGAAGTTTTGTGCATAATCTGTCAAATTGTCACTTAGCATCTGGCGATACTGCTTGACATAAAATTCGACAATATCGTCTTTTTCTTTGGCAAAATCATCGCCTTTCACAAACCCAATCGAGGCCACAGAGGCGCTATAGCGAGCCGCCGCATAGAGCAGTGATGCGCCAACTTGTCCTGAATGGGCATCAGGGCCTAGCTGACTGTTGGCAACACCGATGATGGCATCAGCACGTTGGTAAAAGGCTTGCATTTCAGGGGTGATCTCAATGCTAGTGTCAACATTGTTGTCTTGAATATTGTCTTGAGACATAAGCTGCTCCTAATAGGTGTCGATAATTTTAGTATATAAAGGCGGTTTGTAAATGATTCAACGTAATGACTCTTATAAACCAGCGTCTGCTTTTAAGATATCAGCTTTGTCTGTTTTTTCCCACGTAAAGGCAGTTTCTGAACCTTGACGACCAAAATGTCCAAAGGTAGCCGTCTGCTGATACATTGGTTGTAACAGGTTCAACATACGAGTGATGCCATAAGGACGCAAATCAAAGTGAGTACGAATCAGGCGAATGATCTCATTGTTACTAATTTTGCTCGTACCAAAGGTATTGACAGAGATAGAAGTTGGTTCAGCAACCCCAATCGCGTAGCTCACTTGTACTTCACAGCGATCAGCAAGACCTGCTGCGACGATGTTTTTGGCCACATAACGTACCGCATAAGCAGCACTGCGATCTACTTTTGAGGGATCTTTACCACTAAAGGCGCCGCCACCATGACGCGCCATACCGCCGTAAGTATCGACAATGATTTTACGACCCGTCAAACCTGCATCACCAACTGGACCGCCAATGACGAACTTACCCGTTGGGTTGATATGGTAGCGTGTACCCGCATGTAACAGATCAGCCGGTAGCACTTGCTTGATGATAGATTCCATCACTGCTTCTTGCAGATCAGACTGCGAGATGCTCGGATCATGCTGGGTTGACAGAACGACCGCATCGATTGCAGCAGGACGGTTGCCATCATACTTCAAGGTAACCTGCGCTTTGGCATCAGGACGGAGCCATGGTAGCTCGCCTGCACGGCGCAGCTCAGATTGACGCTCCATCAAACGATGGGCATATTCAATAGGGGCTGGCATTAATACATCAGTTTCATTACTGGCGTAACCAAACATTAAACCTTGATCGCCTGCACCTTGCTCCTCAGGGTCGCTACGATCGACACCTTGCGCGATTTCAGGAGACTGCTTACCTAGCATATTGATAATCGCACAGGTCTCGCCATCAAAACCCAAATCTGAGTGGTGATAACCAATGCCATTGACCGTGTCACGCACCAGGCGCTCTAAATCGATATTGGCGGTGGTGGTAATCTCACCTGCAAGTATGACCGCGCCTGTTTTTACCAAGGTTTCGCAGGCCACACGTGCATGCAAATCTTCACGTAAGATAGCATCAAGGATAGCGTCTGATATTTGATCAGCCATTTTATCAGGATGGCCTTCGCTCACAGATTCTGAGGTAAATAAGTTGTATTCACGCATAATTGGGTCGCTTAATTGCAGGGACTGTAGTCGACAAACTCAGTCATTATTAAATGTATAAAAAATAAAAGACGAAAACGAATCAAAAAATTAGCATATTTTACCGTGTATCGAGGCAAAACTCTAGCAATGGATGGTGTTATGAGGTAACTGGTTATGGATTAAGGACGGTAGAAGTCATCAATATGACTATTTTTTTGCCAACGGAATTCAGTGTGTTGTGCAACTTGATGGGCTGTATCGATGCCATGTCTATCAGCGATAAAACCAAGTGCCATATCCATGCCTGCACTAACCCCCGATGAGGTATAAAACTTACCATCGACCATCCAGCGTGATTGCTTGATCCAATCAACGTGATCTGACTGAGAAACCGCCCATGGCCATGCCAGTTTATTAGATGTCGCCTGCTTGCCATCTAATACACCGCTTTTTGCCAACAAAGCGCTACCAGTACAGACGCTCAGTACCCAATCAGCCTGATGAGTGAGCGTTGTGAGCGTTTGCAAAAAAGAGAGGTCATAGACTAGCTCGCGTGTACCAAACCCGCCTGGCACTAAGACAATATCCGTCTCATGTGCTAACGCTGCGGTTGCCGTCGTTTGCATCGCCACACCATGCTTGCTGTGAATGATACCACCAGCCATCGAGGCAAACTGAATGCGATAATGCTCAGGCAAGCTCCCAAGCATCTCAACTGGTCCGAATAAATCTAAGGTTTCAAAATCGTCAAACACTAGCGCAGTAATCGTATGCATGTGGCATCCTTATTTGAAAGTATTTTTGATAAAGACAAGCCATCACGTTAAGGTCGCCTTGTCATTACAGTATCAACACTCTATCTGTCCATAAAACCAAAACACACACTGCTCAAACGCCAAGCAATCAATACTCAAATGGCAAATCACCCATGCTTATTATAATTCTAAAAACATTGCCTTGTCTTTAAACATACACTCTTCATAGACGGGGCATGCGCCGCATTTGGGTGTACGCGCTTGGCAGGTATAGCGCCCGTGCAAAATCAGATAATGATGAGCATCAACGATAAAATCATCGGGTATACGCTCGACCAGTTTGTTTTCAACGATTAACACGGTTTTGCCGGTGGCAAGTCCAGTACGATTGCCGACGCGAAAGATATGGGTGTCGACTGCCATGGTTGGCTGACCAAAAGCAGTATTCAAAACTACGTTGGCGGTTTTACGCCCCACACCAGCTAATGATTCTAGATCTTTGCGGTTGTCAGGGACGGTGCTATCAAACTTTTCAATCAAATCGCGGCAAGTCTTGATGACATTTTTGGCTTTTGCGTTATATAAGCCAATATTTTTGATATACGTCTTTAGACCTTCTTCGCCTAGTGCCAGTATAGCTTCAGGTGTGTTCGCCACGGGGTACAATTGCTGAGTGGCAATATTGACGCTCACATCAGTTGCCTGTGCAGATAAGATAACCGCGATGAGCAGCTCAAAATTACTGCCGTAGTTTAGCTCGGTGACAGGCTCATCAATCGTTGCTGCCAGCTTTTCAAAGAATGGGCGCACATCGCGGTTGGGCATTCTTCTAGAGGGCGGTGTATCGGCTGTTTTATGTTTGACCGTTTTACTCATGGTGTTTGGACTATTATTTTAGAGATTGGTGTTGCAAAATTATATGCTAGCGATGACCTTTATAGGGATTATTACAGTATCAATCACGTAATCACAGCACCGCTTGTAATGCGTCGAGCTCTGCTTGCAACGATTCAAGCTCCATTTGTTTTTTATCATTGGCACGAACACTGAGCTGCTTTTCGAGTTTTTTAATTTTGGTACGTAGTTTAGCCGCTGCAATGGTATTCTTTGCTTGTGCTTCGCTGATATTTAGCGATTGGCTTGCTGCATTGTTGAGCTTGGCTTCAACCATACTGACCACAGGTTTGCGATTGCTGGTATCAGCCAACTGATCTGTGACCCGCCTGAGATGCGTGTGGTAGCGTTGTCTCAAGTCTTCTTGTTCGGCTACTCTCTCAAGGGGAGAAAGCTCGCGCTCGACAACGACCAAGTCGATACAATCAACAGGGCAGGGTGCGATACATAGCTCACAGCCTGTGCACAAATCGGTAAAAATCGTATGCATGTGTTTGCCAGTACCGACAATAGCATCGACAGGACAGGCTGGAATGCACTTAGTGCAGCCAATACAGTCATCCTCACGAATCACAGCGCGTACCTCTGTTGGTCGCCCCGATGTCATGTCTATCGGCCACTGTGATGGTGCAGCTGTTAAGGTGTTATCCTCACTATCTATCCCAATTGTCTGAGCAATCGCATCAGTTACTGGCTGGCCACCAGGGACACATTTATTGTAAGGCTCACCCTCTAATACGATAGCAGCTGCATATGGCAGGCAGCCATCTGGATGCTCACAAAGCCCGCATTGCGTTTGCGGCAGACAAGCATCAACGCGTGCAATTTTTGTCTGTACATCATTTGGCAGAGTGTCAATGTGCAGCGACTTAAACAAGATCGGTAAGTCTGCCAAGCGTGTCTGTTCAGTACTTTGAGGATGGGTGTCGGTTTGGGACATGGTATTACTGGCCTTAGTATCGGTCATCATTAGCGATTGTCACTTATGTCTGTCAGTGGCTAGGTAGATAAGTGACTATTGATTGCATATTTTATAGGCAAATTATGGATCTTTGTACTGACGTTCTATGTCAAATAGTCAATCACCCAGCCGTGTCGATCGCTGTTGCGCTGCGAAGATTAACACATTTAAAGCCGTAAAACATCAGGGTCGAAAACCTAGTCTTTAACATTAAAAATTAAAGCATAAGATCAATGATATTGTGATGCATTTATTCTAAAAACGGTGAGCGTTTGCGGAATGTCTATTTACCAAAACGCTTGAGGATAAAATCAATCAATAGATGCATGCGATGAGGCATGTTATCACGGTCGCGATAGAGCATCTGGCAACCCCTTGGTTGATTATTCCATTCAGGCAATACCCGTTGTAAATGGCCAGATTGTATCAAAGGCTGCGCGTCGTAATCTGGAATAAACCCAAGTCCAATACCGTCTTTGATTGCCTGAGTCAATAGACCGATATCATCCACTTTTAATCGAATGTTCGCGGTTGGCTGATGCGTCTGTATCTCCCCTGACATACTGTGCTGCAACGCCCACGTAAACATCGGAGGACATAGGACAGTTGGGTATTCTGCCAAATCTTTTGGCGTTTGGATGTGGGAGGTATCCAAGTTAGCTGCGCTGCAGATCACAAAACCAATATCAGTGAGCTGTCTTCCTATCCAATGATCGGCGCTGTGTTCACCAATACGAAAAGCGATATCGATGGCCTCTTGTTCAATATCGATGGCCTGATTGGATAGACGCAAATCCAGATGGATATTTGGATATTGTTTTAAAAAGTCATTGAAGTGCGGCGCTAAAATACTATTGCTAAAATTGACGGGAGCAGCGATTCTTATAATGCCTTGTGCCTGAGTTTTGTCTTGTAAAAGACAAGAAGCAATGGTTTCTAACTCATCAAAAAGCGGTGCACTTTGTTTGTAATACTGCTGTCCTGCATGCGTCAGTTGCACACGGTGCGCATCACGATTGAGCAATCTTAAACCTAGATTTTCTTCAAGCTTAGCAACGCGCCGACTTAAAGTAGAAAGGGGCATTTCTAGTACGATAGACGCTTGCCGAAAACTGCCGTAGCGCACCACGGTGCAAAAGCTGCGCATGTCATCAAGAGAATGGTTAAATTTCATATTTGGAATCTACGGTTTCGTTATTATGGGTTTATACCAAATGTAAAATAGATACACTAGTGCGTATCTTTTCGCAAGTTTTTTGGATGTAATATGAGCCGTTCAGCGAATACCACCGCCGTCCTATATTTATTACTGTGTACGTTTCTTTGGGGCGCAAGTTTTCCTGTTGGCAAGCATGCCTTGAGTGAAGTAAATGCCTTAACCTTAGTCATGTGGCGTTTTAGCATTGCTTCGGTGTGTTTGTATCTTTATACAAAATATAAGCACATGCTGCCAATACCTACTCTCACCCCAAAACAATGGACGTGGGCGATAGGCGTGTCCATTATTGGTGTCGGCGGCTTAAATTTGGGCTTGTTCACAGGGCTTGAACAGACCAATGCCAATAATGGGGCGTTGATTATGGCGCTCAGTCCATTGGTCACATCGTTGATTGGCTCGGTCGCTCAGCGTCAGTTTCCGACAAAAGGCGCGCTTTTTAGTTTGGTGGTTTGTCTCTCTGGCGTGCTACTGGTACTGACCGATGGCGCATTTGCTAAGCTGTTAGCATTTGAGTTCAATCACGGCGATCAAATGATTTTTTTAGGCATGCTGTGCTGGAGTCTTTATACCTATTTGACTCAAGGTATCAGTCGCTGGATGCCAATGATTCCTTATACCTTGATAGGTATGCTCTCAGGGCTTGGGGTGATATCACTTATGGTATGGTTTAGCGCCGATGTTCACCCATTGCAAGAGAGCGTTGCCATCAGTCGCAGTGTCTTTGGTGATCTGATGTTTATTGGCGTTTTGGGCACAGTTGGCGGTTATCTGTTGTGGATTTCTGGGGTTAAGCAATTGGGGGCTGCCAATGCTTCACTGTTTTTTAATTTTGTGCCCGTTTTTGCCGCGCTCACAGCGTTTGCCTATGGGCAGCAAGTGACGGGGCTGCAGTTATTGGGAATGGCAATTGTGATCGCTGGATTATTGATACCTAGGCTCGTCAAATGGCAACATCAGCGTCTGGCCGTGCACAAACTCTAAAGCGAGATGGATAGGCGCTGATGTCAGAGAGCAGATGACATTGAATGTTAGGTGGTGTTCTAAAAAGTATGCTGGCGATAAAAGTCAATAAAAGATCTATGCTAAGTTATCTGATTCTATAGGGCTTTCAAGGCTTCAAAAATTGTTCAAATTTTAATCAGCATACTTTTTAACACACCACCGAATGTTACAACAAGATGCCTTGTTCTTCGGCAACTTGATCAATCAGCTCTCGAGCAATACTGCCTTTTGGCGGAATTTTGGGCAGATTTGAGAGATCAAAAAAATCAGCATGCGCCAGCTCTTCTTCTTGGATCACAATCTCACCGCCTGCATAGGAGGCTTGAAATCCTAGCATCAAATTGGAGGGAAATGGCCAAGGCTGGCTACTCACATAACGAATATCTGATACGCTGATATTGACCTCTTCTGCCACCTCACGTACCACCGCATGCTCAAGGTTCTCACCCACCTCGACAAACCCAGCGATCAAACCATACATGGGCGGCAGTTTTTGCTGTCCATGTCGATGGTGGTGCGCGAGTAAGATTTGCATTTCATCTGTTACTGGGTTTGGGCGGGTAATCGCCGTAATCACACATGGCTGGACGCGAGGATACTGGCGCAGCTGGCATACTGGACAAACCATGGCGCGCTCGCCTTGGTCAGCATGTACGGTAGGACTGGCACAGCGACTACAGAACTGTGTATCTGTCTGCCATCGCAGCAGCTGTATCGCTTGACTGATCTGGTCAGATAGGGCAACAGGTATGTTATTTATCAGCTGTCGATAAGGGACAAAGGTATCACTGCTGCTTTCAGCGATAATGGGTAGTGTCACATGATGCGCGACAGCATAGTCATAAGTCATGGCAAACGCGGGCGGCGCAGTAAAGGTTTGGGCTGTGTCTTTGTGAATCACATCATTTGAAGGACTGTCAATATCGTCATTCTGATTACTATCAGAATGCCAATGGCTTGGCGATAGGCTCTCTTGTAGGCTGACATAGCCGACCTGATTGGCTTGGTCCTCTAAGTGCATACTACCTTGCGGCAGTTGGACTTGTAGCGGCCACCAACCATCTGGCATTTGACGGCATAAAACAGTGTCATCACTCAATATAAAAGCATGGGCCATAAAAAATTCCAAACAGTGTGAAGCAAGTTTGCATCGGTTTAGACACAAACATATCTAGTGTGATTTGTCGTCGCCCTCATATCAATAAAATACGATGATGAGCGACGCTCAACCTACTATAGGTAATGCTGTCGCTCATCTTCATCGTATCTTTATTATCTTGGACTAACGGTGTTTAAATATGAACTGCCGTGACCAAAAGTGGTCAAAAAAGGGGCAAGCTGCGCCGTTAAGTGAGCTTAAGCAGCGAGTAGATGGCTCAAGCTTTGCTGACCCACATCAAGGGCTTGCTTACTGACAGGGCGGTTGTTTTCAAACCCATCTAAATGATGATCGACCGCCATAATCACATCAGCGATGCAGGCGAGTGTATGGTCCTCGATACGTTGTCCACCATCGATACGTAGCTCAATATAGTTCGCCAGTTGGCTAAGCATGCTGGCAGGAGTTGGTAACTGTAAGAAGCGTAATGCTCCTCCTACTTGACGCATCATCCCAGGGATGTTTTGGATATTTAGCAAATCGCGCTCAGGTTCGGCCAGATAGTCATTGATGGCTTGTTCAGCGCTGGCAATGGCGGTACGGCTTTCTTGTATTAACGTATCATTGGCTGTATTGAGCTGATGCAATGAGATATGCTGGTTGTTTAGCGGCAAATAAATTGCGCCTGGAGTGTGCATCTCTGTCATCGCGATAGTCGCGTTTTCTGCGCGCATCAAAGCCAGTAGTAAGTGGTCAAAATCATCTGGTGAAGGCGCTCGCCAGTGGCTGACTGCATCTGCCGCTGTGCTAAGACTATCAGCTGCATTGGATAGCCCTAGCAGACGTAGCGCTGAGCCAAGCTCCGTCAGCTCTGCGATAATCTGTGCAGTTTGCATATCAATAGGATTGATGGAGTCGCCGCGTGCATAGCTGTCGACATTTTCTTTGATACTATTGATTTGAGACTGAATAATGTCATTTAGCGTATCGGTGAGTGCGCGATTAGGACCAAACAAGAAACACTTCATCTCATCAAGCTGTGCGCCTTCTAGGTGATTACTTGCGTACTGCTCACGTAATTGCTGCGCCTCAACAGTGTCGCGCTGGCAGGCAAAATTGACCAAATCTGCAAAACGCGTATCCATCACTGGTAAATAGCTTTGGAACTGCTGCTCCACATAAATCAGCGTATGCTTTTGGCTCACGTTCAACGGTAAGACCGCGGCAATATCTGTCACAGCAGTCGCTGCTGCTTGCCAAAATAGGCTGTTACTATTTGAGGCGATCAAAGCGCAGGCAGCACTCATCGCATCCAGTTTTTGTTGATCGTTTGAGTCAATATTGCCATTTTGGTTGAGTAGGGCAACGCCAAGACCACTACGATAGGCATAGGTCAGGAGTTCTGTATCCAGATTGAGCGCGCTTAGTGGCTCAAAGTTTTGCTCTGGGTTTGCGATGATGACACTACTGCTGCCAAAAGTAGAAAAGTCCTCGACCGTCATTGGTGGCTTTTGTCCATGTGCATTGAGCTTGTTAACCACTGGTATTAATAAGGTCGGCTCTACTGATTCTGTCAGTAGTACAAACTCGACATAACGATCCAGCGTCATAATGGCTTCTGATAAATCCATGATGAGAGCCGCGTCATTGTTGTCGCCGTTGTCATAAAGGCGCTGTAGACCGTCAACGATGGCATTGTTTAACGCCTCTGCACCAACAAGAGAAATCAGTTTAAAAATACAAGAAAGCTGCTTTAAAACGCTAATAGAATCTAGCAATAAAGGTGCTTGGTGACTATCGTCATTGAATTCGCTCAAATGAATTTCGGTATCTTTGAGCGTTGCGATAATCTCATCATGCAATAAGTGGAGTGACGGTAGGTTAAAATCAGTAACACTAAGCGTGGGGGCGGTTAACTTCATTTGCGCAGACTGGTCCATAAGTATTTTTCCATAATGTACTGATGAGAATGATGATGGTATCAATGGGGTAGTAAAAATATTGGTTAATGATGTTTTAACGTTTTATATGATAATAATCAAGGCTATATTGTACAAATGTTGGTGTGAGCCGGATAGTATACAGCGACTACATATGAGCTTTGAGTGCCGGATAATCCTCTATAAGCGCCGTGTACCAGCTTTGGTTATTGGTCTCATCTGACGCCGATGCCAATAGCAAGTTGGCAAGATTGGCAAAATTGGCATGTGCAGTTTGCCCGCCCTCTGTGGGTGCGTCTTCTTCAATGGCAAGCGTCACTTGACCGCCAGTCATCGCCAAGTAAACTTCGGCTAAAATCTCTGAATCAAGTAAGGCGCCGTGAAAGGTACGGTCTTGCTTACCAACATCTAAGCGGCGAACGAGGGCATCCAACGTGTTCTTTTGTCCTGGATACTGCTGTTTTGCCATGACCAGTGAATCAGTTACTTGTACGCGCTCAGCAAAGTCATTGAGACCGACTTTCGCAAACTCCATGCTCAAAAAGTTCATATCAAAGGTGGCGTTGTGAGCGATAATCTCAGCGCCTTCCATAAAGTCATACAAAGACTGGGCAACTTGATCAAAGGTGGGCTTGTCTGCCAAAAATGCCTCAGAGATACCGTGAATACGAATGACTTCATCATCCATACCGCGCTGCGGGTTGATATAGACGTGCAGCTTTTCACCAGTAAATTTACGGCCCACCATCTCAACAATACCGACCTCAATGATACGGTCACCTTTTAGCGCATCAAGCCCTGTGGTCTCTGTATCCATAATAAGCTGACGATCTGCCTCATGACGATGTATCGGCTTTGGTAGTAGCGGCCTAAAATGAGGGTTGGCACGGCTCGTATCCCCATCGAATTTGGGCGTATTAGGCTCTGTATTTGGCATCTCATTGCTCATGATAGTCTCATTCATGACTGTATTATTCGTACGGGGGTCAGCGTCTGGCATATCTTTGGTGCTCATCGTTTTGGGTGCGTGGTCTTGATCGTGGCTTTGATCGTAGTCAGGCGCTATCAGAGTGTCATCAGGTATCATACGTTTTTCATGATGAAAATGACTGTCATTGATTCGTAACTCATCTTCTATTACATCGTCAAGCTCGTCATCTACCATATCGAGACCCAATGGATCAAATTTTAGCCAATCATCAGAAGTGACAGGCTTTTTATCAGTCGCTATAGGTTCTTTTTTTTTAGAGGCGTCTGACTCGTTTATCACAGAGGCTTTTATTATAGGTTCTCTTACCATAGAGTCGTGACCACTGTTTGATGTGACACCTAGGTTTGCCAGTTCATCTGCTTTTTCATTACCGGCATGTCCAGCGTGACCCTTAACCCAATGCCAATCAACATCACGCTGTTGACATAGCTTATCCAATTGTTGCCAAAGGTCTTGATTGGCGACGGGTTTTTTGCTCGCTGTTTTCCAGCCTTTTTTCTTCCAGCCTTCAATCCATTCGGTGATGCCTTTTTTGACATAACTTGAGTCTGTCCAAATCTCAATTTTTTGTGTAGGCGCGCTATGGGTTAGGGCTTGTATGGCGCCCATCAGCTCCATGCGATTATTGGTGGTTTCCGTATCACCGCCATATAAATCCTGCGTGCTACCATCGCTAAATATAAGGTGCGCGCCCCAACCGCCAGCGCCGGGATTGCCTTTGCAGGCACCGTCAGTATACGCTACCGTTGTGTTTTTCTTGGCGGCTAACGGATCAGTTGTATGGCTGGTATGGAGATTTGAGGTTGAATTGTGGGTGTCTGACATAGAAACGTATTGACCTAATAAAGAGTAAGCATCGCGCTGTGCTACTGCATTGCGCTCATGCTAGTAGAGCGATAATAGTACTGCTATGAGTATAACAAATCTAGGGTAAATATGCGTGGGCGTGACGCACAAAATCACAAAACCACTATGGCAGCTCATAACACAATAATAACCTGATTGTTTTCTGTTAAAATGGCGCTTATCGCTAAAAAGGTTTTGTGTTTAGTGACAACCCTTTTAATACCACCATGATCAGCGTACTGTTTTTGCCGCAATAGTCCTATAAAAGCCTTCACAAAAAATATTTGATGGCGATTTGAAGACGTGTTTGACGCGTTTTAATCTTACGCGTGCGATAATGCGCTTGATGCAAGCTTCTCATATATGACCGCAGGATAGCCTTATTATGTCTTTATGCTCACATATTTTTTATAAAAGACTCACATATCTGATGCTCAGCGCTATGGCTAGCACGGCGCTTGTTTTGACGGGCTGTAGTGATAGCAGTGATGCTCAGGCAGATACTGAGGTCGCGGCAACCGACTTATCTGTGTTTGCAGGCTGTTATACAGTGAGCCAAGATGAGGCTGCACAAATCAAGATTAGCCAGCAAGAAGGCAGCTGGGTGATGCAGATGAAAGAGCCTGCAAGTGCTAAGCGTGTGTGGGATGAGCCTGAAGCGTTAGAAGTGATTAAAAATAGTGATATACCGCAGTTTTTCTCTATTGATCCAGACAATGTCGATGCGGTGATCGGGCGTCCTGATCGAGTGCTCGTGCTGGCGCATGTCAAGCCTGCCTATGCCAATATCGACCCGCTTTTAGACAGTGAGTACTTGTCTTACATCTACCGCGGTGCCAATACCATCTATCGAGTAGCGTGTGATGACGTCAATACTGATATTTTGGCAAACCCTCATGCCAATATTATTATCGATAATGTGAATGAGCGTAATTAGGTGGTGGTGTCCGTCGATGCTATTTATGGGCCATAATTTTTGTCAGAAAGTCTCTTGCTACAAGCCGTTAAATCAGTAGAGTCAAGCCATATGAATTTTTTTAGTTATGTCGTGTTAGGTGGGTTTTCTTATGCAGCAGGATGGGCGATCAGAACCTATATATTAGAAAAGCAGCCGAAGACTGATCAACCCTACAATCTCAAACATCCTGCTATCTTGGCGTACTTGGCTGGGTTCTTCATCGTTATGCTGATTATCTCTTGGTTGATTGGTCGCTATATTTTAGGTCATGTGGCGATTGACTTACCGTTTATCATCGTCAATAGTTTGGTTGCAACTTTCGTGTACTCGTTTGGCCTCAATCCAGAAAAAGCGAGCTACGATGTGCCCAATTAATTATTGATGTCAGGTTGATTTAAACAGCAAGAGCCACAACCAGTATGATGGTTGTGGCTTTTTTAGATTCCAGTGATGTTAGCACTTAAGGCATGAGCAATTATGATGCTTTTTTGAGATCGGCACTGGTTCCATTGTCATTTTCTTCATCAGTGCTGCTTTTATCATGACTGATCTTATCTGTGTACTTGTCATTTTCCGATGTGCTTTTGGTGTCTGATTGTTCTTGTTTCCACGACTTGTATTTTTGCAAATCTTTTCTAGCCTGTTTTAGGCAGAACTTGAGTACAAGCGCGTCATCGATATAACCGATAAACGGAATAGAGTCTGGGATAAGGTCAATAGGGTTTAGTGTGTATATTGCCCCAACCATACCAGCTGAAATGGTCCTAAAAGGAATCTTGCGATAATCCCCTTTGTAATAGTCTTTGATCAGACTCATAAATAGCATCAAATCTTCGCTAAAAGGCTCAAGGTAGCTGTTGTCTTCTAGTTTTTCTTTAAGCTTACCTTCCTTGCCAATTAAGTATTTCAAATTAGAATCCAGTGCGTTGTCTTTATCATTTTTTTTGGTGAACATGGTTGTTGCCTTTGTTTATTTGCGATGAATTTGTATCTACAGTAACAAATATACTCGCCCCATGTTGTGTGTCTCGGTAGCGAAAAAGTAAATATAGGTAAAGTAAAGGCTTGGGTAACTTGTCTAACTATAATATGCGCTACAATACGTGATTATAAGCGCGCCTTCGATACTGTGCGCGGTTATAAAGAGATTAAATTGGATTGATCATAAAAACAAAAATATACAGGTAGTAGCAACGTATGGGCGTCAAAAAATCAGTGAAAAAACCATCAATAAATCATAATAATACAAGTGATGTGAATACCGACATGCAACTAAACCGTCGGCAATTTTTGCACCGGATAGGCATTAGCGCCGGCGCCGCAACATTAGCAGTACAAAGCATTCCTCAGGCTTTTGCCGCCAGTCCTACAGGTTTTAATGAGAATACGCCGCTGACCAAAGACGATCTGCCGACTGCATTGTTGGATGAGCGTTCAGTACAAACCTCCCTAACCACAAGCTGCACTACGCCCACGGTTGAGACCCGACTTTTTGCCAGCTCCAACGTGGGCGGCAGCGATGAGCGCAATCAGCTGGCATTAGATCGCATGAGCTGTGCTGGGTTTAAAATAAGTAATCCCGATATTACCAATCGTCAATATTTGCGCTTTGCAGGTACGGATGCGCAGCGTGCCAGTGATTTTCAAAACCTTGCGACTGGAGCGATAGCAGCGCCAAAGCTGCTGCTGGGTGTGCGCGGCGGTTACGGGGCGATGCGAATACTGCCGATGGTGGACTGGATAACGCTTGGGCGTATTATGAAAGAGCGCGGCACGATACTCGCAGGGTTCAGTGATGTGACTGCTATTCAGTGTGCGCTACTAGCGAAAGGGGCGATGAGTTCGCTTGCGGCACCGATGCTCTATAGTGAATTTGGCAAAACAGCACCTGATCAAGTCAGCTGTCAGCAGTTCGCCAAAGCCTTAACGGATTCTAATTTAACGATCACCATACAAGATGCCGCTCTAACCAGTCAGCAATTGCCTACCATACTCACAGTAAGCGAGCCTAAAATGCTCACTGGTACGATTTGGGGTGGTAACTTGAGTGTGGTTTCAGCGCTGGCTGGCAGTGAGTATTTGCCGCGCATTGAGGGCGGTATTGTATTCTTGGAAGACGTGGGCGAGCAGGCGTATCGTATTGAGCGTATGCTGTATGATTTATATCTAGCCGGTGTGTTTAAAGGTCAACAAGCGATTGTGTTTGGTGCGTTGTCTGGTTCAGGTGAGGACAGCTATGACAAACGCTATGATGTCGCCACAGTGATTCGTCAATTACATGAACTAACAGGATTGCCGATATATAGTGGGATGCGTTTCGGTCATATCGGCAAAAAACACAGCTTTCCGCTTGGCGCAACGTGTCAACTGACGCCCAATACAGAGGGCGGCTATCGATTGTCATTCACTGATTATCCAACTATCAAGGCAGATGCTATCCACGTAGAAGGGTTATGGCAGACGGTTTAAACGCTAAGTAGCCATAAACATTAGACACGACCAATCTTAAATCGCCAATCGCGAAAACTTGTCTTGATACTCTTTGGGGTTAATTCTGTCGCACGTTTGAACAAGCGGGTGAACGAAGAGATATCATCATAGCCGACTTGATCGGCGAGCGACTTGATGGTCACATCGCCTAACTCGAGTAAGCGCTTGGCTTGCTCAATTCTGACAGCCTGAATATACTCAACGGGTCGCATCGTCACGCTAGCTTGAAAGCGTCTATTCAAGGTGCGCGGGGTGATATTTACCATGGCAGCCAAACTACTGACTTGTATGGGCTGCTGAAAGTTTTGTTCAATGAATTCTTGAACTTGTTTGACCAACTGATCGGAATGTGGCTTATGTAAAGTCACATTGGTATAGCTGTTTTGATTGCCTCGTTTGCTATCAATAATCTGAGTTTTTGCCATCTGGGTCGAGATCTCCCGTCCGCAGTAGCGCTCTATTAATAATAGCCCCAAATCATAAAAGGCGCTGCCGCCTGCTGCACAAAATATACTACCCAGCTCATCGCTTGCATGAGTGACAAACTGGTTCTCTTGTAAGTCCACCAGTGGAAAGTCTGCCTTAAATTTATTGGCATAGCCCCAATGGGTGGTGGCGACTTTATGATCTAATAGCCCTGCCTCCGCCAAGAAAAAAGCCCCGCTACAGTTGCTGGCAATATCCGCGTTGGTATGCGCCAGTCGCTTTAGGTGCGGTAGCAGCTCACGGTTTTGCCTGAGTACTTTGTCTATAGAATCGCCAATGGTGGGCACCAGCAACAAGTCGCACTCCGTGACATCTTGGATATCGCAGTGCGCTCGCATCATTAAGCGGTTGCTACATCTGATATCACCGCCGCCTAAGCTTGCGATCTGCACCTTAAACCTAGGCTCTACCGCTTCATTTGAAAATCGCTGCCAGCTGACCCCTGTAAATGAAAATAAATCCAATGCACCAGCGAGCACGCTCCCAAGCACGCCATCGAAGCCAAGAACGATTACATTAAATGGTTTGAAATAGGGCATCAGTTACTCGCATCTGTTATTTTTCTCACTAATCATAACGTCCATAGGAGAAATTATTTCCAAATTTATGTCACATTTGACCATGATTATGTCATAAATGACAATACGGCAGTGCGCTAAATTAGCTTAATATCAATTGATAAGCATTAACCCCCTTTGTTTTGCCTTCTCAATAATGCGGTAAATAGAAGAGATAAAGCCATTACAGGTGGCAGTAAGATAAACGGATTTTCATGATTGATGATATTTGAATTTTACTAAAAGAGACGACTATGGCAGCAGATACCCTTATCAACGACTTTGAGTTACCGTTCCAGCTGTACGATGTGCTAGGAACACAAACCCTCACTAAACACGCAAAGTTTTCAGAGCACAGCCGCGAGACCTTTGATGCGGTATTAGATACCGCAAATAAGATCGCAACAGATTTGTTCTTGCCGCACAATCATCTGGCAGATAAGAACGAGCCGCAGTTTGATGGCAAAAAAGTCAGCATGATAAGCGATGTCAAAGTCGCTTTTGATGCGTTTCGTGACTCAGGTTTTATCGCTGGTCGTTACAGTTTTGAAGACGGTGGTATGCAGCTGCCTGAGACAATCATGACCGCGGTGGCAGGCTATTTTATGGCAGCCAACCCGTCGACGACCGCCTATCCATTTTTGACGACAGCAGCCATCAATGTCATTTCTCACTTTGCTAGCGATGATATCAAAGCCGCCTTTATGCCGCGTATGCTAACAGGCGAGTTCACTGGTACCATGGCGCTGACAGAGCCGCACGCGGGCTCGTCACTTGCTGACATCAAGACCACCGCTGTCAAACAAGACGACGGCTCGTACCGCATCAAAGGCAGCAAGATTTATATCTCAGCAGGTGACCACGAACTGTCTGACAATATTGTCCATTTGGTATTGGCCAAGATTCCCGGTGGTCCTAGTGGGGTAAAAGGCATCTCTTTATTTGCCGTACCTAAGTATCGCTTGAACGATGATATGTCTGTTGGCGAGCGCAATGATGTGCATCTGACAGGTCTGATTCACAAACTTGGTTATAGAGGTGCGACCTCGACGGCATTGAGCTTCGGTGACGCGGGCGATTGTCATGGTTATTTGATCGGTGATGAGCATTTTGGCTTGCGTTATATGTTCAAAATGATGAATGAGGCGCGTATTGCGGTTGGATTTGGTGCGGCAATGATTGGCTATCGTGGCTATCAGTATTCGCTCGATTATGCCAAAGACAGAACGCAAGGCCGCATTGCCCCAAATAACAAACCTGAAGATGATGCGACTGCTATCATCCAGCATGGTGACGTCAAGCGCATGCTGTTGGCACAAAAAGCCTATTCTGAAGGTGGTATCTCCTTGTGCTTATACGGCTCAAACCTAATTGACCGTATCAATACTTGCGAAGACGACACCCTAAAGAATGAGTTGACCGAATTGTTAGACCTGCTTACGCCCGTACTAAAAGCATGGCCGTCTGAATATGGGCCAAAAGCCAATGATTTGG
Source organism: Psychrobacter sp. (assembly GCF_030454045.1). Taxonomy (GTDB): domain Bacteria; phylum Pseudomonadota; class Gammaproteobacteria; order Pseudomonadales; family Moraxellaceae; genus Psychrobacter. The sequence goes on along the minus strand of NZ_JAKDJE010000026.1, from coordinate 3,336 downwards.
GTATTCAAGTACTAGGCGGCGCTGGTTATACGCGTGAATACCATGCTGAGCAGTTTTGGCGTGACAATCGTCTCAATCCTATTCACGAAGGGACAAATGGCGTACAGGCATTGGATTTGTCATTTCGTAAGTTATGGCAAAAAGGTGGTCTTGGCATTCAGATTCTAAAACGTGAAATCACGCAAGATCTAGAAAATATCACCACGCCTGAGACTGCGGCACTCGCGGGTAAATTAACGCCTTACATGGGTCAGCTGCACGAAGTACTGGTGCATCTAAGCAAAGTGTTGCAGACAGAAGAAGCCATTACGCTTACTGGTAATGCCCAAGCGCTAATGAATATTTTTGCCTCGATCGTGCTTAGCTGGATTTGGATTCGCCAAGCCAGTAAAGCCGAGCAGCTATTAAGCACGACGCAAGATATTGAGCAACAAAACTTTTATAAAGGCAAGATACAAGCGGCGAAGTACTTTATCGATTGGGAACTACCGTTGATTAACCGTGATATAGCCATTTTAAACAACACCAATTCTGTTTGCACTGACATGCAGGCAGACTGGTTCTAAGAACAACGCTAAGGAAAGAGCAATGACAACCATAAATAAGCAGTGGCGACTAAAAACAAGACCAGTTGGCGCACCAAGCGCTGAGACTTGGGAGTATACTGAGACAGAAATACCGACTATCACCGATGGTCAATTACTGATTAAAATTGATTATATCTCTATCGATCCTGCAATGCGCGGCTGGCTAAATGATGCCAAATCATATATCAAACCTGTCCAGATTGGGGACGTCATGCGTGCCGGTATGGTGGGCGAGGTGATTGAAAGCAAGCATGAGAAATTTGCCGTTGGGGATTATGTCGCAGGTCACGATGGCGTGCAGTCATATGCGGTCAGTGATGGCACAGGATTGCATAAAGTTGATCCAAATCTTGCACCGCTACCTTACTATTTGGGCGTACTTGGGATGCCGGGTATGACAGGGTATTTTGGTTTGCTCAAAACAGGTCAACCAAAAGCAGGCGAGACAGTTGTGGTATCAGGTGCTGCGGGTGCCGTTGGTAGTTTGGTCGGTCAGATTGCCAAAATCAAAGGCTGCCGCGTCGTTGGTATTGCAGGCGGTAGCGAGAAATGCAAATTCTTAGTTGATGAGCTTGGGTTTGATGCAACGATCGATTATAAAAACGAAAACGTTAAAAAAGCCTTGAAGCAAACTTGTCCAAATGGCGTCGATGTCTATTTTGATAACGTTGGCGGTGAGATTTTAAATGACGTACTTACTCAAATAAACCTACATGCGCGTATCGTCATCTGCGGTGCGATCAGTCAATACAACAACACGGAAGCCGTCAAAGGCCCATCGAACTATTTATCACTACTGGTCAACCGCGCCCGTATGGAAGGCATTGTGGTGTTTGATAATATCAAAGAATATCCAATCGCGATGAAAGAGATTGCAGGCTGGATTCAGTCAGGCGACATCAAAGTAAAAGATCATATCGTTAAGGGGATTGAGACATTTCCTGATACGCTTATGATGCTCTTTAACGGTGAAAACTTCGGCAAACTGGTACTTAAAGTAGAGGAATAACTCATGACACTGAATACAAACGGAATTGCATCAGATGTAACAGGTAAGCGTATTTTGATCACAGGCGGCGCATCAGGCATTGGTGCGGCAAGCGCGCTGCTACTGGCCAGTCGCGGCGCAAAAGTCGTGATCGGGGATATGGCAGAAGAGATGGGTGAGTCTGTTGCCCAGCAAGGTCAAGAGGCTGGCAACAGTATCGTCTTCAAAAAAGTAGACGTGACCAGTGGCGACGATGTGCGTGCGTTGTTTGACTTTGCGGTAGAGACGCTAGGCGGTCTAGATGTGGTGGTCAATAACGCGGGTATCGACCACAAGCCTTCGCCCATGCATGAGCTGAGTGATGAGGACTTTGATCGCAATATCGCCGTCAATCTAAAAGGGGTCTGGCACTGCATGCGTGCCGCTATCAACTGTATGATACCGAACGGCGGTGGTCATGTGATCAATGTGGCATCTATCGCTGGTCTGCGTTCTGCGCCCATGATCTCAGCCTATAGTGCCGCCAAACATGGCGTGATGGGTCTGACCAAGTCGGCAGCCCACGAGTACGCCCGCGCCAATATCCGTTTTAATGCGGTATGCCCAAGCTTTATTGATACGCCAATGGTACGCAATACCATGGCAACCATGAATGAACGCGCACAGCAAGCAACCGTCAAAGCCAGTCCGCTGCGCCGTTTGGGTGAGGTGGACGAGGTGTCTGCCGCGATTGCATGGTTAGCTAGCGACGAGAGCAGCTTTATGAATGGCCATGCCTTTACCTTGGATGGCGGTATGTTGGCATAATTTGTGCGAAAAATGTTTAGACTATTTAAAACTATAAGGAATAGTGATGAAGGATTTATTTGATTTAACCGGTAAAATTGCACTAGTGACAGGTGCGAGCCGCGGTATTGGAGAGTCTATTGCCCGTCTACTGGCCTCAAGAGGGGCACACGTGATTGTCTCTAGCCGCAAAATCGATGCTTGCCAAGCAGTAGCAGATAGCATCAAAGCAGACGGTCATAAAGCCAGTGCCTTTGCCTGTCATGTGGGAGATATGGAGCAAATTGACGCGGTTTTTGAACACATCAAAAGTGAGTTTGGTCAAATTGATATTTTGGTCAATAACGCTGCAGCCAACCCGTATTATGGTCATATTTTAGATACAGACTTAGCCGCTTTTGATAAAACGGTGGAGGTAAATATTCGTGGTTACTTCTTTATGTCAACGGCCGCTGGCAAAATGATGAAAGAACAAGGCGGCGGTGTTATCTTGAATACCGCGTCAGTCAATGGATTGGTGGCAGGTGACAAGCAAGGCATTTACTCAATTACTAAAGCGGCGGTCATTAGCATGACCAAAGCCTTTGCCAAAGAATGTGGGCCATTAAATATCCGTGTGAATGCGTTATTACCAGGCCTGACGGATACCAAGTTTGCCTCGGCGCTAACGACCAATGATAAGGTCTTAAAAATGGCGCTACATTCGATTCCGCTGGGGCGAGTGGCAGAGCCTGATGAGATGGCAGGTACGGTGCTGTATCTGGTGTCGGACGCTTCAAGCTATACCACAGGCGCGACTATCGTTGTCGACGGTGGTATGCTGGCTTAATGAGCAAGCTATAGAATATAAGCTAAGATGAGCGTTACTATTGAAAACCGCATGAGAATCACTTTCATGCGGTTTTTTGGATTGTATTTTTAGGTGTAATGGACATTATTCATGCTGGCGTAGGCTCTAAAGCTATATACTGTCTA
>NZ_JAKDJE010000025.1 GCF_030454045.1 Psychrobacter sp. | reverse complement strand
CGCCTAAAAAATAGTCGCTGTCAGTGCCATGGTCGAATGTTCAACACGCCCTATTTAATTGGCTATTTATCTGTGTTATATCGCCATTTAATTTGCTCATCTTCAGGCAGGCTTTTTTGCGCTCATCGCACAATTTTTCATGTTACACTTACGCTTTCGCAAAGCTATCGATGCCACTGCATATCGATTTCATTGACGGATCGGTCAAGTTAATGCAGGCCAACTGCCTGTGTTTATTCTTTCTTATGTTAATTTTTACTGATAGTCGCCATTCACAATCATGGTCGTACCATAAAACAGCTGGCAAAAGAGCAGCGTGCACAAGTACCTAGCATACTTTGAGCAACGTCGATGCAGTGTTCGTTTGGTTGTGGGCAAGCTATCAGCTTCTTTTTAATGATACTTTTTTAATGACAGCCACTACTTAGGACATTATTATGTTTAAAGACATTTCTATCAAAGAGTTTGATCCGACCCTTGCTGAAGCGATGGCTGCAGAAAGCGTTCGTCAAGAAAATCACATCGAGTTGATTGCCTCTGAAAACTACTGCTCACAAGCAGTGATGGAAGCACAAGGCACTGATTTGACCAACAAATACGCTGAAGGCTATCCTGGTAAGCGTTACTACGGTGGTTGTGAGCATGTCGATGTCATTGAACAATTGGTCATTGACCGTGCAAAAGAGCTGTTCGGTGCTGAATACGTCAACGTCCAGCCACATTCAGGCAGCCAAGCAAACTCTGCTGTATTTTTAGCGTTGCTAGAAGCCAATGACACGGTACTTGGCATGAGTCTAGACGCTGGTGGTCACTTGACGCATGGCGCACACATCAACTTCTCAGGTCTGAACTACAATGCCGTACAGTATGGATTGGTCGATGGCACTGGTTTAATTGACTATGATCAAGTAGAAGCCCTAGCGCGTGAGCACAAGCCAAAAATGATCATTGCAGGTTTTTCAGCGTATTCACAAGTCGTTGATTGGCAGCGTTTCCGTGACATCGCTGACGAAGTAGGCGCGTATCTACTAGTAGACATGGCACACGTTGCTGGTCTTGTTGCGGGCGGCGTCTATCCAAGCCCAATACCTTTTGCTGATGTGGCCACTACCACCACACACAAAACCCTACGTGGCCCGCGTTCAGGTATGATCTTGTCGCGTGATGAGAAACTTGCTAAAAAGCTAAACTCTGCCGTATTCCCAGGCAACCAAGGTGGCCCGCTCATGCACGTCATCGCGGCAAAAGCGGTTTGCTTTAAAGAAGCGCTAGAAGACAACTTCAAAACTTATCAGCAGCAAGTCGTGAAAAACGCACAAGCCATGGCAAAAGTCATTCAAGAGCGTGGCTATGAAATCATCTCTGGTGGTACTGAAAACCATCTCATGCTGATTAGCCTAGTGAAGCAAGAAATGACCGGTAAAGAAGCCGACAAATGGCTTGGTGATGCACATATCACGGTCAACAAAAACGCCGTACCAAATGATCCAAAATCACCATTCGTCACCTCTGGTATCCGTATCGGTACCCCAGCTATTACTACTCGCGGCTTCAACGAAGCACAAGCGGGTGATTTAGCAGGCTGGATCTGTGACGTGCTAGACAGCCGCGGTGATGAAGCGGTTGCAGCTGAAGTACGCGGTAAGGTAGAAGCCATCTGCAAAGAGCTACCAGTGTACGAAAAAAACCAGTAAGTATTAACTGACTCTATTTGAGAGTTGTATAACAAAAAACCGCTTAGCGTTTGCTAGGCGGTTTTTATTTTTAATCACAGTTAAGGAAGATACGATGTCTATTCCAACAACTATGTCATTTTGCTTTTGTAGTGTTCGCGAGGAAAATTTAACCAGCATACTTGTTGGTGATATGACACTGGATGAGCTAAGAGAAAATCGCGATAACCAATACTTAGATGTGAGACAAGCATCTCTTGAAAATTATACGGAAGAACTGGTTGAGTTATTGGGAGAGGGGCATTATGCCTTGTGCGATTTGTTGTTTTTGGCAAACAATAGCACCCCGCTGCATGAGCAGCATGACGGTTTATTATACAATGTGGCCGTCGTACCTGAGATCGTCAAAGCGTTTGCCGCGACAGACTTAAAAAAATTGGTACACGATATCGGCTACCACGAAGTAGAGAGCCAAGAAGGTTTGAATACGTTTCGTGAGAATTTAAATCACGTTCACGAGTTGTTTAAGTTTGCAGAAGAGAACAAGCTCAATGTGATTGGGTTTACGCTTTAGTGAGTCGATCATGTTGCTGCATGACGCCGCACCTAGACATATTTGAACCGAATGTCAGATAAATAAAAACCGCCCAATATTATCGCTGGGCGGTTTTATTCATTCAAATAATTGTGCGATAAGAGCATGCTCATGCAATAAGGGGCAAATTTAAACCCTACGAATATTTAGAATCTCAGCCACCGAGTTGATTGAGTCCTAATGCCAGCACCAAACCAATAGCAGTGCTGATACCCGCCCAATGGTTGCCATCTTTAAATGCAGACGGAAAAACTTCTGTCGCTAATGAAGCAATCACCGCCCCTGCGGCAAAACAGTCAATTACACTAATTACTGCATCATCGACATCTTTGAGAAGCGTTTTGCCAATAATAGCTGCTAATGATAATAAAATAGCTGCACCAATCCATAGCATGAGTATTTTTTTGTGACTGCTACCACCATCGCGCATTTGTTTGGCACCGCCTGCGGCTTCTGGGAGATTTGATAATAAAATAGACCCTGCTAGTGCCGCGACTTGTAAAGCGTTACCACCAATCAGCGCGACGCCAAGCGCTAAGTTTTCTGGGATACCATCAAGCGTAATAGCGGCAAGCAAACCTGCCCCGCCTTTGTTTTGCATTTTTTCATCAATCAGATAGTCAATACCCGTAAAGACCACTGCGCCTAACACGGTAAAGGCGACAGTCGTCCACAAACCACTCTCGCCAATCGCAGGTTGAATCATCTCAAGTACCACTGAGCTCATGAGCGCACCACCTGCCAGCGCAAGCAGATTGCCTTGTATCCAGTCAGGCATGTAGCCGTATAGACCCCATAATGCACCAATAATGAGTGCGCCTGAAACCACAAGAATAATGGCAAATACCAACATAAAATGCCTCGATACTTTTAATAAGTTTTAATAATTCTGAGTAATGTCTATTGATACGATGATGGCGGTGAGATCACATCGTATTTGATAATAATGCTATCACACGATGTGACCCATGCAATCTCCTCAAGATTAATCACGGTTTAAATACGCTCAGACGTAGTATTACATAAACGGCAACTTGGTGAATATTTGCAATATCGTGGCATTGACGATATCGACAAAGAACGCACCAACCATTGGCACGATTAAAAAGGCTTTCGGCGAGGGGAGATAGCGATCCGTGACTGCTTGCATATTGGCAATCGCTGTCGGGGTAGCTCCCATACCAAAACCGCAATGTCCTGCTGAGAGTACTGCCGCGTCATAGTCTTTGCCCATGACTTTAAAGGTAATGAGGTAGACGTAGATAATCATGATGATGGTCTGTACGATCAATATGACCAATACAGGCCCTGCCAAATCCGTCAACTGCCACAGCTTCAATGACAGTAACGCCATTGCCAAAAACAGACTCAAAGACGCATTACCAAATACATCAATCGAGCGATCAAACATCTCAAAATTGAAGACCATCGTTAACACATTGCGAATGATAACGCCGCCTGCCAGTGCCCAGACAAACATCGGTAGCTCAAACCATGTGCCCTCAGCCACGAGCGTCATCCCATCGGCAAAAGCCAATGCCCCTGCAAATAGCGCTAATGTCTCGATAGTAGAGGATGCCGTGATAAAGCGCATGCTATCGGGTCTCTCAAAGATGTCTTTATTACTCCCTGCAGTCTCCTCGTCATTTTTTCACCGCTAAGTGTCATTCTCAAAGGGCACAATAATCCACAGTTGCGGCTTGCCAAAGTCGCTATAAGCATCTTCTATAATGCTTTTAAAGATATTGAAATCTTCGGTGTTTATCTTTTTTATTACCGTCAAATCAAGCACTAAGTGCCGCACATCGCTGTCTGTCAGACAGTCCCATGCACTGTCCCAATTGTGTGAAAAATAGCTGGGGAAGTGGCAGGCACGCGCCAGACTCGTCAATAGCGTGGTTTTGTCCAGTGTGTCACACGCGGGTATGGTAACAGCCTGAGTAGGAATGACGGCAGATAGCGCTGTACCGTTTTGGTTAATGGAGTCTTGACTGACATAGTGGATGGCTTGGCTCGTATCTTTCTGATTCATGGCTTCTTGTTTCATATTTGCTTGTTTCATGTTAGTGCACCTCAAGCTTTTGAAAACTGTCATAGTGATCGACGGTTAAGTAATAAACAGTGGGCGGGCGACCACCTGTGACGATACGCCGCGCACCGCGATGGGAGACGCCAGGGGTGGGTACGGTGTATTCACGGTAGTAGCCTTGCGACTGGGCGGGTAGTCTGCCTTCACGGTTATAAAACGTTGTGCCATCTTTATTGGGATAAGGATATGGCCCGCCTTGTTGAATCAACGCAATTGTCTTATTGACTTGTGCATCGCCTGTGATGCTAGTGGTCGTTGTATCAGTTGTGGCGACTTGACTGGCATTGTCAGACGTATACTGAGATAACGTCGAGCCTAAATCACCAAAGAAGTAGACAGCGACAGCGATAATGGCAATGAGGCTAAATAGGGTACTGCCTAGGCTTCTCTTGTTGCGAGAGCTATTTTGACGAGTGTTTTGATGGTTGCGATTTGAGGGGCGGCTGTGATTATCTCGTTTGCTATTATTGGGCATCTGCCTTGGTGTATTTGGTGCAGTATCTGGTTCAATGCTGAGTATGGCTGACGTCACTTTGGTGGCACGCAATTGGTTTTTATCATTGCGACTACTCGTGAAATAGACACGTCGACCAACCGCTATCGGCTCCGCCAAACTTACTTTGCTAATATGAAAAAACACGTCCTCATCTTGATCATCGACATCGATAAAGCCATAGCCTTTTTCGTGATTCCAATGTTTAATCTTGCCGCTTTGCATGATGGCACTGCTCCTTATTGTTTAGATGTCCGTAATATAGATAGCTATGATTATCATAAAAAAACGCCAGCACAATGGCCGACGTTCTCAAACTCTCGATTCAATCATGAATACAGATTTAGTTATGCACGTACTTCACCATGACCATAGACGATCCATTTTTGCGAGGTCAAACCTTCAAGACCCACTGGGCCGCGCGCATGGATTTTGTCCGTTGAGATGCCAATCTCAGCACCAAGACCATATTCAAAGCCATCAGCAAAACGGCTAGAGGCGTTAATCATGACGCTCGCTGAGTCCACTTCACGAATGAAGCGTTGCGATTTGGTATAGTTGTCCGTGATGATGACATCGGTATGATGGCTGCCATGTGTATTGATATGCTCAATGGCTTCATCAATACCGTCGACGACTTTGACCGCAAGAATAGGGGCAAGATATTCTGTATCCCAGTCCTCAGAGGTAGCAGCAGACAAGTGACCGTTTAAGGTGATCACATCGGCTAAGATGCTTTGGGCGCTATCGTCTACACGTAGCTGCATCGCGTCATCGGCTTCAATGATGGCGGTGGCAATCTTGGGCAGTAAATCTTTGGCGATAGAGGCATCAATCAGCAGCGTTTCCATCGTGTTGCACGTACCATAACGATGGGTTTTGGCATTAACACTGACTTTGATGGCAATCTCAGGATCCGCATCGCTATCGATAAAGGTATGGCAGTTACCATCTAGATGCTTGATCACAGGGACGCGGGCGTCGTTGCTAATACGCTCAATCAGACCTTTGCCGCCACGTGGCACGATAACATCGACATATTCAGTCATGGTGATCAGCTCACCAACAGCAGCTCGATCGGTCGTTTGTAATACTTGAACGCTGTGCTCAGAGAGATCCGTGTGGCCAAGCCCTTTTATGATGCATTTAGCAATCGCTTGATTGGATTCAAACGCTTCAGAGCCACCGCGTAAGATGATGGCGTTGCCTGATTTTAGTGCCAGTGAAGCAGCTTCTAAGGTTACGTTAGGACGCGATTCATAAATCATGCCAACGACGCCCAGTGGCACACGCATTTTGCCCAAATGAATCCCTGATGGCTGATAAGTCATATCCGTCACTTCGCCGATTGGATCAGGCAGGCTCGCCACGTCTTTTAGGCCTTGGAGCATAGCGTTGAATCGTGCTTCGTTTAATTCCAAGCGATCGAGCAGAGCGCTATCAAGCTCGTTTTTGTGACCGTTGTCCATATCGATTTTATTGGCTGCCAAAATATCTGGCTTGGCATTGACTAGCTCATCATGAATGGCCATGAGTGCGACGTTTTTGTCGCCTGTATTGGCTGCCGCGAGCGCACGAGAAGCGGCTCTGGCTTGCTTGCCAACAGACTGCATGTAGGTGGTAATATCCGTCGTATTTGCTTGACTCATCAATTATTCTCCTTATGTGATATCAGTTTTATATAAATAAAAGCGCCTAAAAAGGCGAAAATTTAGCAAAAAATCAGTTTTGAATGCCTATTTAGCGGTCCATAGGTCATTATGCTATTTAACATAGAGGAGATTGCGGCGATAGTAAAGATGATTTTGTGAACAGAACCCGCTTTACAAAGCATCAAAGTGACTTTACAAAGGGGTGTTTTAAAGCTTATTTCCTAGTGTTTAAAAAGGGTTGCTTCAAATGTTTTGTGAGCCGTGTTTACGTGCCTTTAACAGAACTGCGCTGTAAATACTAAGGTAGCTGCGATGTATCATCAGTATAGTAGGCACTAAGAAAACGGCACTATCAACAAATGACGCTGAATCATATGACAAGTAATGGAGAATAACGATGACGACTAAAAACATGACATACAAAAACTGGATGACGGTTGGCTTGGTTGCAGGGGTGCTTGCGCTAAGTGCTTGTAGCAAAGATGAGACACCAATGGAGACGCAAGCGAATACAAGCGTTGACGCCCAAACCAACGTTGAAGAGAATGCGACAGCAACCAGTTCTGATGACATCGCCGTTGCTAGCGCTGATGACGGTATGGCTGTTAGTACAGGGGATGATGTGGCTGTGGCAACCGCTGATGAGGCAGAAGTGCTCGATGGCACGGAAGATTCAGAGCATGTATCGACGTACTAAGTTTTATGGCGCGCCAAACGCTATGATAGTGTGTTGGTCAATATAGCATTATCAGATAAAACAACGTCTGGCACGCGAAAGTGATAAAATAAAGCCCAGAGCGATAAATATGGTCTGGGCTTTTTTGTGCCAGTCAGTTATCCAGTACTGATTAACTGACTGGTTAAACACAAGATTTGCCTTTTTACTGTGTAATAAGAGACAATATGGCATTTTTCTCTTGGCCTGCTCAGGCGTAGCATTAGCATAATAATGCTATAGATGCTGATACTGTATAGCTCTTATTTATAATATACAGCTCTTATTTATTTTTATTCGTGTTTTCACTCATATTTATTGGAAGTCTGCTGAACCATGCTTGATACTGCAAAAAACCCGACTCGGCCTATCGCCTTAGACTTACAAGACATCCATAAAAGCTATGGCTCATTAGAAGTACTCAAAGGGGTATCTCTCACTGCCTATGACGGTGATGTTATCTCTATTTTGGGCTCATCGGGCTCAGGTAAATCAACCTTGCTGCGCTGCATTAATTTGCTCGAAAATCCCAATCAAGGTCGTATCCTGATCGGTAACGAAGAGCTCATGCTAAAACCTGCCAGATCAGGTGAGCTGCAAGCGGCGGATGTGAAGCAGTTAGAGAGCTTGCGTGCTCGCGTTGGGTTCGTCTTCCAAAACTTTAACTTGTGGCCACATAAGACGATTTTGCAAAATATTATTGAGGGTCCAACGCAGGTGCTTAAAATTAAAAAAGCCCAAGCGATTAGTGATGCTGAACAACTGCTCGACAAAGTCGGTTTGCTCGATAAAAAAGACGCCTATCCAGCGAACTTATCTGGTGGTCAGCGTCAGCGGGTTGCCATTGCGCGCGCGCTTGCCATGCAGCCGCAAGTGCTGTTATTTGATGAGCCAACCTCAGCGCTAGACCCTGAGTTGGTCAATGAAGTACTGGCTGTGATGCGAGAGCTGGCAGAAGAGGGTCGCACTATGCTGATCGTCACTCATGAGATGCGCTTTGCCCGTGAAGTATCAAGCAAAGTGGTCTTTTTGCATCAAGGGGTGGTTGAAGAGATTGGCACACCTGAGCAAGTCTTTGACAATCCGACATCAGAGCGTGTCAAAGACTTTATGGCCTCTCATCGTCCGCACTAATCCTGCCCACATCAGACATTAGAAACCAGATGGTGGTAGATGACTACTGCCGTCAAGGCCTACCAAATATAAAAATCACTATAGCGTAACTATTGTTTACCCTTTATTGCCCAATAGTCACGGTGAGTATGCAAAACGTTTGTTTTTGATTTTTTACTCAGGTATTATCAAAAGGTTTATAGGCCGTCCATTTGAACGGCGGCCTATCTATTCTGCTATCTATATTGCTTGTCTGGCAGGGACGTCAGAGGACAAAGTATCAGAACCCCATATCCATACCCATCAGAATTTAAGGAACATATGATGTCGAACCCTCGTCTATTATGGTCATCGATGACCGTCTCTGCTGCGCTCATGCTAAGCGCTTGTAGTCAACCTGCCGATGAAACTACCGAAGCCAATGCCGATGCACCTGCGGCAGAAACCACTGGCCAAACCATCCGTATCGCCACCGAAGGCGCTTATCCTCCATTTAACTATACCAACGCTGATGGTAGCTTGAGCGGTTTTGATGTCGATGTTGCCAATGCCTTGTGTGAGCAGATGCAAGCCAACTGTGAAATCGTAGCACAGGATTGGGACGGTATTATCCCAGGTCTATTGGCACAAAAATATGACGCCGTTATCGCAGGTATGTCCATCACTGCTGAGCGCCAAGAAAAAGTAGATTTTAGCGAGCCGTATTTTGCCAATACCATGGTCTGGCTCACCAATAACGATGGCAGTTTTGATCCAATGGCGATCCAAAATGTCACGCTTGGCGGTCAGCGTTCTACCACGCCAGGCGCTTATCTACAAGATAACTACGAAGGCAAAGACGGCAATACCGTCCAGCTATATGACAACTATGACAATGCTTACTTGGATCTAAAGTCTGGTCGTAGCGATGCGGTACTGGCTGAGAAGGTCTCTGCCAAATCATGGCTCGCTGACAATAAAGAAGGATTCGGTATCGTTGGTGATGAGATTGATAACGATGACAATATTGCTATTGCCGTGCGTAAAGGTGATGGACTCAAAGCGGAGTTTGATAAAGCATTGAGCGAAATCCGTAGCAACGGTGAGCTTGCCCGTCTTGAGCAGCAAAACTTTGGTCAATAATGACTCACTAAAGATTGCTGCGAATACGCGCGCCACTGACAAGTACTGAGTAAGTGGCGCTCAATGAGGCATCAAGCAGCACGTAATAAGTGACGATATGGCTGGTAACTATATTAAGGAATAATAAGTATGACACTTTCAATAACATCATCAATGAGCAAAAAAGCATTGTGGCTAGCACCGCTTAGCGCCGCCATGTTACTGCTGGCAGGTTGTAACGATAGCTCAGCACCAGCAGAAAGCGCTGACGCGGACACCGCGACTGAAGCACCTATGAACATCAAAATCGCGACAGAATCAAGCTACAAGCCTTTTAGCTACACAGATGCTGATGGCAAACTGATTGGCTATGAGATTGAGTTGGTTGACGCATTATGTGCACAGATGAAAGCAGAATGTGAAGTCATCTCTCAAGATTGGGATGGTTTGATTCCAGGGCTTAACGCACAAAAATTTGATGCCGCCATCGCAGGGATGTCTATCACCCCTGAACGTAAAGAAGTGGTCGATTTTAGTGACCCTTATTTTCACAGTGGTATCATCTTGATTGGTAAAAAAGGCGACGATATCAGCATCGATTCGCTCAAAGGTCAACCAATTGCCTCACAGCGCTCTACTGTCTCATCGCAGTATCTACAGGACGAGCACGCAGATGCGGACATCAAACTGTATGATACCCAAGACAATGCCTACCTAGATCTAACCTCAGGTCGCGCACGCGCGATGATGTCTGATAAAGTCACTGGTATTGACTGGCTAAAAACAGACGCGGGCAAAGACTATGAAGTTAAAGGTGACGAGATCAGCACCAATGACGATGCGATGGGTATTGCCTTCCGTAAAGGCGACCCACTGATTGCCAAATTCAACACAGCATTGGCTGAGCTAAAAGACAACGGCACGTATGATCAAATCACAGGCAGCTACTTCGGTACCAGCTCGACTGCTGCCGCACAAAAAGCATCGGTCACTGATGGCGTCGATGAAGTATTAGTCGTTGATGAAGAGATGCCAGCAGAAGCGGCCACAAACTAATACAACGTCACTTGCATAGATCGTTGTTTTAAAAGTGTTGTTTACCTCAGAAAACCCAAGGATGATCATGAGCAATCACTGTTTTTCAGCCTGTGCTACGACTGGCAAATCTATTATTAGCGCTATGAAGACCAGTCGTCTATCTGTGCCATTGCTCGCACTGGCGACTATTTTTACCATCGCTGGCTGTAGCAATAGCCAAGAGAGTGCAGATGATGCCAATACTGAGGCGAGCGAGACAGCGGTAGCAACGAAGGGTGACATACTGCGCATCGCTACTGAAGGCGCATACGCCCCTTTCAACTATACCAACGCCGATGGAACCTTGGGTGGTTTTGACGTTGAGATCGCAAATGCCCTCTGTGCGGATTTGCAAGTGACTTGCGAGATTGTGGCGCAAGATTGGGACGGTATTATTCCTGGTCTAAAAGCCGGTAAGTACGATGCAATCGTGGCAGCAATGTCCGTTACGCCAGAGCGTTCAGAGCAGGTCAGCTTTACCGCCCCATACTTTAGCAATACCTTGGTTTTTTTGGCCAAAAAAGACAGCAGTTTTGATCCTAGTAAGCAAAGCGACATTGACGCTCACTCGATTGCCGCACAGCGCTCGACCATCTCATCACAGTGGTTTGAAGACACATATCCAAACGCTGAGATGAAGCTTTATGATACGTTGAGCAATGCGTTTTTAGATTTAGGGTCAAACCGTGTCGATGCGATGATCTCTGATAAGCTGCCTGCGATAGAGTGGCTGAGCTCTCCTGCTGGTAGTAAATATGCACTAAAAGGTGAAGAGATTGATATCAATGATAACTTTGCGATAGCAGTACGCCCAGGCGATCCGCTACAAGCAAAGATCAATCAATCTTTGGCCAATATAAAAGCCAATGGTACGTATGACAAAATCAACCAACAGTATTTTGCTGTACCAGAATCTGCGATGCAGACCTCAGATGCAGACGCGCCTGAGCAGCCAGTCGCAGAGACCGCCGGTCAGTAATCTTACCAGCTGCACGCTACGGCTTTCATAAGAAAGGTTTATAGCCAATAACAGTTGATTGTTTCTCAATAAGAAGGACGTTGCCATGATGGTGACGTCCTTTTTTATTGACTGTCATATCAACGAATACACATTATGAGTGCCTATCAAGGTTGCTCAAATTTAGTCGGTTTATTGTGTGTTTCTAGAGGTAAGTGTCTGTTTAAGTACGGCTTAGGCACAGCTTTTACGCGTCAGTATTAACATCACGGCGAGCGAATATGATAAAATCAGCGCTCATTTCTACTGTGTCAATTATCGCGGTGCGCATCGTACTGCTCTGACGTCATTTTTTTTGACGACGACCATCTGTATTGAGGTGGTATAAAATACGGTGATGGACTGCGTTCAGCTATTGATGCTGATTCTTTTAACTCATATTTTGCAAATTGCTAATATAAAGAGACTGAGTGGATAATCGTGTTTGACTTACAAGGATTTGGCGCGCTTTTATTAAGCGGCGCTACCGTCACCATACAGCTTGCCGTGACCAGTTTAATCATTGGTTTAGGCTTAGGCTTGCTTGGCGCAACCGCAAAGATGTCCAATATCTGGTTGCTGCGTAAGCTTGCGACTGTCTATACTGCGACGATGCGCGGTATTCCTGAGCTGCTATTGGTGCTCTTTATTTATTATGGCGGCTCTATCTTATTGATGAGCATCCTCAAAAAGTTCGGCTACAACGACTATGTCGAGATCAGCGCTTTTTGGGGCGGTGTTATGGCGCTGTCGATCGCGTTTGGTGCGTATGCGACTGAGATTTTTCGTATGTCCATTCAAGAAATTCCAGTGGGGCAGCGAGAGGCTGCGCAAGCGATTGGTATGCGTCCTTTTCAGATCTTTTATCGCATTACGTTGCCGCAAGTATGGCAGATTGCATTGCCAGGTTTGGGCAATTTATTTTTGGTATTGCTCAAAGACACCGCGCTGGTGTCTGTGGTGGGTCTCAAAGATATTATGTACCAGTCGTCGCGTGCTGCGCAGTCAACACAGCAGCCATTTACCTTTTATATGGCAGCCGCGATTATTTATTTGGGTCTGACCATGTTGATTACTGGCTTTATGATGTGGCTTGAGTGGCGCGCCAATCCAGCGGCACGCTATGCTAAAAAGATAAGCCGTCAATCCACTCACAGTCAATCGACCATAGGATAGAGGAGAGATACTATGGATTGGAATTGGCAGGTCATTTTTGATCATATACCTGATTTACTGGGCGGTGCGGTACTGACTGTACAGCTGGTCGTGATCTCAGGTATTGTCGGATTGTTTTTTGGTTTGATTCTAGCGCTGCTGCGCTTGTCGAAGAGCTGGTTAGTACAGATATTGCCATTTCTTTATATTTTCTTTTTCCGCGGTACGCCGCTGCTGGTGCAGATATTCCTGATTTATTATGGTCTTGGTCAGTTCGGGGCGGTGCGTGAGTCGTTTTTATGGGAGCCGGTGCTCAGTCAAGCATACTGGTGTGCCATCATCGCCTTTACCCTAAATACCAGTGCATATCTGGCAGAGATTATACGCGGTGCGATTCAGACGATACCTGTCGGTGAGCTTGAGGCGGCCGATGCGCTTGGTATGTCAAAATGGCAGAAGCTGACACGTGTAACGTTGCCGCGTGCGTTTGGTATTGTGATCCCAGCCTACAGTAATGAAGTTATCTTTATGCTAAAGGGCAGTGCGCTCGCATCGACCATCGCGTTGATGGATATTACGGGGGTGGCTCGTACGATCAGTGCGCGTACCTATACGCTGATGGAGCTGTTCTTTGCTGCCGGTATCGTTTATCTTGTGCTGTCATGGGTTATCTTGTTTAGCTTTAGACTGTTTGAAAAACGTATGAACCGACACGCCAGCTATGTGCCACCAGATGTTGTGACCAACACGATTCCGTAGAGAGTCACTAGTAATGAATGGTCGCCAAGATGACAATAAAGGTGACAGTAGACAATATAGTATGGATTGCTGAAAAATATTTATCATTTATAGGGAGAGTCTAGTATGAGCCAATCGCCACATATGTCATTAGCAAATGCCATTGTTGCTGGTGTCAATGAAGAACAGAGCACTGATAACCACAATGAGCGTCTGCGTAGCTCTATTGGCAAAGTCGTCTGCGTGGGGCGTAACTATGCGGCGCATGCAGAGGAGCTTGGCAATGAGGTGCCATCATCACCCATATTGTTTATGAAGCCCGCCTCTTCTGTGGTATCTACTCGCCATGATGTGATTCGTCCCAATCCAGAGATATTTGGCGGGACGCATTATGAGGCAGAGCTATGTATTCAGCTGTCCACTGACTTGTCTATGGCAACGATTGAGGAGGCACAGCAAGCAGTTGGCGGGGTGACCTTGGGGCTGGATTTGACCTTGCGCGATTTGCAGAGCACCCTTAAAGAAAAAGGTCATCCGTGGGAGCGTGCTAAGTGTTTTGACGGGGCCTGTGTGCTTGCTGATTGGCTCGACCCACAAGCCTTTGGCAATCTTCACGATGTCCATTATCAGCTTGCCATCAATGATAAGCTGGTACAAGATGGCGATAGTGCTTTGATGCTGTTCCCTGTTTACGAGCTGCTGGTCAATATCAGTCACGCTTTTAGCTTACAGGCAGGTGATGTGATTATGACTGGTACACCAAGCGGTGTGGGCGTCCTACAAGCAGGGGACAAGCTCACCCTCACGCTGGGCAATCATGAATGGGTAACCCATGTACAATAAGGGTGCCACGCCAGCTGATAATAGCGTACAGTAACCGTTCAATATCAAAAACCCCAAGCGATTGCTTGGGGTTTTTTGTGTTTATGCTCCCTATATTCTTTCCATACTTTCTATGCCACGTCAAATCATCACACTATTTTTTCTGCTTGATGGTTGTTATTGGCTCAATTGTTTTGAGTTGTCATCGAACGGATGATTGTCATCAGTTTGTCATCTATCGTTCAGCGTGCTGTCATAAGTCTTCAGTAGACTTAAGCGGAATTCAAAATTATATGGTTGTAATAGCAACGCTGCGACCAACTCTCCGCCAATCTAGCCTAAAAGCAAGGTGACCGATAATGACACTATTAAATAAAGAACCCGAACTCGCTCACGAAATCATTGAAGATTCAAACCCGACCAACAACATGGACTTTCAGACAGTTATCAACCGTCGTTTGAATCGTCGTAGTATCTTAAAAGGTGGTACAGGGTTGACGGCAGCAGCGTTTTTTGGGGCGTTACCCTTAGCTGGCTGTAGTGACGATGACGACAACAGCCGTCCTATGACAGACAGTGACAATAATGCTGCTATCCCTGCGCAAGGGGATTTGGCGCGCCCTCAAACGTTGACATTCAATGCGGTGGCACACTCCACTGCTGAGACCATGACGGTGGCAGATGGCTATCAGGCAGAGATTATATTGCCGCTTGGCACGCCGCTCATGTCTGGTATTGAAGACTGGAAGGACAATCGTGAGCAGTCAGCTGAATCGTTTGAGTGGCGTATGGGCGATAACCATGATGGTATGTGGTTTTTTGGCAAAAACGGTAATGCCTATGATGCCAAAGCCTCAGAAAATGGCCTGCTGGTTATGAATCACGAATACGTGAATAGTAGCGAGCTTAGCCCGTTTGGTTATTATGTCATCGAGGATGCGGAGGCCGCGCCTTTGTTCCAACGCCGCCGCCTTGCCAGCGATGTGCGCCGTGAAGTCAACTGCCATGGCGTGGCCGTAGTTGAGATGAAGCGCCGCGCAGATGGTATCGGCTATGAGATGGTGCCAAACTCCAAATACAATCGACGCATCACCAGTAGCACAACTGCGCAGTTGGCTGGCCCTGTCGCAGGCTCAGATTTGGTCAAAACGAAGTTTGATCCGACGGGTTTTCAGACGCGCGGCATTAATAATAACTGCGGTGCAGGCTTGTCACCTTGGGGCACTTACCTGACCACAGAAGAGAACTTCTTGGGTGTGTTTGCGCGCGGACAGGATGCCAGCCAGTTGAGCGCCAGTGCTAATTACGGTCGCGAGCGTTATGGTGCGCCAGAGAACTCTCCAGGCTCTCGATATCTATGGCACACGCCTGATGCCAAAGACGCTATCATCACCGACGAGTTTTCACGCTGGGATATGACAGCCGTCGGTGCCAGTGCTGCTGACGATTATCGCAACGGCTTTAATACCTTTGGTTATATTACTGAGATTGACCCATTTAATCAAAATTCTACGCCGCAAAAACGTACTGCCATGGGCCGATTTGCTCATGAAAACTGTGCCTATGCACCTGTTGAACAAGGCAAGCCTGTTGTGTTTTATATGGGTGATGATGCGCGTGGTGAGTACATCTACAAGTTTGTCTCAAAAGCGATGTGGTCAAACAATGATATCGGTGGTGGCCTAAAAGCGGGTGATAAGTATCTCAACGAAGGCACACTATATGTTGCGATCTTTAATGAAGATGGTAGCGGCGAGTGGAAAGCGCTTGTTCAAGGTCAAAATGGCTTGGATGCTTTTAATAGTGCGTTGCCGTTCAACAGTCAAGATGAAGTTTTGGTCTATGCCCGTGCTGCTGGTGATGCCGCTGGTGCCACCAAGATGGATCGTCCTGAATGGGTATCGGTCAGCCCGATCACAGGTGAAGTGTATGTCACTTTGACCAACAATAAATATCGCGGCGAGCGCGATGATCAGCCCGTATCAGCTGCTAATCCACGTAGCTATGAAGTGGATGGTAAAGAGCGTGGTAATGACAATGGTCATATCATTCGCTGGGCAGAAACTGGTGGCGATCATGCGGCAACGAGCTTTGAGTGGGATATCTATCTGTTTGGTGCGCCAAGTGACCTGTCGGCAGAGAACCTATCACAGCTAAGCGCCAGTAACGATCTATCCTCTCCTGATGGCTTGTATTTTGATCCACGCGGTGTGTTGTGGATTCAGACTGATGATGGTGCTTATACCGATACCACCAACTGTATGCTACTGGCAGCGCTGCCGGGCAAAGTCAGCGATGGTACGACCATCACCACCTCAGCAGGGCAGCAAACCCGAGTGGGTATGCCTGCCAGCAACGACAATATCAAACGCTTCTTTGTCGGTCCTGAGGGCTGTGAGGTGACAGGTATTACCATGACCCCAGATTTCAAGACGCTGTTTATTAATATTCAGCATCCAGGTAATACATGGGGTGCGGTCGCTGGCGGTAGTACTCCGCGCTCAGCAACGGTCATGATCACACGTGATGATGGAGATGTCATACTGGCAGAGTCATTTGAGGCAGCAGCTACTGCCTAGTTAGGTAAACGCTCAATGAGCGCTGGATAAAACAGTAAAAACGCGCATTCAATAAAAATCCCAAGTCATGGCTTGGGATTTTTATTGTCACTAATACTTTGATAACCATAGAAACACCGCTTATCACTAATAGCGTTCTTTTGGTCGTGAACGCATGCGAATATCATAGGGTTCGCTTCTATTTGTTAGCGTTAAAGGATAGTATAGAAAACTCTTCTTTTCGCTAAACGTGCCGATATTATGAGCAGTCAAAATTTGTTTTACAACAACAGTGTTAGTGACAGTAGCGCTCAGAATGATAGCAGTTATACGCGTAATCGCCATGAGCTTGATGCCCATTTTGTGTCAGCTGATAGCGTGCCACAGCATGGTGATTTGTACGAGCAGATAGACCAACTCGAAGCCATTGATATGGAGGAGTTGGTCAAGTTGTTGGCAGATACAGAGGATGGCAATGAATTAAACAAAGATCCTGTCTCTTTGGCGGATTTTTTTGAAGGGTTGGCGCAGCTCGCCACCACAGGTGTGGTTGAGATGACTGAAATCGTCGAGTCCATTCATCGTGAAGTGATTCTACGTCCGTTAGGTCGATTCAACGACAAGCACCTAAATAAATGGCAGCGTGGTCTCAATGGGCGTATATATGGCACGATACGTCATATCATGCTCATGGTCGGTAACAATCTGGCCTCGGTACTACGAATATACAAAAACTTTATCGTCCAAAAAACGGCTCAGCCGTTGCCTGACTCACTAAAAAAACTGGTCAATGTCATCAATGGTGTCATGGGTGATCATCTGGTCAATAACCAAAATGCCCTCGCGATTCCGATGATGTTGTATACCAAAGAAGGCAATCCCCAAAGTGAGCGACTAGCAGGGCGGATTGTCATTTTGTGCCATGGCTTGTGCATGAGTCACTTAAGCTGGCAGTCACAAGAAGGCAATAATCTGGGCGAGGCGATTCATATCAGTCAGCCCGATACCACCGTTCTGTACTTAGATTACAATACAGGTCGACGTATCTCTCGCAGCGGTCGTAAATTCTCTCAACTATTACAGGACGTGGTCGATAATAACCCAAATATTACTCAGATAGATTTGGTGGGTCACAGCATGGGCGGCTTGGTCGCGCGCAGTGCGCTGTTTTATGGTGAGCAGGAGCGCCTAGATTGGATAAAGCGCGTGGGCAATCTTATCACGCTAGGCTCACCGCATCATGGGGCAGTGCTTGAGCGTATCGGGAATTATGTACAAGACATCATCGCCAAGCTGCCATTTGCAGGCTCACTTGCCAAGCTCGGTGATATGAGGAGTGCTGGTATCATTGATCTGCGTCATGGCAGTATTCGTGATGCTGACTGGAAAGCGCTAGAAGGCCGCAGCGTATTACCACAAGACTTTCGTCATCCTGCGCGCCTGCCAAGTGGTATCAAAACTTACTTTGTCGCCAGTGCGTTGATTGAGGCGCATTACGAATCTAAGATGACGGATTTGCTAGGAGACAGCTTGGTATCGGTCGCATCCGCGTTAGGTGAAGATGATGCTGAACATGCGTTGTTTGTACCAGATGGTCATAAAGCGGTGTTTTATGGCGTCAATCATTTTAACTTAATCCATAGCAGGCGAGTGCGTGAGCAAGTCGTTGAATGGCTGCTCGATAATGGAAGAAGTGACTATGCTGGACGTCCGCGCATACATTCTTACCCTAGAAGTTTGTCTGTGGCGGTGTAGTAGATATTATGTTTAATATGGATTATGCTTTAGATTATTTGTTATTGCCACAACTGATTCTGGCTTTCCATCAGTGGTCAATAGCTTAATTTTAAGCTGATTGTTTCCGTCTTGATAGAACTCATAAGTGTCAGAAGCATACTGATTATCAAATGCGTAATTAATTTTAATTAGTTCGCCATTTAATACATTAAAAGCTTCTTCACTATGCTCATGAGGCTTTGCTTCTGGAGGCAGACTCAATCTACATACTAATGTAATATGTTCGGCCGAAGTTTGGAATGTTTTTTCTATTTCGTTATCATCCATTCGTAACTTGATTCCAGTATAGGTTTTAATATAAGTTTCAAATTCATCGGATGCTAAAACTCTTTTTACAACGCAGTTTGCTCTAGAGTTTGAAAGTACTATAACGTACTCGACTCTAGTAACTTTAAGTCTTTCGATAGTATGACCATTATTAAAAATAGTCTCCATTTTAAAGGGTTTTTTTCCCTCTCTAATCCCTGATATACGATATCAAACAAGGGTCGCTTAGAGTTTACTATTTTTAGGTAATCAGTGTACTGGTTTTCAATAATTTCTAACTGACGAAATAAAGCTTCAGATTGCTCTTTTAAAGCTGTTTCTGAACCTCTTTGAGCTAGTACAGATTGTTCTAACGCTTTGAGTTGTAGAGTCAACTCTTCTCTTTGGAGTTTTAGCTCACTACTTTGTATTCTGTAGCTTTTATAAAACCAAAAAAGTGCAAGCGGTGCAAAAATACCTGATAAGAAAGCACCTATTCCACCAATGCCTTCTGATCTATCAAAGCATATTGCTAAGAAGGCTAGCCAAAAAACAACCCATCCAATAGTAATAAAGACTTCATAATCTATCCTTTTATAGTTCATCTTTTTAGCTCGTTTCATCAAGTCATCAATAGCTGATTATAGCAATAAAACTAAAAATTAATCTGGTTTAGTAAATTTATCAATTAGTAATAAAAAACCCTCAAGCATGACACTTGAGGGTTTTTTGATACAGATGCTTAGTGATAAAAAACTTACTCAGCAAATATCGCTGCGACATCATCTTTATCAAATGTATAGACTTCACCGCAGAATCCGCAATCCATCTCAAACGTACCGCCTTGCTCATCAACGATATCTAACGCTTCTGCTTCACCGATTTGCTCGATGGCCATCTCACATTTCTCGCGTGAGCACGTGCAACCAAACGCTAGGGGAGCAGGCTCAGGGGCGACGACATTTTCTTCGTGATACAAGCGATACAGAATCTCATTGGCATCCAATGTGGTCAGCTCTTCTGCCTTGACCGTGCGTGTCAACACGCTTAGACGTGTCCATAGATCATCGTCGATACCTGCATCTTGGTTTCGCTCAACTTCAGACGTTTCTTCTGCAGTACGTGGTAGCATCTGTACCAAGATACCACCCGCTTGCAAGCCATCAGAAGCTAGGTTAATGAGCGTTGGAATCTGTGCTGATTGCTTTTGATAATGCGCCAAGCAATCTGCCAGATTGTCGTGGCTACGCTCAACGATACCTTGGTACGATTCGCCACCTTCAGGGTGAATATTAATGAACAATACCCCTTGTCCCATAGCACCCAGCTCAGCAAACGCATCTTTGGCATGGATCATATTGTCCCAAGCCTGCACTTGCTCATCGGTCTCACCCTTCCAGCTGGCAAGCGCACGGATGATACCGTCTTGATCGCATTCTGCCATCGCCCAATTTAGCAGGCTGTCGCTGTCTGATGACTGCAATTGGATAGAGAGGCGACCATTAATTTTGACCGTACTGATCAGCAAACTTGCCGCCGTCAGCATCTCACCCAATAAGCGTTTGATGGCTTCAGGGTAGGGCTTTTGCGCAATTGTACTCGCGTAGCTGCGCGATAGGCGCACTACATCACCGCGCACAGGAGAGTCTTCAATAAAAAAGCGTTGACGTACATCGACATCGCTATGGGTGCCAGCAGTTTGGCTGTCCGTGTTAGGAACTTGAGTATCTTGTGTCATAAGTCATATGTAGTATTAAGAAGTTGTTAGCTTTATGGGGATGACTACCGATTTATCAATCGTAGCAGCTACAATATTGTGTCCACAATGTGTTCTGAAAAATGGTAGCAATATCAGACAAGTTTAAGAAGAAATAAAACCGCTATTTGACTGTATGAACGACCGCGCCTTGGCTAAATGCAACGGGTTTTGTCCAAAAAATAAATATATTCCAAAATATCACTTCCTTCAAAAAAAACTTACCATCTGGCATAAATTTGTTGTACAGTAACATTGAGTTGCATTTTGAAAAAAAATAGCAACAACCGTACGGATGCGGAGCAATGAGGTCGGTCAATCAGACTCGTGTCTTCAAAGCACTCATTCAATCTTGTGATAAAAGCTTGCGATAAAAGGATGTATTTCATGACCCATTTATTTTCTAAACCGTTAACGTTGGCAGCCTTTATGGCACTGGGCTTAGTTGGTTGTAACAACAGTAGCCAGACCAATACAGAAGCTGCGCCAGCAGATGACGCCACGACGACAGAAGCAGCTGCCACCGATACCAACGGCACGCTACAAAAAATCAAAGACTCAGGCACCATCGTCGTCGGTCACCGTGATTCTTCTATCCCATTCTCTTATATCGCTGATGATCCTAATCAGCCTATCGGCTATGCCCACGATTTAGAAATGAAAGTCGTTGAAGCCGTTAAGCAAAAGCTCAACATGCCAGATCTCAACGTCCGTTATAACTTAATCACCTCGCAAACGCGTATTCCATTGGTTCAAAATGGTACGGTGGATTTTGAGTGTGGCTCAACCACCAACAACGAAGAGCGCCAAAAACAAGTGGCATTCTCTAATGGTTTCTTTGAGATTGGTACGCGTCTATTGACCAACAAAGACTCTGGTATCCAAAGCTTTGAAGACCTAAAAGGCAAAACCCTCGTCACCACCGCAGGAACGACCTCAGAGCGTTATATCCGTCAATATGATGCTGACAACAATATGGATATGAATATCATCTCAGCAAAAGATCACGGCGAAGCCTTTTTGATGTTAGAAAATGGTCGTGCTGATGCCTTTATGATGGATGATGTGTTGCTCGCAGGCGAAAAAGCCAAAGCTAAAAATCCTGATGAATGGGTCATTGTTGGTGAGCCACAATCGTTTGAGATTTATGGCTGTATGATGCGTAAAGACGATCCTGAATTCAAAGCCGTCGTCAATGAAGCATTAAATAATGTCTTTAGCTCAGGCGAAATCAATAGCATTTATGACAAATGGTTCTTGAACCCTGTCCCACCGAAAAACGTCAATCTAAACTTTGAGATGTCTGACAACTTAAAAGCGTTGATTGCCAATCCGCATGACGGTGCTCAGCCAAAAACGGCGACCGCTCAATAATTTCTTTGTCCCTCAATATGGCTTGCCTATAGGTCAGATATTATGTGTCTGACCTATAGGCTTATGAATCGCTGCTCGGAGAGACAACCATGAATTATAGCTGGAACTGGGGCGTGCTCTTTGAGCAAACTGGTATCGGTAACGAGCTTTATATCCATTGGATGATTACTGGTCTTGGCTGGCTGCTATTGATCGGCAGTATCGCATGGGCCATCGCCATGGTCGTGGGTACTATCTTTGGTATCATGCGCACCTTACCCAATAAGACGGCTCGTGCTATTGGTACCGCCTATGTGACATTCTTTCGCAATATTCCATTGCTAGTACAACTGTTTTTTTGGTTTTATATCGCCCCCGGCTGGCTGACGCCAGCAATACAGGAGTGGTGGTATAAGGACTTGTCGCCAAATACCTCAGCCATGCTGTCAGCGAGTATCGGCCTTGGCTTATTTACCGCTGCTCGTATCGTTGAGCAAGTTCGTACAGGGATTGAATCCCTACCTGACGGACAGACCAATGCCGCGTATGCATTGGGTTTTAGTATTCCGCAAGTCTACAAAGAAGTGCTGCTACCACAAGCCTTTCGTATTATCTTGCCGCCGCTCAGCTCGGAGCTGACCAACTGCTTCAAAAACGCCTCTGTCGCCTCGCTCGTTGGGGTAATGGAGCTGATCAGTCAAACCAAAACCATCAGTGAATACACGCAGAATAGTATTGAGATTTATACCTATGCGACGATTATTTACTTGGTATTTAACTTGTCCTTAATCGCGATAATGGGACTGATCGAGCGCAAACTGCGTGTGCCTGGGCTTATTGCGGGAGGTCAGAAATGAGTATGATGACCGAATTGGCAACAGCCTATCCTGGTTTGATGGGCGGTATGATCACCACCTTAAAAGTGCTGTTCTTGGCAATTATTGGTGGTATCAGCCTAGGCACGATACTAGCGTTGATGCGCTTGTCTGGTATCAAAGCGCTTGAAGTACCTTCTAGGCTATACGTCAACTATTTCCGCTCAGTGCCGCTGCTCTTGGTACTACTGTGGTTTTATTTTGCTGTACCGATGATTTATTTTTGGATAGCAGGTAAGTATCTACAAATCAATGCCGCTTTTGCCTCTTGTGTGGTGGCCTTCATGATGTTTGAGGCTGCCTACTTTTCAGAAGTGGTGCGTGCGGGTATTCAATCGATCGGTAGCGGTCAGGTCAATGCTGCCAAAGCGCTTGGCATGACTTACGGGCAGACCATGCGTCTGGTCATCTTGCCGCAAGCCTTTCGCAAAATGCTACCGCTGATTTTGCAGCAGTGTATTATCTTATTCCAAGATACGACGTTGGTGTTTGCTATTGGTTTGACGGATTTTTTCCGCGCCGCCTACGTCCGCGGTGAGCTCATGGGCTTACTCACCCCTTATATCTTAGGGGCGGGTGCTGTCTACTTTGTGATTAGCTTAAGTGCGTCTATGGGCGTGCAGCAGCTACAAAAACGCTTGCGGTTTTAATAGATATTTCACTTAAGATTTTGAGCGTTAAGATTGTGATTTGGTATTTTGATTTAATTTTTAAACGACGGTTATCGATAATAATGTGGTTAGGAGCCAGTGATGAGCAATGCTGATACATACATAAATTCCTTTGGTGGACTGGTGACTAACAATGGCCATGCGACTGATGAGATGGTCATTCAAATGTCCAATGTCAGCAAATGGTACGGCGACTTTCAAGTACTGACTGATTGTACAGCGCACGTACATAAAGGGGATGTGGTCGTGGTTTGTGGCCCTTCAGGTAGTGGCAAATCAACGCTGATTAAGACCGTTAATGGGCTTGAGCCTTTTCAAAAAGGTAACATCATGGTCAACGGCATCTCTGTCGGTGATTCAAAGACAAATCTGCCCAAGCTGCGTAGCCGTGTCGGCATGGTGTTTCAGCATTTTGAATTGTTTCCGCATTTGACCATTATTGACAATCTGACAGTGGCTCAGATTAAGGTCTTGGGCCGTAAAGAAAGTGAGGCGAAGCAAAAGGCTATGGCGTATCTAGACCGCGTTGGTCTGACGGTACAAGCGGCAAAATACCCAGCCGAGCTCTCTGGCGGTCAGCAGCAGCGTGTAGCGATTGCACGCGCACTTGCTATGGATCCTGTGGCGATGCTTTTTGATGAGCCAACCTCAGCGCTCGATCCTGAGATGATTCAAGAGGTGCTTGACGTCATGGTCGAGCTGGCGCGTGAGGGCATGACCATGATGTGCGTGACTCATGAGATGGGTTTTGCCAGTCAGGTTGCCAACCGTATTATCTTTATGGATGAAGGACATATCGTTGAGAACTGTAGTAAAGACGAATTCTTTGAAGGGGCGAAAAGTGATCGTGCGCGGATGTTCTTATCGAAAATTTTGAATCATTAACCACCTTGGCTGTATTGACGCTAGTGCTTAAAACATAAATGAAATCATCAATAAAGAGCGTCTATTAATAGGCGCTTTTTTATGGGCGTTAATCTAGAAATTTGGTTTAGATGAGTATGTGATTGGTTATACGGTTAGATAGGTGAGTGCATGTCTGTTTACTGATACAATGGCTGCCATTCTTGTTGATAATTAGAATAATTCATAAACCATATTGGAGTTTTTATGAGCGTAGACAATCTATCCGTAGCATCGGCAACCTCATCAAAAAATGGCGTTGTCATCATTGGCGCAGGCTTGGCAGGCTGGCATGTGATTGATGCGATTCGTGCAAAAGATGCAGAGATACCAATCACCTTGATCACTGCCGATAGTGGCGATCGCTATCATAAGCCCATGCTGACCATGGCAATCAGTCAAAACAAGCGTGCATCAGACCTAGTACGAGCAACAGGTAGCGATGCGGCAAAAGCCGCAGGCGTGACGTTGCTGGCTGACACACAGGTTACAGACATTGATACGGCTACCCAGCAGTTACAGCTTATCCCTGCTAATAGACCAGATCCCGCCCACACGGATTATGCCACGATCAGCTATGGTAAGTTGGTACTGGCGATGGGCGCCCATCCTATTTTCCCCACAAGCTTACCAGAAGATTTGGTCTGGCATGTCAATCACATTGAGCAATTCGGTCAGCTACAAGAAAAGCTGGCAACTGGTAGCCAGCATGTCGCCATCGTTGGCGCTGGTATGGTGGGAACAGAAATCGCGGAAGACTTGCTAAAAGCAGGTCATCAAGTGACCTTGATTGATTTGAACGATGCGCCATTATCACAAATGCTACCAGCCAAAGCGACGGCACGTATTGCCAAAGCAATTGAGTCACAAGGTATTCAGTTTTTGGGCAGCTCTCAAGTCTCTGATGTTACCCGCGTGAGTGGCAATGACGACAGCAGCGATAGCGAAAAGCTAAGAGTAGACTACGCACCGCTCGCCTCAACTGAAGATAATGCAGATGTAGAGCAACCTGAGCCATTGATCGTAGACCATGTGATTGCCAGCACAGGTCTGACCGTCGATGGGCAATTACCAGCGGCAGCGGGCGTTACGTTTGACCGTCGTACGGGTATTGTGGTTGATGAATCGACATTGCGCACCGACACTGCACACATCTATGCCATTGGTGATTGTATGTCGATCAATGGGGTTGCCTGTCGTTATGTAGCGCCACTACGCGCACAGGCTGCGACCATCGCTGATGATATCTTAGGGCACGAGCACAGCGGTTATGACCATAAGCCACCGATGATTCGCCTAAAGAACAAAGCGATTTCGGTGATGGTAACGGGTGTGCCAAACGCGGCTGGGAATTGGCAAGTGAAGACGGAGAGTGATGAAGAACTCATCATGGACTTGCTAGATGACACTGACGCAGTGAGCGCAACGGTGACAATCAAAGCGCCTGCCACTCCCAAAGCATCCTGATAGACTTGTTTAAAAAGCAAGTTTAAAAGATCATGTTACTGGTTGAGCCAGCCCATTCCTTATGATGTGGCTGGCTTTTTTATGTCAAAAACCTGCCATGTTTTTGTGGTATCTTTTTTTAATCAAGGTCTTTAAATAGCCAATTAAATGATACATACCGTATTGATATTGTTGACATGCTTTCATTTATAGCGTTATAGTAGCTGAATACTATATCAGACCGAATCAAGGAAGAAGGTTTGCTCGCCAGCGATTAATCAGCACTATCTATGAATACTATAAAAAGTAAAACGAAAGGACTCGTTATGACTCAAAACTCTAATTTCGATGCGACTCACGTTGATTTCGACGCTATTTTAGATAATATCCCTAGTATCAATATGGGCGCACGCTCAGCAAATGCGCCGCTCACCCAAAGCTATGATAAAGGTCCTGATGTACCGCTGATTGAAGCGACCATCGGTGACTTTTTTGATGCTATTGTGTCCAAATATCCTGAGCGCGAAGCGCTGGTCGTCTGTCATCAAAACATCCGCTGGACGTACCGTGAGCTACAGCAGCAGGTCAATCAGCTGGCTAGCAGTATGATCGAGATGGGGCTTGAGATTGGCGATCGCATCGGTATCTGGTCACACAACAATGCTGAATGGTTGCTGATGCAATTGGCCACCGCAAAAGTCGGCGTTATCCTTGTCAATATCAATCCTGCCTACCGTACCTTTGAGCTGCAATATGCCCTGAACAAACTCGGCTGCTCAGCACTGGTGCTTATGCGCCATTTTAAAACCAGTGATTATGCCAGCTTGATTCGTGAGCTCTGTCCTGAGATTTATCACAAAGATTATACCCAGCTTGATTTGGTTGAGATTCCAACGATCGAGCGTATCATTTGGATTGATGAGCCAGACTCTGATGAGGAGTTTGGTTTCATGCAAAAATTCTCTGCATGGATGGCGGAAGGCGATGCCAACGATCCACGCGTGGCTGAGCGACAAGCTAAGCTCAAAAATACCGATGCGATCAACGTGCAATTTACCAGTGGCACGACAGGCACACCAAAAGGCGCGACGCTGAGCCATCGCAATATCCTTAATAACGGCTACTTCATTGGTGAGGCCATGAATCTCACGGAAGCCGATAGACTGTGTATTCCTGTACCATTGTATCATTGCTTTGGTATGGTGCTTGGTAATCTCGCGATTCTCACGCACGGCGGCTGTATCGTCTATCCAAACGATGGCTTTGAGCCATTAACGGTGCTAAAAGCCGTTGAAGAAGAGAAATGTACGGGTCTACATGGCGTACCGACGATGTTTATCGCCGAGCTTGATCATCCTGAGTTTGAAAACTTTGATTTATCCACTTTGCGCACGGGTATCATGGCAGGCTCTAGCTGCCCGATTGAGGTCATGCGCCGCGTCATCGACAAGATGCACATGGAGGAGGTCACCATTGCCTATGGTATGACAGAGACCAGTCCAGTGTCTTGCCAGACCAATGAGCACACCCCTCTTGAGAAGCAAGTCTCGACCGTAGGATTGGTACAGCCTGCACTTGAGGTGAAAGTGATCGACACCGAGACGGGCGAGATTGTGCCTATCGGGGAGACTGGCGAGCTACTCACGCGTGGTTATTCCGTGATGAAAGGCTATTGGGGTAGCCGTTTTAAAACACGAGAAGCCATTCAAGATGGTTGGATGCACACGGGTGATTTGGCAACGATGGATGAAGACGGCTATGTAAAAATCGTCGGCCGGAGTAAAGACATGGTGATTCGCGGTGGTGAAAATATCTATCCAGTCGAGATCGAAAACTACCTTTATCGTCATCCAAAAATTCGCGATGTGCAAATCGTTGGGATACCCGACGAGCGTTATGGTGAAGTGCTCGCAGCATGGATTATTCCTAAAGAGCCTGGCTGCTTGACGGAGGAGGAAGTCCGTGAATTCTGCAGCGAGCATATCGCTCATTATAAAGTGCCAGCTTACTATCGCTTTGTCACTGAGTATCCCATGACCATCACGGGCAAGATTCAAAAGTATAAAATCATTGAGCAAATGAAAGAAGAGTTGGGTTTATAGTAAATCACCGGACTCGTCTGCAGTGCAAAGACTGTCTAGCGTCTTAGCTTCTGTACGATTAACAATGATCATTATGAGCCGAGACTAAAAGAAAAAATGGCTCACATTTATGTATCTATATATAAAAGAAAAGGGATATCATGAGCGCTATCATAACCAGTAAACTGAGTCCAAACTCAAGCGACTTTCAGCAAAACAGTGCGGCGATGCAAGAGATCGTCGATGATTTGTATGTGCACCTGCGTAAAGTCGCCCAAGGCGGCTCAGAGCGCGCCCGTGCCAAGCATCTAGCACGTGGCAAGCTACTACCACGCGAGCGAGTTGAGCGTTTGCTTGATGTGGGTACGCCGTTTTTGGAAGTAGCACCGATGGCCGCTCATGACATGTATGGCGAAGAGATTCCAGCGGCTGGCGTGATTGCTGGTATTGGTCGTATCAATGGTATTGAATGTATGATTGTCTGTAATGATGCCACGGTAAAAGGTGGCACCTACTACCCAATGACAGTCAAAAAGCATTTGCGCGCTCAAGAAATTGCACAAGAGAATCATTTGCCGTGCGTTTATTTGGTTGATTCAGGTGGTGCTAATTTACCCAACCAAGATGACGTGTTCCCTGATAAAGAGCATTTTGGCCGTATCTTTTTTAACCAGGCCAACCTCAGTGCGGCAGGTATTCCGCAAATCGCGGTGGTCATGGGTAGCTGTACGGCTGGCGGTGCGTATGTGCCTGCCATGAGCGATGAGTCTGTTATTGTCAAAGAGCAAGGCACCATCTTTTTGGGTGGGCCTCCACTGGTAAAAGCCGCAACAGGCGAAGAGGTCACCGCAGAGGATTTGGGCGGCGGCGATGTCCATACGCAGCTCTCAGGCGTGGTCGATCACTTAGCGCAAAACGACACTCATGCGTTATCAATCGCCCGTAATATCGTCAGTCATTTGAATCGCCCTGCCAAACACATTCCTAATCAAATTACGCCCAAGCCGCCACGTTATGACGCCAAAGAGCTGTACGGCGTAATTCCGACGGACAAGCGCAAGCCATTTGATATCAAAGAAATCATCGCCCGTATCGTTGATGACAGTGCGTTTGATGAATTCAAAGCGCGTTTTGGCACCACATTAGTGTGTGGATTTGCTCATATCGAAGGGATGCCTGTGGGTATCATCGCTAATAACGGCATTCTATTTAGTGAGTCGGCGCAAAAAGGCACGCACTTCATTGAGCTATGCTGTAAGCGCAAAATTCCATTAGTATTCCTCCAGAACATTACTGGCTTTATGGTCGGGCGTAAATACGAGAACGAAGGTATTGCTCGTCATGGTGCCAAAATGGTGATGGCAGTGGCCAATGCCAAAGTACCGAAATTCACCGTCATCGTTGGTGGCTCGTTTGGCGCGGGTAACTATGGCATGTGTGGCCGCGCTTATAGTCCGCGCTTTTTGTGGATGTGGCCAAATGCCCGTATCTCTGTCATGGGCGGTGAGCAAGCAGCCTCGGTATTGGCAACGGTCAAGCGTGATAACTTTGATCGCAAGGGTGAGGCGTGGAGTGAGGAAGATGAAGCGGCATTTAAAGCGCCAATTCGTGAAATGTATGAAGCGCAAGGTCATCCCTATTATGCCACCGCGCGCCTGTGGGACGATGGCGTGATTGATCCTGCTGATACCCGTCATGTATTGGCATTGGGACTGAGCGCTGCCTATAACGCACCGATTGAAGAGACGACTTTTGGTGTCTTTAGAATGTAAGCGCTAAGGTCTGCTCGTGATGAGAGAGTGGTGCGACAATCTTTTTAAATACGATTCTACCGCGACATCGGATTTTGACATCTTACTTTCTTATATGAGCATTATGATGGATGACCCAAACGTTGGGCTAAGTATTTACATAGGAATATAAATAGGAACATAGAGAAAGTTATGAAAGAAGCAAAATCAAAAAATAGTAATAATTATAAAAGTCTGTTAGTTGATATAAAACAACACGTCGCCACCGTGACGTTAAATCGTCCTGAAATACGCAATGCCTTTAATGACGAGATGATCGCCGAGTTGACAGATGCTTTCACCACCCTTGGTGCGGATGACGAGGTACGTGTCATTGTGTTAGCCGCTGCTGGTAAGGCATTTTGTGCAGGCGCTGATCTCAATTGGATGCGCGCCATGGCAGATTATAGCTATGAAGAGAATCTAGCGGATGCCGATAAATTGGCGCAAATGCTCAAGACGATTTATGAATGTCCTAAGCCAACCATTGCAGCGATTCAAGGTGATGTCTATGCAGGCGGTATGGGTCTCGTTGCCGTTTGTGATGTGGCCATCGCCGTGAAAATTGCCAATTTTTGCCTGAGCGAAGTGCGCTTGGGATTGGCACCTGCGACCATCAGCCCTTATGTTATCCGCGCATTAGGGGCAAGAGCATCGCAGCGTTACTTCTTAAGTGCTGAGGTGTTTGATGCCAAAAAGGCACGTCAGCTTGGTTTCATTCACGAGCGTGTCAGCGAAGAGTGGCTCGATGATGAGGTAGTGGCGTTCTGTAGCAAGGTTGTCAAAAACAGCCCGGATGCGGTCAAAACCTGCAAGCAGCTATTACATGATGTTGCTGGCGCGCCTATTAATGATGAGTTGATTGCCGATACGGTAAAAGGTATTGCGGATATTCGCGCATCAACACAAGGAAAGGAGGGCGTGCAAGCATTCTTGCAAAAGCGCAAGCCTGACTGGCTAACGGCAGACTAACGATAGACGAATAGATAAACGGACAAATAGACAAGACGTCAAATAATAACGACAAGACACAGGGATAGTTATGTTTTCTAGAATTCTAATTGCCAATCGTGGTGAAATTGCTTGCCGAGTGGCAGCAACTGCCAAGCGTCTGGGTGTCAGTACCGTCGCGGTGTATTCTGATGCTGACCGCAGTGCTAAGCACGTGGCGGTCTGTGATGAGGCGATCTATCTAGGCGGTTCGGCACCAAAAGACAGCTATCTCAAAGGCGATGCTATTATTGCCATTGCTAAGCAAACAGGTGCTGAGGCCATCCATCCAGGCTATGGGTTTTTGAGTGAAAACGCCGAGTTTGCACAGGCGTGCCAAGATGCTGGTTTGGTGTTTATCGGTCCATCGGCTGATGCAATCCGCGCCATGGGCGGCAAATCTGAGTCCAAGCGCTTGATGGAGGCCGCTGGCGTGCCGCTGATACCCGGCTATCATGGTGACAATCAAGACGCCCAGTTTTTGCAGCAGCAAGCAGATGCTATTGGTTATCCAGTATTGATTAAAGCGAGTGCAGGCGGCGGCGGCAAAGGCATGCGTATCGTTGAGCAAAGCAGTGATTTTATTGACTTGCTTGACTCGTGCCGCCGTGAAGCAATTACCAGTTTTGGCAATGATCAGGTATTGATCGAAAAATATGCGCTCAAACCACGCCATATCGAAATCCAAGTATTCGGTGATACGCATGGCAATTATGTGCATCTGTTTGAGCGTGATTGCTCAGTACAGCGTCGCCATCAAAAAGTATTAGAAGAAGCGCCGGCACCGGGTGTCGATACGGCCATGCGTGAAGCGATGGGTACGGCTGCAATTGAGGCGGCGCGTGCGGTTAATTATGTCGGCGCTGGCACGGTTGAGTTTATTGTGGAGCAGCGCGAAGGCACGATGAATTTTTATTTCATGGAGATGAACACGCGCTTGCAAGTTGAACATCCGGTCAGCGAAGCCATTACTGGTGTGGATTTGGTCGAGTGGCAACTGTTGGTCGCTGCGGGTCAGCCATTGCCAAAATCGCAAGACGATTTGACGATCAATGGTCATGCGATCGAAGCGCGTATCTGTGCTGAAAACCCTGACAATAATTTTTTACCAGCGACGGGAACGTTGTTTACCTATCAGAAGCCTGAGCACAGCACCTTTGTCATTGATAAAAACGGCGCTGATGTGCGTATCGATGATGGCGTACGCGAGGGTGATGTCATCAGTCCTTTCTACGATTCTATGATTGCCAAGCTTATCGTCCATGCGCCCACACGCGAGCAAGCGTTGGCGAGACTCGATCGTGCATTGGCGCAGACGCGTATTGTGGGTCTACCAAATAATGTGGCATTTTTGCGTTATATCTTAAATACCGACTCATTTAACAACGCCAATCTTGATACGGCATTGATAGAGCGTGAGCAGGACAAGCTGTTTGATCAGCATCCGCTTGGATTATCGACGCTTGTGGTGACGGCTATTACGCAGCAGCTTGCGAGCGAAGCCGTATCGCAAAAGACAGATAATGACCCCTTTAGCAAGCCGACAGGATTCCGTGCTTATAGCGATTATACTCGTTCATTTAGCTTGGTTTATGATGAGCAAGCCTACAGTGCTCGCATCAGTAATTGGCATAATGCGAGTTGTGCTGATAGCAAAAAAGGCGGCGAAAATCTTAGTAGTTTTACGCTTGTCATTGGTAAAGAAATCGCGAATACGCAGGACGATAGCAATATCAATGTAGCCGCTCAGACCGAAACGATTTATGAAGGTCAGGTGAGTTATGATAGCCGTGATGCGCACAATCATACCTTATGGTTAGAGGGTGCACGTATCAGTGCCCAGAGCTGGGTGAATAATGAGACAGTTTATGTGTTCACAGATAGTGGACGCGATGAAATCACTTTAATTGACATCATGGCACATGTGGGTGAGGATACTGCAGCAGTCGGCAGCCTAAAATCACCGATGCCAGGTCAAGTGGTTACCTTTAAAGTTGCGGTAGGCGACACGGTCAAAAAAGGCGAGCCGCTTGCGGTCATTGAGGCCATGAAAATCGAACATACGATTACCGCGCCAACAGATGGCGTGGTGGCAGAGTTGCTATTTGCAGCGGGTGACTTGGTCGCTGATGGTGATGAGCTATTGCGTATCGATAGTGAAAGCTAATAGCTGACACAGCTCATTAAAAGATAAATAGAAAAGGACAATAAGCATGAGCCACTCGTATCCACGCCATGTCACCATCGTTGATGTTAGTCCGCGTGATGGATTGCAAAACGAATCAACGACGGTACCTACGGCTATCAAGCAAGTCTTAATCAACGATTTAATTGACGCAGGGATTAAAAAACTTGAGGCAACCAGTTTTGTGTCGCCAAAATGGGTGCCGCAGATGGGCGATAATAGCGCGTTGCTTGACGCACTCGCACCGACGCGTCAGACAGACATTTGCTACTCAGTATTAGTACCCAATATGCGCGGCTTTGAAAATGCTATCGCACATCGTCCTGATGAAATTGTTATTTTTGGCTCAGCCAGCGAAACCTTTAGTCAAAAAAATATCAACTGCAGTATCGATGAGAGTATTGAGCGTTTCGCGCCCGTTGCTGCTGCGGCAAAAGCGCAAGGTATCAAAGTACGCGGCGTTATTTCTTGCACCGTTGGCTGTCCTTATGAAGGGGAGATTGACCCTAGCCAAGTCGCTTACGTCACCAAACGCTTGGTTGAGATTGGCTCAGAACAGATTGGCGTTGCCGATACGATCGGTGTGGGTACGCCGCTCAAAGTGCAGCGTGCCCTGCAATCGGCCCTTGAGTACGCTGATATCAGCATGTTATCAGGTCACTTTCATGATACTTACGGTCAAGCACTCAGCAATACCTTGGCTGCCTTGCAGATGGGTGTCAGCGAATTTGATACCTCGGTGGCAGGTTTGGGCGGTTGTCCGTATGCCAAAGGCGCAACGGGTAATGTCGCAACCGAAGATGTGGTGTATATGCTGCATGGTATGGGTATCAGCACGGGTATCGATTTGGAAAAATTGGTCGTGGCAGGTGAGCGTATTAGTGCGTTCTTAAAGCGTCCGAATGGCTCAAACGTGGCACGGGCTTTGATTAATAAACGTCAGTCTTAAAAAATGATCGTAAAAATGAAATACTAAAAACAAGGAATGGTTATGAGTTTACCTGGATTGAATTTTCAGCTTGGCGAAGATATTGACGCGCTACGTGATGTCGTACAGCAATTTGCGGCAAATGAAATTGCCCCGCGCGCAAGCGAAATCGACAGTAGCGATGAATTCCCTATGGATCTGTGGCAAAAGATGGGCGATCTGGGTCTACATGGTATTACCGTCCCTGAAGAGTATGGCGGCTCCAACATGGGCTATGTCGCTCATATGGTTGCAATGGAAGAAATCAGCCGCGCGTCGGCATCGGTGGCGCTTAGCTATGGTGCGCACTCAAACCTATGCATTAACCAAATCAAACGTAATGGCTCAGAGGCACAAAAGCAAAAATATCTGCCAAAACTCATCAGCGGCGAGTTCATCGGTGCATTGGCAATGAGTGAGACAGGCGCTGGCTCAGATGTGGTCAGTATGAAGCTCAAAGCCGAAGAAAAAGACGGCAATTACATCTTGAACGGTAGCAAAATGTGGATCACCAATGGCCCTGATGCGGATGTGATGGTGGTCTATGCCAAGACCAATCCTGAGATGGGCGCCAAAGGTATGACCGCCTTTATCGTTGAAAAAGGTATGGAAGGGTTTGGTACCGCGCAAAAGCTCGATAAGCTTGGCATGCGCGGCAGCCACACGGGTGAGATGATTTTTAACAATGTAAAAGTGCCAAGCGAGAATATCTTGGGCAATCTCAATGAAGGCGTAAAAGTGCTGATGAGTGGCCTAGATTATGAGCGTGCCGTCTTGGCGGCAGGTCCTATCGGTATCATGCAGGCGGTGATGGACAATGTCGTCCCTTATATCCATGAGCGCAAGCAGTTTGGTCAAGCAATTGGTGAGTTTCAATTAATCCAAGGCAAAGTAGCTGATATGTATACTATTTTGCAGGCAGGTCGTAGCTTCTTATATACCGTGGGTAAAAACCTCGATATGCTAGACGCGCACGGCGCAGGACACAGCCGAGAAGTGCGTAAAGACTGTGCCAGCGTGATTCTATGGTGCGCCGAAAAAGCCACATGGATGGCAGGTGAGGGCATTCAGATATTTGGCGGTAATGGGTATACAAACGAGTATCCACTCGGTCGCTACTGGCGCGATGCCAAGCTGTATGAGATTGGCGCAGGTACTAGCGAGATTCGTCGTATGCTCGTTGGTCGTGAGCTGTTTAACGAGACCAAATAAAAAAGGGTTAGGGCAGTAGCTAGCAAAGCTTTGACCTTATAAAAGAGAAAAGTATCTAATAAAAAAAGCAGCACGCTTTAAACGTGCTGCTTTTTTTGTCAGTGTGACAGTATGATATTGGCTTATCTATGATGGATTATGACTTATTACGATAATCAAAATACCGTGCCAGACCATTTAATAATAAATCATCGCGCAAGCGTACGGGGCGATTGACATGCTGCGAGATAGTGGCTGCATCGCCGCCCGTCATGATCACTTCAAAGTTTGGGTGACGACGGCTAATCTCATTGACCGCACCAACGATAGAGAGCAAGATGCCACGGTGCACCGCGTCTTGGGTGGTTATGCCTTGGCTGACACTATCAAATGTACCGTTAGAGATGGTGATTTGTTTAGTACCAGAAAACAGAGACTCGCGTTGTAGGTAAATACTGGGGAAGATATAACCACCCAAATGTTCAGCGTGATCAATCAAGTCAATGGTCACCGCGGTACCGCAGCCGATCACGCACTGGCGTTTTTTCTTATCGACGGCGCCGAGCATCTGTAGCCAGCGGTCACAGCCGAGCTGTTGGTCGTTGTACGCGCTTTTCATAAGCGCATGCGCGGCATCGACATGGACAAACTCAAAGGGAATATTTAGACGGCTGAGCGTCTCTGACACTTTAGCATTGAGCGCCTCACCCAGCACGGATGAGATACCAATAAAGTCGGGGGCATAACGCTCAAAGCGATCGGTGAGACCCATGAGTAGCTCGGCAGGCGCTTGCAAGTGCTGCTTGGCATCATGGGCGACTATCTGCCCAATATCATCAGTCAGCCAATATTTTAGGCGGGTGTTTCCAAGATCAAGCCAGAGCATAAAAATCCCTTTATATAGTGCTCGTTAATGATGGTGCTCGTCAGTGTTATGATTAAGCCTAGGGCGTGTCCCTAATAAATAACGTCAATACGTCCAGTAAAAAGCGTAGAAATCTTACCGTTATCTTTCTGTAATTGCAAACACCCATGAGTGTCGACACCGCAAGCGACTCCCGTCATGACTTTTTTCTCATTATTATAGTCTTGGGTAACGCGTAAACGCAGACCGGCTAGCGCATCCATCGCTGCAAACTGCTGCAAAAATCCATCTAAATAATAGGTATGCCCCGTTGGTTTTTCGATGGCCAAATGCTCAAAGCGAGTCATCGCTGCCATCAGTGCTTTGCTCATCTGCTGATACAATGTTTGTAAGTCTGGCAGGCGAGTGGCTTGTGTTGCTGGCTGCAGCACTGCATAGATATCTTGGAGGCTGATGGCCTGATAACTCATCCCCTCAGAGGTTTGCGCGGTGAGCGTTGGCGCAGCTTTTACATTCAACCCAATGCCTAGTACCACACCAACCAGCTTGCCAGATTTGGTCACAGGTTCTATCAAGATGCCAGCGAGCTTTTGAAAGGGCAATGTGCGCTGAAGTGAGATGGCGCTGTCTAAAACTGAACCGTCGGGTGCAAAGTGCGCCAATTCAGAATGATGACTGGCTTGACTCTGATAAAACCCCAAATCATTTGCCCATTTCACCCCAATTGGCGTCAGACCTTGCGCTTGTAGTTGCTGATTTACGGTTTGGATAACAGGCATTTTTGCCAGCTCAAGACCAATAATCAAAGACAGTAGCCCACTAATCGGCATATGCACCGGATGATATAGCGACAGATAAACATTGCCGCGCGGTGACTGCCACGAGCGCCCATGTTGTCCACGTCCCGCGCTCTGGGTCTCTGCGGTCAAGACGTGTACGGTAGCAGCATCTAGCGTGCCATCTTGCAGCGCTGCGATCAGCTCGCTATTGGTCGAGGGGCTACTGGCAACGTGGCGGTGGTTAAGCTCGGATAAAGCGGGAGAAAAATTGGTGAGTGGTGGCATAAGTTTAATCGATGTGGTTAAAGGAAACTTTGATATACTAAGCGGTTGTCAAAAACAGCATAAAGGTCACGTTGAGATTTGGCAAATACAGTTAAGTGCGCTAAGAAACCAGTAAGTAGGCAATAAAATTAATACTAGGGCGTGTTGAACATTCGCAAATAGGCACTGCTGATCGCTAAAATTGT
>NZ_JAKDJE010000103.1 GCF_030454045.1 Psychrobacter sp. | reverse complement strand
AGTCATGGTCTTTATAATAACAATTGAATTTGATAATTAGTTTATAACACTTTTAAGTAGGATTGACTATAGTAGCAAGATCATGTCATCTTGTGAATAGGTGATATTTAAACGGCAACTACGTTTACTTAGCCTTTTTGAGCGCTTAACTCATTCATTAGACCATGGGCAGCTTCTGCATTATCAGTGTTGTAACGGCTGATATAAGTCAGACGCAAAATGATGTGCTCACCATGTCGCATTTTTAAGCGATTTGATTCTACAATATCGACGGTTTCCATAAAATTTCCCAACTGATTTGTTAAAGGTATAAAGCAAAACGGCTAAATTGTGTTTAGTACGCTATGGATACTTGTGCTAATAACTACGGCTGGATTCTTTTGATAAAAGCAGCCATACCACGAGATAAATCACTGTTACTGCTCTTTTGAATTTCTTGCGCCAATAACAATAGTTGCGCGCTGTCCTCACATTGCTCTAACCCCAACAAATAACCCCACGCTTCTGCAGGCGGTGCATTTTTTTCGATATAGGTCGCCAAGTCGGACTTGATAGGACCATATTGGGCATTGGGCGCAACTGATTTAAACATATCGCCTATAGATTTGTTGCCAACGTCTGTCGCATCTTTTGGCTGCTTGCTATTAAAAGTACGCTCGAACTCTACCTCAGTACTGGCATCAAATGAGTATGCAGCTGACTGAGAGTGCTCAGTGTTTGGCGCTTTGATCGTAGCAGATACCTGCCGAGCGTCTTGGGCTTGAGCATCCATGTGAGTGGTCACCAGTTCAATACACTCAAGCTCTAACAGCAGCTCAAATAATGGTCCAATACCGCCAAAGTCTGCAAACATTTTGCTATTGTCTAACGTATCTAAATAGTTTTGATACGTGCGTTTGCCATCAATCATGATAAGCAATGTTCTCGCCTCTCTTGGCAAAACGCCAAGACTTTGAGACTTTATTTCTGCTCTACCCAAGTCGCTTTTGCGAAACACATCACCGTAATTCATTGCTTATACCCAGTATTGACAGTAAGGGATGCACCTCACTTGTAAGACGCTGGCCCAGATAGTTATTATATTGATAGTCAACAAACGACCAGAATCTAATACATCCAAATAATTGTTAAGCGTTGCTTTAGCCGTCAAGACCTTGCTTAAATTTCGCTACATTATTTATTTTAATTAAGTATATCAACGTCATGCATCAACTGTTAGTGATAATTAAAGTGGATAGAGCGAACGGTTTATATATGGAATGAAAGGTAGTTTTTATAAATTTCAATATAAAAATTGAAAATAAAAATAATGGCAACAACGCTTCTAAAAAATAACGGTTATATACAACAGTGAACAACCACACTTCCTTGATAAACCACTCAATAGTAAGCGCATATATTTCCAGCCTTTAATAGCAGAATAAAAATAAACATAAGTTTTGTTTTTTATTAGTAAAATAACAATAAGCAAGTCTATTATTTGATACTTAATCTCTGATATCGCGTGAATATAAACATATAGGCAATCTTTTAATAATTTATTCATAAAAACTAAAAAACCCCGCTATTAACGGGATTTTTAATTCAAAGATACTTGTTCAAATCTTTATCTTTTAAACAAAAAAAAGAGCCTATAAGTATAGGCTCTAATGACTTTTCTCTACACTATCAGGTTATTGTATAAGTTAGAACGGGATATCATCATCTACAGGACCATCTGGCATAGCCGTAGGTCTAGACTGCGCAGGTTTCTGAGCCGGTTGATTAAACTGGTTTTGCTGAGCGGGCGCATTTTGATTGTTAAAGCTGTTTTGCCCACCACTCGCTTGGTTGTTATAGCCGCCTTGCTGTGCTGGCTGATTGCCCACTTGCTGAGCAAAGTTATTCTGATTACTTTGGCCGCCTTGGTTGCCGTAACTGTTTGAGTTTTGTCCACCTTGATTGTTACTAAAGCCTCCATTATCGCTTTGGCCACCACTCATACCATCAAGCATTTGCATTTGCTCAGCTCGAATCTCCGTAATATAACGATCTTGACCGTTCTGGTCTTGGTACTTACGCGTGCGTAGACTGCCTTCAATATAGACCTTGCTGCCTTTACGCAGGTACTGTGCAGCGATTTCACCCAAACGATTAAACAGTGAGATACGATGCCACTCTGTCGCTTCTCTTTTTTCACCACTTTGTTTGTCTGTCCATTGCTCAGAAGTTGCCACCGAGATATTGGTCACGCTCCCGCCATTATTAAATTGACGCGCCTCAGGGTCTGCTCCAAGGTTACCGATAATGATAACTTTATTAACTCCGCGCATGATACCGTCCTTTTGCTGATGAATAATTATTCGATAGAACCTATACGTCCTACCGATGATATGATTTTACTTTAACCAATTTTTGTTCGAATATCTACAGGCTAGCTATGATAAACGTCAATCTATGTCGCTTAGGTATGCAAGATAAAA
The DNA here is from genome assembly GCF_030454045.1 of Psychrobacter sp. GTDB lineage: Bacteria > Pseudomonadota > Gammaproteobacteria > Pseudomonadales > Moraxellaceae > Psychrobacter. The sequence goes on along the minus strand of NZ_JAKDJE010000103.1, from coordinate 5,903 downwards.
GTTTAACCAATAAACACGCCACTATTTTGCCATTTTAAAATAGGTATGAACACCGTCCGCTTATTCTTTTTAAGTCGTTTCTCACGCTCTATCTGTTACTCAGTATCAGTATTTTTGCGATGCATACTTAATGTCACGCTGCCAAGCTCGACGCCAAACTTTGTCATCACTGAACGATTGAGCATGACATCGTCATTAATGAGATACATCCAATCGTCAAAATTCACTTTGTAGGTTTTGTCCTCGACTGGCAGATTTAATACATAATCCCAATGCAGGGTATTGCCTACCACATCGCCGGTTGCCTCGCCAACGACGTCGCCTGCTGTACCAATCCAGCGTCCATTACTTTTCTCAGTCAGTCGCCATATACGCTGCGATTTTGACCCATCTGCCCACGAAAATTTTTCGTCCAGAATGATGACATCATCGCCTTCGTGAGTCGCATCGATATCGACATAAAAGCGTTTTTGACCTCACCATCATGCCCTTGAAACATGCCCCACCCCTCGATTTGACCTGAGAAAAACTTATGCATATCAAGCGTTGGTGTGGTGTTCTGATAGGCTTGAATATTTTGCGTGGCACAGCCAGATGTCAGTAGCGTGGCCGATAGACCAATACCTACTGTTAACTTGGCAATTGAGCAATGCGCCTTCTTTTTACCTTCTATGACACTACCAGACAATATCTTAAATTTACTCATATTAATTCCTTTTAAATAGAGATAAATATCTGACACTCACCGATTGATGATTATCTATACGCTACACGATCTATACGGCTGCTGGCCATTCAATTCTGCCTATTTGCCCTTATTTCTATAAATTTGGGTCTCTGCCGCTATTTAAATATCTAACGGACTTTGCGCCAAATACGATAGCGTTTGTCGTGACTCATCTGTTATTTGGGTCTTATCTAACTTGAGATAAGCGACCTGTTCTTTTGCCATAACGACCAGCTCATCCACGCCATCAACTGCTAGCATCTGCCGAGACCAATCTTGGATATTGATGTTTTTAGGAATGGTTACTGTCGTGCTCGACAGATAAGGTGGCTGAGCAATGGGGATAATCAGCAGCAATGCGATGCCCATGACAAGTGACAAGAGCCCCCATGCCAGCAGATTAGACTGATTCAATAGCAGCCCGCCCATCGCGCCACCAACGAACGCACCTAAAAACTGGCTAGATGAATTAAGCCCCATCGCGGTTGCTTTATTGGCGACTGGTGCACGCTTAGATATCCAGGATGGAATCGTCGCCTCAAGCAAATTAAAACCCATAAAATAGAGCAATAAACCTACAATAATACCGACACCGACTTGGCTACCCAAGGCAAGAAATGCCAAGGCTGCAGTCATTAAGGCGATAGCAGCTAGAAAGACTTGGCGCATTTTACGTTTCTTTTCGGCAATGATGATAAATGGAATGGCGACTGCGAAACCAACAAACAATAGCGGCAAGTAGACCAAGCCTTGCTGACGTACCGATAGACCCATCACCTCTGTGAGCTGGTGCGGTAGTATGACAAATATGGCGGTCATCGTTAGATGTAGTGCAAAGACACCGATGTGTAAGCGATTCAAATCCCCTACCTTAAGGACGGTCGCTAACTGCTCGCGAATCGACTTGTTGTCCAGATTGTGCTTGAGCACGCGCATTGGCGTGGGCACCATCAGCAATAGCAGCATGGCTAAAACAGCAAAACCTGCCGTCAGCCAAAACAATCCTGAGATACCAAGCGAGCCTACTAATAACGGCCCAAAGGCAAAGGCGAGCATGATGGAGGTAGCAATAGTCAAGCCCATCGTCGCCATTGCCTTGGTGCGCATCTCCTCGCGGGTGACGTCGGCAAGCAATGCCATGAGCACCGCAGAAACCGCACCGCTCCCTGCCAGCGCGCGCCCGATGATCACCTGATAAATATCAGTGGCATTGGCGGCAATAATACCGCCCACCGCAAACAGTATCAGACCAAGCATGATAATCGGCTTACGCGGAAACTTATCAGCGGCAAGGCTCATCGGTATCTGAAAGATCGCTTGTCCTAGTCCATAAATACCAACGGCCAGACCAATCAAAAACGGCGTCGCGTGTGCATAATTGTCACCATAAACAGAAAACACCGGCACAATCATAAACAAGCCAATCATACGCAAGGCAAAGATGCCACCGACTCCGAGGATTGCCCGTTTCTCTACGCTATTCATACTTGCCTCACTGATTGATCATTGCTTTTTTTTCACTGCTGGTACTTGTACTGCACCATGATTTATCACTACTGGTTTATCAAAACACTGGCCTATAAATCAAGCCCCCTAGTATAAGACATTCGCCGTTTGGTTGCCGAGACTTTTATTACTAGGCGCTACTCGCTAGCTCTACCTTCATGATCTCTATAGTTTTGTTACCAACCTTCTTTAATACGTGTCCCTGACTTGAATAATCGCCTAATCGTGACTATAAAGTAAAGCGTTGATAGCATTGTTCTTTTACTTATTGTTCTGCTACGAATATGGCTTGCTGATAATTATTCGTTTACTAAGAAATGCAGCCGTTTCAAACTTACTCAATAGCTATCGTAAAAATATAAATACCGGTTGGCTATTTACCCCTAACTGACAAAGATAGACTTTTGTTAATTAACGAAAGCGAATAGGGTTTAAAAAATAGTTAAGCCTTTGACTGCTTTTTCCTTTTATTTATCTATTTTATTATGACTTAACATTATTTACTTTTTAAATTTACAATTGTTGGTTGGTTTTATGAACTGCTGACCCACTTTAGAAAATAGGAAACCCCTTACCGATGGCACATGACCATATCGCAATACGCGGCGCACGTACTCATAATCTCAAAAACATTGATCTTGATATCCCACGTGATAAATTCGTGGTAATTACTGGTTTATCCGGTTCTGGTAAATCGTCCTTGGCTTTTGATACGCTATATGCCGAAGGACAACGCCGATATGTCGAGAGTCTGTCCGCTTATGCGCGCCAGTTCTTATCGCAGATGGAAAAGCCTGAAGTCGATAGCATCGAAGGCTTGTCACCGGCAATTGCTATTGAGCAAAAATCGACCAACCATAATCCACGCTCAACGGTCGGTACGATCACTGAGATTTATGATTACCTGCGTCTATTATACGCGCGTATCGGCACGCCTTATTGCCCAGAGCATGGCGAACCTATGGTGGCGCAGTCGGTGACCGAGATGGTCGATCAGGTTATGGCACTCCCCGATGAGACCAAGCTTATGATCCTTGCGCCAGTAGTGCGTGAGCGTAAAGGAGAGCATACAGTGCTGCTTGAGCAATTGATCGGTCAAGGCTTTGTACGCGTACGCGTCGATGGTCATGTCTATGATACTGACGAGCTACCGACGCTCGATAAGAAGAAAAAGCACACCATCGAAGTGGTGGTCGATCGCTTTAAGGTTCGTGATGACTTAGGTAACCGCGTCGCTGAGAGCTTGGAGACCGCGCTACGTTTGGGACAAGGTCTAGTGACGCTGCACTTTATGGATGGTAATCCTACTGAGGGCGGCTCTGATAATCAAGTGATGTCTGCCAAGCACAGCTGTCCGATTTGTGATCGCGCTGTACCTGGGCTTGAGCCGCGCATGTTTAGTTTTAACAACCCCTACGGTGCTTGCCCAACTTGTGATGGACTGGGTAAGCGTCAGTATTTCGCTGCTGAAAAGCTCATTACTCATGTTGATAAGACGCTCAATCAAGGCGCGATTAACGGTTGGGATAAGCGCCACTCGTACTATTTTGGGCTGCTAACCACCGTTTGTAACCATTTTAATATCGATATGGATACGCCGTGGACGGAGCTGCCCAAAAAGCAGCAAGAGCTGATCATGCACGGCTCAGGTAAAGAGAAGCTCACCTTTAACTTTACCGATGAGCGCGGACGTAAAACCAATAAAACCGTTCCTTTTGAAGGCGTACTACCCTATCTTGAGCGCCGTTATGCCAAAACGCAAAGCAACTTAGTGCGGGACGAGCTGGCAAAGTATCTGGCTGACACCACCTGTAACGTCTGCGATGGCGCGCGCCTCAATGAAATCTCGCGTAACGTGCGTGTCGATGAACAAACCATCGCTGAAATCGTCAAGCTCTCCATTGGCGACGCGGCGGACTATTATAAGAGTCTTAAAATCAGTGGTCATAAAGGGGAAGTCGCCGAGAAGATCTTTAAAGAGATTAACGAGCGCTTAAACTTCTTGGTCAGCGTTGGCCTCGATTATCTAACCCTAGCGCGCTCTGCCGAAACCCTATCCGGCGGTGAAGCGCAGCGTATTCGTTTGGCCAGTCAAATCGGTGCAGGTCTGATGGGCGTGATGTATGTCCTTGATGAGCCGTCGATCGGTCTGCATCAGCGTGATAACGACCGCTTGCTAAAGACTCTAACACGCCTGCGTGATTTAGGTAATACCGTACTGGTCGTTGAGCACGATGAAGATGCGATTCGTCAAGCGGATCACGTCATCGATATCGGTATTGGGGCTGGCGTACACGGTGGTCATATCATCGCCGAGGGCACGGTCGATGAAGTGATGGCAACGCCAGACTCGCTCACCGGACAATATATGTCGGGCGAAAAACGCATTGAGATACCAAAAGTGCGGCATAAAGCCAAAACCGTAGAGGTCGAGGTTAAAGGTAAAGCGAAAGCCAAAACTAAAAAGGTACCGATGACTATCGAGCTCAAAGGCGCCTCAGGCAACAACCTAAAAGACGTCGATCTGAGCCTGCCCGTTGGGGTGATGACGTGTGTCACAGGTGTATCGGGTTCTGGTAAATCAACGCTGATTAACCGTACGCTTATGCCTATCGCCGCCACGCAATTAAACAATGCCTCAACGCTAATCGCGGATAAGCATGACAGCATTAGCGGTCTTGAGCATTTGGATAAAATGGTCGATATCGATCAAAGCCCAATTGGTCGTACCCCGCGCTCCAATCCTGCGACTTATACTGGCGTCTTCACTCCCGTGCGTGAGATGTTCGCGCAAACCCCTGAAGCCCGCGCACGTGGTTATAAAGCTGGGCGCTTTAGCTTCAACGTCAAAGGCGGACGCTGTGAGATGTGCCAAGGCGACGGTCTCATCAAAGTTGAGATGCATTTCTTACCGGATATGTATGTGCCGTGTGACACCTGTGAAGGCAAGCGTTATAACCGCGAGACCTTAGAGATTCACTATAAAGGCAAAACCATCGCTGACGTGCTCGAGATGACGGTAGAGGACGCCACTGAGTTCTTCTCGGCGATTCCAGCGATCTATCGTCGCCTGCAAGCGTTGATGGATGTGGGACTGAGCTACATTCGCTTGGGTCAGTCTGCACCGACCCTATCTGGCGGTGAAGCGCAGCGGGTGAAACTGGCACGCGAGCTTGCCAAGCGTGATACCGGACAGACGCTCTATATCTTGGATGAGCCGACCACTGGCCTGCATTTCCATGATATCGATAAGCTGCTTAATATCTTGCATGCGCTACGCGATAAAGGTAACACCATCGTGGTCATTGAGCATAACTTGGATGTCATCAAAACTGCGGATTGGGTGATTGATCTTGGCCCTGAAGGCGGTAAAGGTGGCGGCATGATTATCGCGGAGGGTACGCCAGAAGAGGTCGCAGAGGTCGAAGGCTCACACACGGGTGAGTTTTTGAAACCGATGCTTGAGCAAGGATTAAAAGACGTAAGCTAAAATAAATTAGCAGATTATTGATAGTGAGTTATTGCTAAAAGGCCACTCTTTCGGGAGTGGCCTTTTTTGTTGGATTTAGTTTGGTTGGTGTCGACATATAAAAACCCTAAGCGGAAATTTGTCTAGGGGAGTTTCCCAAACTCTGTGTAACTGCTTATAATCCACTAACAGGAGAATAAG
>NZ_JAKDJE010000024.1 GCF_030454045.1 Psychrobacter sp. | reverse complement strand
TGTTTTATGATGTTTGCCCTAACCATAACAATTTTATTTTGAGCTGACTATATATAAGGTAGGCGTGCTTGAATAGACTGCCGTACAAGATACCTGAGACTGCGACTGAATACTGCCATTAGGCTGTTACCACGTATCTGCTCTAGTACTATTTGTCATATATTTGGAAAGCTGCCAAGTTGCTGAAAGTTGGCGCAGTTAGACGTTGTAATCTCTACATAAAAACACTTTATAGCTCAGGTATTGGTTGTTTTTCTGCTTTAATATAGACTTGCTATAAATATCTATATATTTATGCTAGGCTATCTTCGCAGATAGTAAATAAATACCATGCAGTTATGCGATTTATATAAAAGATATCCCATTGATTCATAGGAGTGTGCCATTGTGGCGAAGATAGTTGTAATCACTTCAGGTAAAGGCGGTGTGGGAAAAACCACGACAAGTGCCTCTTTTGCCGCCGGTTTAGCATTGCGTGGCTATAAGACAGTTGTAATCGATTTTGATGTAGGTCTACGTAATCTAGACTTGATCATGGGTTGTGAAAACCGAATTGTTTATGATTTTGTTGATGTCATCACAGGTAGCGCACGCTTATCACAAGCACTTGTCAAAGACAAACAGCTTGAAAATCTGTACATCCTTCCTGCCAGTCAAACGCGTGATAAAGACGCATTGACAGATGAAGGTGTATCAGAGGTCATGACTGAACTCTCTAAACAGTTTGATTATATTATCTGTGACTCCCCTGCTGGTATCGAGCGTGGAGCACAGTTAGCGATGTATCATGCAGATGAAGCCATTATCGTCACCAACCCTGAGATCTCATCAGTACGTGATTCAGATCGCATCATTGGTATTTTGCAAAGCCAAACGAAAAAGGTTGAAGAAAACCAAGGCTCAGTACGCGAGCATCTAGTGATTACTCGCTATAATGCAGAGCGTGCCGCTGCCAATGAGATGATGGACATCGACACCATCTCGAACGATATTTTGAAAGTACCATTACTTGGCGTTGTGCCTGAGAGCCATTCAGTGCTCGAAGCATCTAACCATGGTGAGCCAGTCATCCATTACAACGACTCTGTCGCTGGTCAGTGTTATGATGATATCGTCGCCCGTTTCTTAGGCGAAGAGCGTCCATTACGTCACATTGATGTGAAGAAAAAGAGTTTACTACAGCGCTGGTTTGGGGGTTAATGATGACTAAGAAAAAAGGATTTTGGAGTAGCCTATTTGGTACTGACGACAGTAGTAGTGCAGGCAGTGCAAATTTGGCTACTGAACGCCTCAAGGTTATCGTTGCTAGCGAAAATCGTCTAAATAATCGCCTAACAGTTGATCGTATCGAAAAAATGAAACGTGAAATTTTAGAAGTGGTCAACAAATATGTGAATGGTGTCCAGATTGATGATGTCAATATCAATCATCGTTCAGAAGACAGCTTAGACGTACTAGAGATGAATATTAATTTACCTGAACATAAAAAGTAATGGCGTAGCAGGATTATAGATAACAAATGCTATTTTGGATAAAAAAAGCCCTAAGTTAATGCTTAGGGCTTTTTTATGTTCTCATTTCTATGGTTCTAATAGCACTATATCCATTAATACAGAGTTATACACAGAAAAATGGTATCAGTCATGGCTTATTTCATACGCGACATCAAATGGTCTTTTTTAATAAACTGATGGTAAAGAGCCGCACCAATATGGAGAACCGTAAAACCAATAATCATCGGCCAAATAATATCGGTATGTAAATCATTATAAAAACGCGCCAAACTCCTATCAGGGGTGACAAACACAGGTATTTGGAACAGGCCGAAAATATCAACAGGTCGACCACCGTACACAGACATCAATAGTCCTGCAAGCGGCATAGCGATTAAGATGGCATAAAGCGCAAAGTGTGACAATTTAGAGGCCAGTAACTGCCATTTTGGCATCGCTAATGGTGGCGGCGCTTTGGTAAATAGACGATTGATCACTCGTGCAATCATCCAAAACAACAAGCTTATCCCAAACGCTTTGTGAAATCCGATATATAGATTGCTATCAAGATTTTCATGCAGCAATATCATCACCCAAGTAATCAGCAATAACAATGCGCTGATCCAATGAAATATACGACTGCTTAGTGACCATTTTGATATAGTAGGATTATTCATGGGCGGCTCTATTATTTTTATTAGAAGTTATCTGTAGTCGATATTATATATAGGATAGCAACTCATTCAATAATAAACAGTCAGCATCATTGCTGGGTCACTATTTGCCAGATGAATCATAACCCAAACCTAGATGAGAATCTAGTTATCTACATTCACCAAATGATGCGCGATTTTGTCCAAGTCCGGTACTAAGTAAACGCGCTCATCCATCATAACGGCTTGATACAGATAAGAGCGCACAGTACCTTCGCACGCTTGCTCGGTTTCATTGGTCACCTCTGTCTGTACAAACTCATCAGGAAGCTCTGTATCTTTAACGTCAGAGATACGAGCCTGTAATTGGCGCAGCTCCCCTGCTGTTTGTAAGGCGAATCGATACTCTGTTGTATTGCCTTCTAATACGATGATCTTGTCTGGTGTATGCTCTTGCGGTAATAGGTGAAACACAGTGATGTCTTGCTGCTGCCACTGGTATGTAGAAGTATATTCGTGATAATCGTCTACACTCAAAATCAAGCTACTCGGGATGATCCAGTCTGGTTGGTTCAATGCAGGAATGATAGTGACATCGAGCATACCATTGTTGGTTGTCAATAAACTTACCGCTTCAAACGAGTGTTTCAAAATCTGTTTCATACGTCGCTCACAATCAGTTAACGTGAATGGCTTACTGCCCTTTCACTAATATAATCTGTCAGTTTCTTTGCCAAATCTGCCGGACTACCAACAAAATCACAATATCCTGAATCGATGACGGCCTGAGGCTGGCTCGGACAAGCACTCAAACCAGGATCTTGTGCCCACAACTGGCTGTTGTTGTCCTCAATCAAATCCAAATACTGAGAACCATCATTGCCCATACCTGAAAATATAATATTGATCAGCTCACTGCCATAGACATCACTGGTGTTTTTTAGAATCTGACCAATAGCGGGTTTATATTCACCGCTCCATGCTTGATCTAACAAGATGACCCTACCAGCTGAATCACAAACTATTTGCTTATCAATAGGAGCTATGAGGCAATGTCCCGCTCGTAAACGCTGCGATGAGGCAATGACTTCACAGCGCCAATCATTATGTCGATTGAGTATGCGCGGCAATGTGCCAATCATTGCCTGATTGAAATGGTGAGCGAGTAAGATACATATGGGTAGTGTCGCTGGCACATTGTCTAAAAATTCTTTTACCGCACTAGGGCCTCCCATAGACGCGCCCAGAAACACGACATACTGCCAACTTCTTTCAGTGTCATCGCCCTTGTATTCGGGAGTATCGATCAGGGTTGGTAGTGCTAAAAGCTTTGCAAGTTTACGTTTTAACTTGCGCTGCCATTTACCATATTGCTGTGCCTCATTGAGATACGGTGCTTGGCTAAAGCCCACCAAGACAGCCGCTGATTTTGACGCGATTGTTGCGGTTGCTACACTGTCGTCGTAATCACTATCTATCAGCCAAATATCAATGGCTGCATTAGACAGCTCACTTTTTGCTTGCCACTGTGCTCTTGACACACAACCTACAAGAGTAAAGCCGCAACTACGTACGGTATCTGAAAAAGCCAAGCGCTGGCGATGATCCTCTGCCATCACCAGCACTTTGATATCATGATTGCTTTTTTGCCGCAGTGCTAAAACACGTGCATTATCCGTCATTAGTTAGGCTGACCTCTTTACCCAGTAGTCTTTGAATTTTTTCAAGAAGCTCTTTTTCTTGGAATGGTTTACCCATATAGTCGTTCACCCCAATCTCTAGAGCACGTTCACGATGCTTTTCACCAGTACGTGAGGTGATCATAATGATTGGAATATACTGTAATCGACTATTGTATCTGACCTGAGTTGCCACCTCAAAACCATCCATACGCGGCATCTCGATGTCTAACAAGATCATATCTGGTGTTGTGTCTTGTAGTATCTCGATTGCATCGATGCCATCTTTTGCAACCGCCACATTAAATCCTTGGCGCTCCAAGAAGCGAGACGTTACCTTACGTACAGTCACTGAGTCGTCGACTACCAGTATCGTTGATTTGGTGGCGATACGTCCTCGCTTGGTACTCGAAGATTTTGAGAGGTTTTTGACCAGCTGTGCGTTACGCATTAATGCAATTAAGTCCAGGATGAGCATTACCGAGCCATCACCCATGATAGTAGCTGCTGAGATACCTGGTATGTTTGATAGTTGCTGTCCTAGAGGCTTAACAACCACTTCGATGCGTGATCCTGCAATTTGATCAACCTGCAGTGCAATATTTTGCCCTGTGCGGTTTTTGATAATGATCACTGGCAGACTGGTATTGGTATTAACCACCAACTCGTTCAGTTTATTACCAGATAAGATCTCGTTGAGATAGCGTACGCGATATTCCGTGTCTTCAAAGTTCAATGTGGCATCATCTGACTGATAGTAATCATAGAGTTTTTCTGGGTTAACCCGTACCACGCGCTCAATCTGTACCAATGGTATTGCATAGTAACGATCTGCGGCGCGCACAACCAGCGCATCAGAAACAGCAACAGTCAATGGCAAGCGCATCGTAAAATTAGACCCTTTGCCAAGCTCGGAGACAACAGAGACTGCACCGCCTAACTGACGAATTTCACTAATAACAACGTCCATGCCAACGCCGCGCCCAGAGATCTGTGTCACTTGCTTACTGGTACTCAACCCAGCATGGAAAATATATTGCATAATATCAAGATCAGAGAGACTGTCATCGTCTGCATCAATAAGACCTTGAGAAATCGCTTTATTACGTACCGCTTCTACATCGATACCACGGCCATCATCTGACAGTTGAATAACAATCTCACTACCTTCACGATGGACCTCAAGCGTAATATTACCACTGCGCTCTTTACCTGCTTTTAGACGTGCTGAGGTGGTTTCGATACCATGATCGACAGCATTTCGCAGCATATGCTCAAGTGGCGAGGTAATCCGCTCTAGGATGGTTCTGTCCATCTCATCATCAGCGTTGATGATGGTCAGCTCAACCGATTTATTTAGCTCATTGGCAGTCTGACGAACGATACGCTCTAGACGCGGCGTCAGACGGGTAAATGGCACCATACGTGAGTTCATCAGCCCATCTTGTAGCTCTGTCTGTGTTCGCGACAACTGTAGCAGCAAGCTTTCGCTATCCCGAGTCTTTTCTAATAAAGTATGGTTAATGTCCACCAAATCCGAGGCAGATTCTGTCAGAGACTTTGATAGCTGATTCAGTGAAGAATACTGATCCATCTCGAGAGGATCAAAATCTTCATTATCAATTAGATCATCATCTATCTGTGATAAAATCTGCGCCTCAAGCTCAATCTCCATACGGCGTAACTGATCTGCCAGTCGCTGTACTGTTGTACCCATCTCTTCAATACTGTTGGTCAGGCTGCTAATACCCATATCAATACGGGCACGGTTAATCGCTGACTCACCAGACAAGTTAATCATATGCTCAATCAGGCCACCTGAGATACGAATCATTTCGTTGTTATTCGTGCTCTCCTCCTCATTGGTGTCTTTGAACATAGAGGGCATCTCACTGATATCTTTTGCAAGATACTGAGAATCTTGGTTTTCCTTGGCAATCAAGATGGCTTCACGCTGGGACTGTAAAGACTCTTTGGGGATTTGCTTGAGACTGTCAGGGTTTTTCCCAAACTGCTCTAATGCCTCGATCAACAAGGCAGGTGTGGGCGGATTCACATGCTGCTGCAGGATAAACACGGCGTCTGCAAGCCAGTCATGACTGGCAACCAGTAACTCTAATACTTTTTGAGTGGCTGGACGACGGTTACTGACAAAATCGGTATAAACTGATTCCATTTCATGCGCCAAATCAGCGATACCAGAGGCTGTTACCATTCGCGCACCGCCTTTGATGGTGTGCAAATCTCGCTGTAGCGCCTGTAACGCTGTCATATTGTTTGTATCATTTAAGAATACATGTAGATATTTATTACGATTGGTAAGCTCTTCTGCTTCTTCTAAAAACACGGACAATATGTCTGGATCAGGCAATCCATTGGCCCATGACTGCTTAATCATGGTGTCAAGGCTGAGTACCTCTGATACCTCGTTATTACTACTTGCGTCTTCAACCACTACGTTTTGAGTGTCTGGCTCAAAATGATTTTTCGGTGCTGGTACGATGAGCTCTACCGTTTCTGGCAAGGTTTTTTCTTTTTCAAACGTTCTGAGTTGCTCAATCAGCTCTGGCGTAAAGAACGACTTTTTATCACTCACGATATGCATGACTTGCAATGACATTGTGTCTTGCACTATTTGCATAATCTCAAGCCATTGTGTAGTCGGTACACGTCTTTCTTCTACAAAAGACTCGTAAACACTTTCTGCTTCATGTGTTAGATCGCCGATACTACGAATACCTGCCATCCGTGCGCCACCTTTGATAGTGTGCAGATGACGTTGTAATACTTTTAATGCGTTGATATTCGTAATATCAGCGCGCCATTTATTGAAACTTTCATCTAGTGCATTATCAAGCTCTTGAGCCTCTTCTAAGAAGATCTCCAAAAGCTCGATGTCTGTATCAATCGTCTCAAATTGTATATCGGGTGCTGAGATTGCTCGAACTGCAAAGCGCTTTTCATTGTCATCTTGATAAATACTTTGCAACTCATTGATGACCTGCTCGTCTATTTTCAACGATGTACTGCCAGCTAGCGCATCAAACAAACCTATTAGCTGAGCATGGCCAGACAGCAAAATGGCTTGAATGTCTCTATCTCGTGCTTTCTCAATATTGTCATTCAGATAACGATAGGCATTACCGAGCTCATTCAAGATTATGATGAATTTTGGAAAGGCTTGTGCTTTGTTTGCTAAACACTCAATTTGTGAGATTTGCTGCGCGATGTAGTCTTGAGCATCTTCTGTCTCAGTATGATTAAGTGCGTCGTCTAACTCCCATTCTGCATCTAATAATGTATCGATATTATTATCTAGGAGCTCTTCAATCGTTGGCTTTCTATCAGTATTGGCGGTCGTATCAGCATCTTTAGTGGTGTATTGCTCAGCCAACATCGCTTGTAATGACGCTATGTCTTGCTGACTTTGCGAGTCTTCTACCGCAGAACTGCGCTGCTTGAGGTTTTGTTTATAATTATTCAAGTAGCCATTCATCAATTTGGCAGATTGCGCCAAAGCCTCTAAATGCTGAGCATTCATGGCCGTGTCTTGCTGCTGTAGTAGCTCCAAACTATGCTCTATCGTTGCACTAACCTCACTAATAGCAGCTAAAGCACTTGAACCAGATGCCCCTCGCAACGTATGGAATGCACGTACTATCTCATCCGTTATTTCAATGGAGCGCTCATCTTGATTGTCGCTGACAAATTGATCAATATGATGAAGTAGCTCTTCTGCTTCATCAATGAATATCTTACAAAATGCTTTTTCCTCTTCACTTTGAGGCGTCAAAACAAGCTCTGCCTCTGCCATTTTTTCATTGACAGAATGAAAGGTCTGTAACGTTGTGCTGATCACTTCGGCACTATCATCATAGACAGAATCGGTCTCGTCTATTTTAGATGACAATGCTAGCTCTTGAGCTGCGGCATCTTCAGAATGACTTGTGGCTTGCTTGTATAACTGAGAGTAACTAAAGGCGTCGCCATGTTGCTTGCTATAGGCATTGGCACAGGCAATCCAAAGCGGGATGGCCGTTGGATAATCTTGGTGATTGTTTTCAAAGGTTGCTAATATCTCAGGATAGGCCACCAGTACATCTGAGATCAGCTGACGCATATCGGCTGAGACAGTAATACTATGATCCAGTACGCGATTAAGCATGTTTTCTATCGCCCATGCCAGTTCGGCGCTGTAGTTGGCACCTACCATGCGGCCAGACCCTTTCAAGGTATGAAATCCGCGTCGGATGTCTTTTAGGGCGTCTAGATCAGTTGATGCCAATTGCCATCCTTCGTACAAAGGTACAATTTCGGCCAATACTTCATCCGCTTCTTCTATAAATATCTCTTTGATATCAGGATCGGCATCATCTACATCTGCTGGCAGTTGCTCAGCTTCTTGCATAAATGGAATGAGTACCGCTGGAATCTCCACATTTGATAACGATGCGGGTACAGGCGTACTGTCACTCTCTGTTTGCTCAAGGTTATCTACAGACAGTAGGTTGCCTAACTCTAGCTCACTCATTGAGTTAGCATCATTATCATCCAGTGCGACTTCAGCCGATGTATCAGTTTTTTCAGTTTCAGCTACCATTAAGCCTGCGTTAATAGGCTGCTGCGCGACAAGATTACTACTCTGTAAAATAATAATCGCAGGATCGAAGCTTGGTGGGCGCTGAGCTTCAAAATCTGTCAACAGTGCTGGTAGGTGCTCTATGGTCTCTGTCACCAGATTTACCATATCGTCTATTACAGGTACTGTTTTATCTAGTAGACGGTTGAGTAAGTTTTCAATAGACCATGCCATCTCACTGATACTAAAGGCGCCAACCATACGCCCTGAGCCTTTTAACGTATGAAAACCTCTACGGACTTCGGTCAAGGGTGTTAGATTTTGTGAATCCTGCTGCCAAATAGGAAGAAAATCTTCTAAATCAGTAATGACGTCGTTCACTTCTTCAATAAAGATGTCACGAATTTCCTCATCAGCTTCAAAGTTATCAGGCTTGATTTGCTCACGAGCACGCAGCATTGCCTCACTCTTAGCATCTAAGGCAGCAGTTCCCTCGGCCATTGTCACAATTTCATTGTCTGAATTGGACACAGGTGGTATCTCACCACTATCATCATAGCGAAGCACGTTTGCTATGGCTGGTTTTTGTATCAGCCATGACTCAGCCATTTCTGGCGACTCTATATACGCATCAAGCAGCTGCGAGGCTTTTTTGGCATACTCATCTGCCTGTGTCAAAAGTTTTTGATCAAAGACTTGCTGAGCCAGATAATCAAGTAGTAATTCGATAGAGGTCAGACTCTCTGCCAATGCCTGCGCCAAATCCCAGCTAAGCACAGCAATCTCATGTACATGTAATTGCGTAAATATATGACCAATATTGTCTATGGTTTGCCGGATGACTGGCATTTCCATATCATCAAAAGCGTGGCTGATTCTGTCAAAGTCAGCGGTAGAGGGTAGCGACTGAATGTTTTGACATTGTATATACTCATTAAAGCTTTGCTTAACGTCTTCGACTGCAATACGCAATTCACGTAGGTCGCCATCAGTGGAAACAGACTCCATAGTGCTATTAGCACTGCCAACATCTTCAGATATAGTAGCAAAGGAGGCAGTATCTCCAATCTTAAGTGATATGGTCTGCTCAATATCATGGATATCGCTGTATAGCTCTTGCAGCTTGCGCTCAATGTCCCATTGTGCTTGTCCAAACCCGGTCTCTAACGAGCGTGCTTGTTCTATATCGATCAGAATCGACTCAACTTGCAACACATACTGTGCCCAGCCTCGATTCTCAAGCTGGCGCTTTATGTGATGTAGAGAAGTTGATAGCTTATCTGGATTATCTATCGTAAAGATAAGAGCTTCAAGCTCACTGAGTAATCGCGTTAAAAAACGTGAGGTCGTAGGCTCGACCCTTGATACGTCATTTAAGATCGCCTGCGTGCGCTCGCCATTATTGACCAAATAACTAAGCTGAATATAAACACTGGCAGTCAGACTTTTGATAAGGCGTGAGGATAATTGAGCTGATTGAGTGCAAGACTCTATGGCGTGATCCAGCTGACCTAACAGGGTCGCGTAATGCTCAGGTAATGGAGTCTCGTTGTGAGCAAGATCATTTAGCCATAACTGAGTCAAATACCAAAGGCGCTGTACATCATTGTTTTGAGTCGTTTGCCATAAGTATTGACTCACTTTTTCTAAGACTTGTAATAAAGATATATGATTGGCATTGGCGACAAGTAATTTTTCTACTTGCTGTCGCCATACCAGTAAGAGCTGCTGATAGTGGTGCTCTTCTAGACTGGTCGTCACTTGACTGATAGGAACGGCTACTTCAATACTAGTGATGATATCATCATGACTATCATTATTTAGATGTTCATACTGAGCAGCACCTGTAAATACGTCCGTTTCTATGCCTCGTTGCGACAATACCTGAGTGAGCTCATTGGTCACGTTGTTGACTAGCGTCGTATTGTAGTTGCCTATACGCGCATATTGATTAAGCTCACGCTGCAATAACTGGTGCGAAAACTGACCTATTTGACAGACTCTAGTTGTAAAATCATCTCGACCTCCTAAACTTGATAGTAAGCTTAGCTTGTGAGCAAGATCTGATAGTAGAGGAAGGCTGATCATGGTCAGCGCGCCGCTGATTTGATGATAGTGCGATGTCATCTGCTCATAACTAGCGATGTCAGCATCTGATTGCCAGCCAGCAGATATCTGTGATAACTGCTGATTGAGCAGTGGCGACAACCATTCAAGCGTCACTATGTCATTGGGCTGCTTTTTCATAGGTTCATCCTAACTCGTCTAGGCACTAATTTAGGCACTGATTTTTTGCCACACATTAACCTGTGGGTGCGCAATACGGCGCATATTCGAAGGACGCCAAAACAACGCCTCACCTGGAGCCAATATAATATAACCCTCTAACGCACATTGCTCTGATAGCCGTGCCAAAATATCACGCTGATCAAACTTACGAAAATACAGCAGCATATTTTGACAGATAATCACATTTTGAAGATGCGAAGTGGGTGGTTTTTGCTCAATAACATTGTGCAAAGCAAAATTAACATGGGGTCTTAAATCTGATGCTACTTGCCAATCAACATGAGTATTGATATACGCTTCTGTTTTATCAGTGGTGTCCGTTCCCTTTAGCCTATAATTTGCGTTTTTGGTGGCGACAGGAAATACAAACTGCTGGCACTGCTCAGGAATCAGAAATTTCTGTCTGTTGTCATACTGAGCAAGCTTTGCATTTGTGATGGCTTGCTCACTCACGTCTGTTCCCAGTATGGCGTAGTACGACAACTGTTCCGCTGCCAGACTCATCGCCAGCGACCATGCCTCTTGACCACTCGCACATCCAACGCTCCAAATGCGAAAGGGCTTACTCCTGTCATCTGCACACTTGTCTATTGCATATCGTGTGACAAAATCGATAGACGGCTTATGACGAAAAAAGCGACTCTCATGAATGAGCACTTTGTCTAATAACTGTTGACGAATCTCACTATTCTTTGGTAATTGACACCATAGTTGGTGAATATTGAGACCGTTTAATGTTGCTGTGTGGTCAATAGCATTGGTCAACCATTGTAACTGCACATCAGGTAAGACAAAGCCAATCTCTTGCTCTATATATCGTTGCCACTGCCGCAAATTAGCACTATCGTCCTGTAGCATCTCATCACCCCATACAGGTTCGAATGTTTTAAATAGAGCCATCTCTGGTTGCATATGGTTTTTCACGTCACCTGCTATGATTGCTGCTGTACAGTATCAGCACTTGCACAGCGTGTTGATTAATACTTTAAACAAAAAGAGCGACAAGAGGTATTAATACTGACCTACCATCAAAGCTAAAAATTAAACAATTTCTGATAAATTTTCTTCAGAATTAACCATATCATCATCTAGCAGTTCATCATCATTGGATACTTTAAAACCTGTAACCGACTCTTGTAGGGCTGCAGCCATTTCACTCAACTCACCAATAGAACGTGCTGTGGCAAGCGTACCGGATGAGGTTTGTGAAGTAATATCTTGAATAATATCCATGGTATGAGAGATGTGACCAGCAGATTCAGCCTGCTGTAATGCAGCATTTGAGATGTTCTGAATTAAGTCCGCCAATGTGTTAGAGACACTCTGTACCTCTTCTAGTGCTTCACCCGCATCTTTTGCAAGTCGTGCACCGCGTACCACCTCAGATGTCGTTGACTCCATCGACATAACCGCTTCGTTGGTATCCGCCTGAATGGTTTTTACTAGGGTCTCAATCTGCTTGGTTGCATTTGCTGAACGCTCAGCTAGACGCTGAACCTCATCAGCAACGACCGCAAAGCCTCGCCCTGCCTCCCCTGCCATCGATGCCTGAATAGCGGCGTTCAATGCCAAGACGTTGGTCTGGTCTGCAATATCGTTAATCAAACCAACGATATCACCAATCTCTTGCGAAGACTCACCAAGGCGTTTGATACGCTTTGATGTCTCTTGGATCTGGTCACGAATTACGTTCATACCTTCAATCGAACGTTGTACAACTTCAGCCCCATTATAGGCGATGGCAACTGATCGCTGTGCAACCGTCGCCGACTCCGCCGCGTTATTTGAAACTTGGTCAATTGAGACGGTCATCTCATTAATAGCAGCTGATACACCAGCAATCTCCTGCGCTTGGTGCTCAGAAGCTTCAGCAAGCTCAACCGCGTTCATCTGTGTTTGATCTGAAGACTTTGCAACTCGGTCGGCGGTGCTGTTAATCACCAAAACCAGCTGACGTAACTGGTCAATCGCGAAGTTGACTGAGTCGGCAATCGCCCCTGTAAAGTCCTCTGATACGGTTGCATTAACTGTCAGATCACCTTCTGCCAAATCACCCAATTCATCAAGTAGCCGTAGAATAGCGATCTGGTTACGTTCGTTTTCTTCTTGTATTTGACGAGCTCGCTCAGACTCTGCTTCTGCTTCTTGACGACGACGTAAGGTTTCTTTCTCAATGAGCAAACGCTCTGAGCCACCGCGCTGCTTGAGCAACTGATACGAGGCAAACATAATACCAAAAGCACCAATAGCAAAGACAAGTGCTGGTAAAACAATTGTTTGATTAAAGTTAGTAAAGTCTTGACTCACCGATAATACTGCTTTAGCCAACCAAACGACACAGACCATACTCAGCAGAATAAAAAATCCCAATAATAGCTTCCACGTATTATTGGCCTCTTTGCCTTCTGGGGTTGTGTTGCTTGTACC
Source organism: Psychrobacter sp. (assembly GCF_030454045.1). Taxonomy (GTDB): domain Bacteria; phylum Pseudomonadota; class Gammaproteobacteria; order Pseudomonadales; family Moraxellaceae; genus Psychrobacter. The sequence continues at coordinate 25,974 of NZ_JAKDJE010000024.1, read as the reverse complement.
AGCTACAGGTTTTCTCTTAACATCACTCATCTTGCGTATTCCTTTCAAACAATCGTCAAAGTCTTAACGTGACTGACTTTGACAATCGTATTGTTATCAAAACAATGATTAGCAAAGCCTGTATAAGTGCTGACATCCAACAGTACCGTGTCAGCCGCTATTAATCTGTCGTTACTGAATAGATAAGTCTTTTACTGTCAGTGACTATATCGCAGCATCTGAATATTGTAGATCTTGTGCGAGCAGGCTTGGCATAAAAACATACCATTCCTGTTCATTTTTCAAAAACTTACCATGATTATAAGGTGCAAATGGTGAGTCAGGATCAATAGCTTCTGGACGATATTGCTCCTGAGTAAACTGCTCAATACCCAGCACCTGATCAACCAATAATCCTGAAAAAATATTGTCATGGTCAATCACCATGACTTTGCGCTGGTTCAATTGTGGTAAGCGACTTGGAACCTGCAAAAAGTAAGACAAATCCGTTAGCGGTAATAGTCGCCCACGAATATTGGCAATACCTAGCATCCAAGGCTTGACTAGAGGTAAGCTAGTATATTCTGGCATAGATAGTATCTCTGATACCTGACCCATCGGGGCAACTAAGCGCTGCCCACCAATCTCAAATACCACACCCTGCCAATCAAACTCTTGTCCACCGCGGCGACCACTTTTGCGCGCACGTGCCAAATCTGCTAGACGCAGAAGCTCGATAAATCCTCTAGAGGCCACAAGTTACTCCATCACTTTACGAATCATATTGACCAATCCGTTTTCATCGACTGGTTTATTCATATACTCTCTGGCACCTTGGCGCTTACCCCACACTCTATCAGTTTCTTGATTTTTGGTACTGATCATAATGACAGGTATATGAGAGGTGGTTTTGCCACGAGTGATTTTTCGCGTGGCTTGAAAACCATTCATTTCAGGCATGACCACATCCATCAAAATAACGTCTGGTAGGTGATCAGCTGCCATCTGACAACCTTGCTCACCATTTGATGCTTCTAGTACTTGAAAGTTATTTTTAGAAAGCATGTCGCGAAATTTCGCCATTTCTGATGGCGAGTCGTCAATGACTAAAATTGTAGTCATAGAAATTTCCTTTATTTTCTCAGATATCCAAGTGGATATATTGTTGATATAAAACGATTGAAAATAATGCCTAAAAGACTTGTCAATGAGCTATATTCATGACAATCACTAAAATACGCGACTATCACCTATAAATTTAGCAAGCAAAATATATAAGTCCGTAAGGGTGATCAACGGTACTGGTTAATCGCATCAAAAAGCTCATCTTTACTGAATGGCTTGGTCAAATACTCATCAGATCCGACAATACGGCCGCGTGCTTTGTCAAACAGACCATCTTTAGATGACAACATAATCACTGGCTTATTCGCATAGTCAGGGTTGTTTTTTATGAGTGCGCAAGTCTGGTAACCATCTAGGCGCGGCATCATGATGTCGACAAAAATAATGTCTGGGTTGTTATCAACAATTTTTGCTAAAGCATCAAAGCCATCTATAGCGGTCACTACTTCACAACCCGCTTTTTGTAGCAAGGTTTCTGCGGTACGGCGAATGGTCTTTGAGTCATCAATCACCATTACTTTTAAACCATCAAAATTATTTTCCATTATCATTGTCCTATGAACGACTATTTATTCGTAAGGCTCTCTGTCCTTATAAAGCTCTAACGCGCCTCTCAAACCATGATATCAGTCAATATTGAACCAATACAAAAACTGAGATTTCATTAAAATTTTATAACAGCGAATACCTTTTTATCAGTGTCTGTCAATTAAACACAGCGTTAACATGAGCTACTATACGCACTTTATTAGCAATACGCTCATGAAATCGAGTGCCATTCTTCGCATTTTAGTCTATTTTTTAACGCTTATAAGCCTTAAATAAAACTGTACTATGCCTGAGCACACTCAACACTTCTGCCATTGATCACTGTTTTTAATAGAGCCTATTAGCCCATGACGTGAGCAACGTTATGATATTCCTGCATTATATAGAATCGATAAACACATTGCTGAATAATTTTCTTTTGTGATAAAAATGTATCACTGTCTTTCGTTATGTTTGTTTTAGCACAGTTACTCATGGTTTTCCAGTCATTAAAACATGAATGTTAAGACTAGCGAGTACCATAAATCGCTGTTCTTACTTAACAAATTATCATTCTTATCTGCCTATTTGATATAAACCCCTGACCTACTTGAGGTTGATGTGTATGGTGCAATCGTTCCACCCTAGGTCAATTCACTATATAATAAAACAATGACTACAACGGTGATTGCCATGACAGCCTCTATATACTCAAGAAAAAGCCTCTACCTGCTCAGCGCTTTGTTGCTTGCTGCCTGTCAGCCATCACCACCTGAGAACGGATCTGGCATAACTGAGGTTAAAACAACGGCAGACTCCCCCGTTGTCATTACTAGTGATAGCGTCACTATGACACCAGAGCATATACTCAGCATAAAATCTTCACGTTATCAGCCAAGTCTGGGCCTACAAGGCAGCATTGAGCCTATCAAGCAAACCAAACTCGTTACCGTACATCCAACCCATATTGAAAAAGTGTTTGTGAGCGAAGGACAATGGGTAGAAAAAGGTATGCCTTTATTGATTGTCAAACGTCTGGTCGCAGACAATAATGCTACCGCAAAAGTAGAAAGTCCTACACAGGAGTCTTCTGCTAACGAGAGTTTAGTGACAAACTCTGTCACTAATATGACACCAGAAAATGTGCCAGAAACTAAAGAGGATTCTGGCTCTACAGAAGCTACGACATCACCTGCTAATAATCGTACTGATACGAATGGCAACAACATTGATGGCGATAAGATTGATAACACAGAATCGTTAGCAGCAGGCGATGTGACAGATAGCGATGATAGTGCTGATGCGAGTGACACAAAAGCAAAAGCGCAAAAAACCACCGCACAATATAATCTTGTGACAATAACCGCCAGCTTTTCAGGACGTGTAGAGAATCTATACGCCAAAGCTGGGGAAAAAGCGGCCGCGCGCACGCCCCTTTTAAAGCTAAGTGATGAGACCAAATTGCACTTTATGGCGACGTTACCTATCCAAGCAAAACCCCAGCTTTCGGTTGGTCAGACAGTTAACTTTACTACTGAGAGTCTAACGGATAAGTTTACGGGACAGGTCAGTAAACTTGTTCCCACCAGCCCACCGAAAAAGCTGTTGGTCTATGTGAATGTGATCGAAAACGAAGCCAGCCGTAACAAACTAAAACCAGAAATGATGGTTACAGGACGGGTCAATTATGGCCAAATAGACGTAGGTACTATCGTACCGAAACGCGCGTTGCATGATGTGAATTTAACAGAGTTGAAAAAACCACCATACATGCCGCTTAAACCGTTGACCGCCAATGTCTGGATTATTGGGCAAGACCAGCGTTTGACACGTCAGCCTATTGAAGTTGTGGAGTATGACCCGACCACACAGCAGTATCTGATTGCAGGTGTCAGTAACGATAGCTTGATTTGCTTGGCAGACTTACCTATTGACTCTCAAGGAAAAAAGGTCATCGTGTCGTAGAATTTTGCGCGGACAGTTACATTACGTAGAAACATTAACAAAGCCTATCTTGTTTTGTAACAGCAACATTAGGCAATATAGTCCTATTATATATAGCGCCAGCCGAGTATTTATCGTTTTTATTTTTGCAATAGAGAATCATACCGAAAGATCTAACGTTTAATTTTTAATGATGTAATATCATGCAATAAAAACACCACTCGTTATGATTTTGCGACTGGCGCACATTGAACTTTTGACAATTTATAACAACAATTAGAGGATACCCCATGAGCAAGCAGATTTTATTGATTGAAGATGATCCAGACTTAGCAGAGCTAATCAGCGATTATTTGACCATGAATTACTATGACGTCCATCATGCAGGCTTAGGTCAAGAAGGTCTTGATTTATTAGATACCAAAGACCGTGATATTGACTTGGTCGTGCTTGACCTTATGCTGCCTGATATGGATGGCATGCAAGTTTGTCAAAGAATTCGCGGTAATAAAAATAATATGACCAATAAAGTACCGATCATCATGCTAACGGCAAAAGGGGACACGACAGATCGCGTATTAGGCTTAGAGATGGGTGCTGATGACTATATCGCCAAACCATTCGAGCCGCGTGAGCTTCTTGCCCGTATTCGCGCGGTTATTCGCCGTCACGAGCAGCCCAATCAAGCAGATAGCCAATCAGACAGTCTGACGTTTGGTCGCCTAAGTGTATTCCCTGATAGCCATGAAGTCACGATCGATGACGAGCCTGTACGTCTAACCACGCATCAGTTCCAATTATTGCATTATTTTGCCACCCACTCTGGTAAGGTGCTGAACCGGGAACAGCTGTGGCAAGCCATGCCAAACGATGACAGCTCAGACAATATTGATCGCGCCATCGATGTCCATATCTCACGTCTGCGTGCGTTGATTGAAGACAATCCGCGTCAACCAAAACGCATCATTACGGTACGCGGTGTTGGGTATCAATTTGCCACTGATCAGGTTTAATCATCCAAAATAGATGAGTTGACAGACCGTCACTGATCTCATCGATGTCAGCCGATAACTGTGTTTTATCATAGAGATTGTTTCATGCAGCAATTGGGTTTTCGTTCCGTATTTGCCAAACTATTTGCCAGCGTTATGCTGGCACTTATTTTATTTGCTGTGGCGATGGTGCTTTTAACTCAGCTGGTACATGATAAAGACGCAGGTATTCGATCAGAGGTACTGGCTACGCAGATTTTGGGGCAGATCGATCCCTTTTTGCATGAGCTAAACATCTCTATCAGTAAGGACAATCGTCTACAGTCTCGATTTATGCTAGCTGTTGTCAAAAAAAGCTTTGATATTTTTGATGAGTCTTTGCAGGCGAAAATGGGGTTGTACGACAGCGAAGGTCGGTTGTTGATGCAAACTGACAATAGCGACTTGCCACTAGAGCTACCACCTACGCCTTCATTGTTTTCACGTGTATTCCCCTCTCTTGCCGATACGTCTCCGACCAAGCAAGCTCAAGTGTATAGCAGCACAGGCTATACCTTGCTGTATGAGTCACGCCTACCACCCAAAAAACCGGTTCTCTCTGCCGCCCTTAATCTGTTTACAGGTACGTTGCTGCTGCTCATTATTATGGCAGGAGTGTTGTGGCTGATTGCCCGTACAATGACGTGGCGTATTGATCAATTAAGCCAGCAAATGGCGCAGTTGGGCGATGGAGATTTTACGGTACGAGTGAACGCTCGTGGTAATGATGAAATTGCCTCGCTGGCCAAAGGGTTCAACCAAGCAGCACAAAAAATTGAACATCTTGTCGATGCCAATAATCTACTACTGGCGCACGCCTCTCATGAACTACGCACGCCGATTACTCGTATTCGCTTGCAGATTGAGATGATGGATATGTTGGCAAGCGGGCTGCCAGCAGATACCAAGTCCAAGTTTGATAAACGCGCTCATGCCATCACTCGGGACTTATCAGGCCTCAATGATTTGGTCGAAAGCATTTTGTTGGTTAGTCGTCTGGATGCAGGTCATGCCCTACAGCAAATCGAAAACTTGGATTTATACGATTTGGTCAATCAAGAACGTCAGCACTATCCTGAAGCCACGTTGATTGGTGAGCACATCATGATTGATGGTCAATCATCAATGTTGACTCATCTCATTCGCAACCTTTTGACCAATGCCATGCTTCATGGCAAGCCGCCCGTGACAGTCTTGCTCTATGGTGTTCAAACCATAGAAGAGGCTGGTGATGTACCTGATTACCTCTTACAAACCGTACTCTCTAACAGCTTCACCGATTACAACAGCTGTGATTTTGATTCTTATGAGGAGCATCCAAACACTACTACAGATGAGCAGTCGCCTGCTTCCTCTACACTTGACAGCACGGATCTGAATGATAAAGACAAAGCAGAATCAGTAAACCCAGTCGCCACCCTCCCTGCACCACCGATCTATAAGAACGGCGAGAGTATCGCGATCAGCGAAGGCAAAAATGCGGATGTCATGGAACCTGACTCAAACGTCATAGCATCTGACGCTAATAAGATGGCTACTGATGTAGTTAGTACTAACACCGCGGTTGATGCTGACAGCCTATCAGAAACGACGAATGACTTATCTGTCTTTGCCAATTATCAAAACTATACCAATGAGCTTGCTGATAGAATCAGAAAGATGGTGTGGAAGGTGGTCCCTGATACTGATGCTCAAGAAACAGTAAAGGCGAACGAGTCTCGTGATAAGTCCGTAAGCGCTAATGCGACTCAACCTACAGAGGACGTGACCAACCCTAGTACAAATGATCGCGAACATCAAACCACTGACAAAACAACCACCGATATCACTAATACCAAAAACGGCAAAGACAATACCAAGACTAGCACGAAAGCGACTGGTGATGCCGCAGCCACACCGCGCAAAGAAGGCTTATTTGCCAAGCATCTCAAAAAGGCAAAAGCTGAGCCGGTGCGTCCACTACCAAAATATGCAGTACTAGCAGTCATTGATGAAGGCACAGGTATTCCTGAAGAGAAACGCGAAGAAGTGTTTAGTCCCTTCGTACGGTTACAGCAAAAAAATAAAGGGTCAGGGTTGGGGCTTTCTTTAGTTTCTCAGATTGTCACCGCTCATCAAGGACGGATCACTACTGATACCCTCAACGGCCATACAAGATTCTTAGTTGCCATTCCTATCAAGCATGACCTTCATTACAATCAGCATGAGTAGTCAGCTATATTTGAAAATACGTTGCTTTGTTGATATTAATCCCACTGATACCCCTCAAACATTCCTTCCTTAATAGCTATTCATCATAAGCCAGTCACGGATGTGCATATCCAAAGTGCCTGATAATATGCTATATTACCGCCCCTTATTATACAGTTATTGCCTGTTTTTATTTTCGTTGGCTGCTTATACAGTAAGAGCAGTATCACGATGAACAATAACTATCAAAAAATTTATTGAATTTTGAGCCCTCCATGAATGACATGATTGTCTTAAACGATGTGACCAAAAGGTTCTTAAGCGACCGATCTATCAAAGACAAAGACGGTAAACCGCATTGGTTTACCGCTGTTGAGCCAACCTCTCTGACTATCAAACAAGGCGAGATTTTTGGTCTAATGGGCTATTCAGGCGCAGGTAAATCTACCTTGCTGCGCTTGATTAACATGCTTGAGCGTCCAGATTCAGGCCAAGTGGTGATAGACGGTACTGACTTGACCACGCTATCTGCCAGTGAACTGCGTATTGCTCGCCACAATATTGGTATGATTTTTCAGCAGTTCAATCTCATGTCTAATCAAACCGTTTTTGACAATGTGGCGTTCAATCTAAAAATCTCAGGCTACCCTAGCCGCGATATTCATAAACGCGTTATGGAATGTCTTGAGATTGTCGATTTGACAGATCGAGCCGGTCATTATCCTGCCCAGCTATCAGGCGGTCAAAAGCAACGTGTCGGTATCGCCCGCGCGATTGCCCCAAGTCCAAAAGTACTGCTGGCTGATGAGCCAACCAGTGCACTCGACCCTGCAACGACTCGCAGCTTGCTGACTTGTTTGCGTGATATCAATGAGCAACTTGGCGTGACGATCGTTATCGTTACCCATGAGATGAGCGTCATTCGCAGACTTTGTGATCGCGCGGCATTACTCCATCAAGGCCAGCTATTAGAAGTGGCAGATGTGCGCGATGGTCTGATTCAAGCAACTACCCCGATTGGCAAAGGTTTAGTCGTTGAGGACTAATGAGGCAGGAGAAATAAATATGTTAACTGGTACTGAATTATCCGCCTCTATAGACAAGCTGCTTGCCCTACGCAAAGAGATTATGAGCGCGTTTGTTGATACGTTCGTGATGCTTGGTATTTCAACCACGGTCGCCATCCTTATCGGTGGGCTCTTTGGCGTATTCTTGTTTTTGTCTAGTGACCGACAATTTTTGCAAAACAAGACACTGTATGGCGTACTTGGCGCCATTACCAACTTTATGCGCGCCTTCCCTTTTGTGATTTTGATGATTGCGATGAGTCCGTTTACCAAAGCTATCGTCGGTACTGGCATCGGTCCTATCGCAGCCTCTCTCGTCCTTGCGATTGCAGGATCCTTCTATTTTGCCCGTTTGGTTGAGCAAAATTTACGTGAAGTACCGCGCGGTATTATTGAAGCGACCGAATCGATGGGCGCCAGACCTTTTACCATCATCAAAGTACTGCTCAATGAAGCGCGCTCAGGATTGGTACTATCAGTCACCATTTTGTGCATCAGCTTGCTTTCTTACTCAGCGGCGGCTGGTATGATCGGCGGTGGTGGTTTAGGTGATCTGGCCATTCGTTATGGCTATTATCGCTATCAGACCGAGGTGATGATTTTTATCGTGCTGGTGTTGTCAGTGATGGTGATATCGATTCAAGCGTCTGGCAATTGGCTCGCCAATCGCTTAGACAAACGCTAAACCACATTAGAGAGTGCTTGACATTGCAAACGACTCAGTTTATTTTTGGCAACACTCAACCCTTATCTCAGCGCTTAAACAAAAGCAGCATTACTATCTATAATGTTGCTTTTTTAATGTTCAGACGATAAATGTTTCATTCAATTTTATTCATTATTAAGGACGTATTATGAAATTAACAGATATCAGCCGTCAGTTAGCCACTGCATTTGCCGCGGTTGGCGTATCAGGTTTGGTCTTAGTTGGTTGCAGCAACTCATCAGCGCCAGAAGCAAACCAAGAGCCTGTCACTGAAGGTACCACTGCAGAAACAACTGCGAGCACTAGTGACATTGATCCTGAACACACCAAAATTGTTATCGGTACGACTGAAGGTGATTTTGCTGATATGGTTCGTAACCAAGTAAAAGGCACACTTGAAGCTCAGGGTTATGAGGTTGAGTTAGTTGCATTTACTGATTATGTTCGTCCCAACCTTGCCTTGGCAGAAGGCGACTTGGACATCAACATCTTCCAGCACAAGCCATATCTTGATACCTTCAAGAAAGAGAACAACCTTGATCTCGTTGAAGTATTCCAAGTGCCAACTGCCCCGCTTGGCATTTACTCAGGCAAAAAGTCTAGCCTAGATGAAGCCTTCAAAGGCATGAGTGTTTCTGCGCCGAATGATCCAAGTAACTTTGCTCGTGCGTTGGTCATGATGGACGATCTTGGCTGGATTAAACTAAAAGACGACATCGACCCACTGACAGCGTCAAAAGCGGATATCGCTGACAACAGCAAATACGATATCGACATCGTTGAGCTAGAAGCTGCCCAATTACCACGTGCCCGTGACGAGGTGGATTTTGCCGTGATCAACGGTAACTATGCAACTGACTCTGGTATCAAGCTGACTGAAGCTTTATTCCAAGAGGCAAGCTTTGCTTATGTGAACTGGTCAGCGATCAAATCTGCTGATACTGGTAAGAAATGGGTTGAAGATGTCACCAACGCCTATAACTCAGAGGCTTTCAAAAAGTATGCTCACGAAACGTTCCCTGGCTACAAGTACCCAAAAATCTGGGGTTCTGACACTAGTGCAAGCACTGATACCGTAGCTAAAACTGACAGTACTGAAACGGTAGAAACAGAAGACGCGGCTCAATAAGACACTAAAATCATCAGTGCCCAGCTATACAGGTACCTCAATGATTATAGGCGCTCATCACTTAACCGTGGTGGGCGTTTTTTATCGTCTTCGTTTTGCTGACCTTACCTCTTTTTAAGCTTCCTATCATCCTAACAGGTTATCGAGTTCACGTTACAGCCTGTTTGTCCTTTGTAGGGATGCGTCACACGCTCTTCCACTTTACTCTATTTTTTCTTATAGTAAACAGACTTAGTTATTAGATTAACTAAATAACTGCCTATATTGGCTAAGTTTTACTACTATTCATTATATTAAAACCTCTGCTTGAAACGATGTTTCATTCAAGACATATAAGACATTATAAATAAAATAAGGACAACAGCATGAGCGCTAAAAATTATAATATTCGTACCGCAGGACCAGCAAATATTCCCGTTTTAGGACTGGGTACTTGGCAATCAACTGGTCAAGACTGCGTAGAAGTGGTTAAAAAAGCCCTAGAAATGGGCTACGAGCATATCGATACTGCCCAAGCTTATGGCAACGAAAAAGAAGTGGGCGAAGGTATCAAGCAATCCGGCGTGGCACGCGATAAATTCTTTTTGACGACCAAAATTTTTCCAGATGACATGAAATTTGAGCCAGAAAAGCTCAAAGCTGCAGCTAAAAAGTCTCTAGAAGATTTGGATGTAGAGTACGTTGATTTGTTATTACTGCATTGGCCAGATGATCGTGTACCATTATCAGAAACCATTCCTGCCTTGTGTGAGCTGCAAAAGCAAGGATTGACCCGCCATATCGGTGTGTCTAATTTTAATATTGATCACATCATCGAAGCCAAAAAATATGCGGATGTACCAATCGTTGTGAACCAAGTAGAATTCCATCCGTTTATCAAGCAAGATACCTTGCAGGCATTTTTGAACAATCATCATATTTTGCTTGAAGCCTACTCACCACTGGCACGTGGCGATGTATTTGATAACGATATCATCAAAGAGATTGCAGATAAGCACAACGTCACGCCAGCACAAATCTCATTGGCATGGATATTATCAGACAAACACCGCGTTGCCATCCCAAAAACGTCTAACCCTGATCACTTGCAAGGCAATTTAGATGCAGTAGGCGTCGAGCTAAGTGCAGAAGAGTTAGAGAGAATTGGCAGCTTAGCAAGCTCGGATGGTCGCAAGATTGAGCATCCTGATTATAGCCCTGAATGGGATGACTAATCATTGATTGAATAGTCTCAGCTCAAAAAAAGGCCACCGATAATCGGTGGCCTTTTTTATATATGGTTGATACTTATGATAATTACTGTTGTAACGTTTCCGTTTCATGGATTCTTTGGGCAGGATTGTATTGCTCAGAAGAAGGCACTGCCCCGCTACGATTGTTTTCTTTCATTGATTTAGCGACTTCTGGTGGCATATAGTTTTCGTCATGCTTTGCCAATACTTCACCAGCGACAAAGGTATCGCCTTGCATCTTGCCTGTAGCCACCACGCCTGAGTTTTCGGCAAATAAGTCTGGCAAAATACCTTGATAAGTGACCGGCACGGTCGACTGAAAGTCAGTAATCGCAAACTCAACGTTTAGTGGATTGTCTGCAGCACGCTGGACACTACCAGCCACCACCATACCCCCAGCACGAATACGCTTGTCTTGAGGGGCTTCACCTTTCGCGATGGCCGTCGCATCAAAGTAATAATCGGTCTGCTGACCAATAGCATAAATAACTAACATCACGGCGACTATTGCACCTGCCAGCGTAAACATAACCCACGTCAGTTTTTTCCGACGAACTGCATTCATACCACTACCTCATTGATGAGTCGCTACTTTATAAACGATAAAATTATCAAATAGACAATATTTAAGGGAAAATGGCGAGATCTATAAGTCAACCAGCCCTCCCGATATAATAGCTATATGGTAGCATTTTTTGGACAAATCAATAAGCCCTGCCCCGACTGACAAGGTCATATTTTTGTCAGCAAAAGGATATAGTTTCTTACGCTAACACCCTGATATTAAAATAATTCCTTAATCAGATTGCTTGGTGATAGGCCGAGCAGCTTTAGGCGTCCGCTGTGCTTGACGCGCTTGCTGAATCGTCAGCTGCTTGATCAGTGCTTGACGCTGTCTGCGACTATAAAGGATAAAAGCCAACATCATGCCGATGGTGATCGCCCAGCATGACCACACAAAAACGCCGTGCTTACCCATGGCGATAAACTCAGGTACGCTATAAAAATAGGGCTGCATAGTAGGTTCCTATCCGTTATTTGTGTTGAGCACGAATGTATTCTTTGACCCATGCCTTGCCTTGATCACGATGCAAAATGAGCGTGTTCGTACGATAAATCGCCATTGTCGCAACCAGCAAGTAGCTGCCAATAATCATGAGCAACAGCGGCATCCACATGTCCGCTGACATCTTTGGCGCTTCGGTCAGGCTAAAGGTTGCCCCTTGATGCAAGGTGTTCCACCACTCTACTGAATACTTGATAATCGGTAAATTCACCGCACCCACAACCGATAAGATAGCAGCCGCCTTACCACGATTGGCTGTGTGCTCAAACGCGGCAAACAGCGCCATAACCCCTGCATATAAGAACGCTAAGATTAGCATTGAAGTCAGGCGTGCATCCCATACCCAATAAGTACCCCATGTTGGCTTTGCCCAAATGGAGCCTGTGAGTAAACTGATCACGCAGAGCAAAAACCCCATCGGAGCCAATGCCTGCGCAACCAAACTGGCTGTCTTAATCTTCCACACCAAGTAAATCACCCCCAATATGGCAAGGGAGAAATAGATAGAAATGGCAAGACTGGCTGCGGGCACATGGATAAAGATAATACGGTAGCTGTTGCCCTGAAGATAATCAGGCGGTGCAAAAGCAAGCCCCCAAATACTTCCAATGAGCAAACATATACTGGCCAATATCGCGAGCCACTTGACCCAAGGGCTAAAGATTCGAAAAAACTGCTTGGTACCTACAGTGGTCAAAAAGCCCTGCCAAATGCGCTGCCACAGGCTAGGAGATGAGACGTTATTCAGGTTGGGCATGGGAATAAACCTATTACACAGCTTACTGGTCTTGAGCATGTGGCGTATAAAGCACACGATCAACTCACCTGCTGACGTTAAACACTGGATAGAATCTACAAAGCGTATTTACGTATTCAATTGACTATTATAGCAAAATTGCCCGTTTTCAACACAATGATAATACATGGCGCTCAGATAACTGGATTTAGAAGACTGAGTTTTTAGTCTTTCGCAAATGTACTTAATTGAGCCATGACATTTTTAGGGTCAGCGCAATGACCCATGGCATCACTAGGACGGATATAATACTTCCTGCCAGCAATAGCGCCAAGATGGGTAAACCATTTAAACCAGTCGCAAATAAGTCTACCGCGCCTGTAGCAAAAATTAATACTGGCAATTGCATCGGCAAAGCAATTAAAGGCACTAGCACCGCGCCATTCTTCAATGACAGCGTTAAACTACTGGCGACTGCGGATAGCATCAAAAGCATCGGACTGCCGGTTACAATAGAGGCCATCAGTATTCCCGCCTCAAACCAACTCAGCTGAAATAAAGGGACTGCCAGCAAACTGAGTATCGCCACGATACCACTACTAAAAATCCAATGAATGACCAACCTAATAAGCACCCATAGCGGCAATGACGCTTTGGCAACCACCAATTGTGCTAACGTACCGTTGTCGAGCGCAGGCTTAAATAGACCGTCAACCCCCATCACCAAGGAAAGCAGCGCGGCAATCCACACTGCAGATACCCCCAAACGCTGTAAGAGCTCAGGCTCACTGCCAACGGCGAGCGGAAACAAAGTAATAATGACCAAAAACAGCACCAATGGATACAGCCACTGCACTGCCCCTTGCTGCTTGACCTGCCACTCACGGCGCCACAACGGCATAAATCCGATGCTACGCGGCGCGGCTGCAATAGTACTTGTCTTTTCACTCATGGCTGATACGGCACTTATTCGTCTGGGTGGGTATGGAATGCTCTGTCATTGTCCATGCTGCTACCTATACTGGCGATACTACTGGCACTCGCACTTATACCATATAGTCAGACAAGTCGAGCATTTGATTGGCAACACCAACGGCTTGATGGCTGGTCATCAGTATCGAGCCACCAGCATGAGCAAAATCGCACAGTAGCGCTTCCATACGTGCCACCATATCGACATCGAGTGCGGTAAAGGGCTCATCGAGTAGCCAAAGCGGTGTCACATCTGGCGTCAGTAAGTACAACCTAGCAAGGGTAATACGGCGTGTCTGTCCAGCGGACAAATGACTCGAGCTGATGGTCTCAAACCCTTGTAGGCCAACCCAAGTCAGCGCATCATCAATATCAGTCGTGCTTGGCGTGATACCATATAAATTCAATAAAAATGTCAGGTTTTGTGCCACGGTTAGATTTGGATGAATACCCAGCTGGTGCGAGACATACAAAGGCTGGATAGGCAAGGACGACTGCCCTTGATAAGACACCTCCCCTGTCAGCACAGGTAACAACCCTGCCAGCTGCATAAGCAACGTGGTTTTTCCAGTACCATTTGCTCCAATCAGATGACAAATGCTACCCGCTGATAGATGTAATGTAACCCCTTCACACAGCGGTATTTCACCGCGTTGAACCGTCAGCTCATCAAGCGTAAGTACAGGCGTATCCAAAACCGACATCAAAACCTCTGGTTATTTATCAAGTAGCAGTCAACATTCATCACAAACAAAGGCAAGGTTCGTGGCATAATACCTTATGATCACCACAAACACACAGTATAACAAATTGTCGATTACTCTGACCTCAAAAAAACGATAACCACAAAATATGACTTCAAAATCTATGCAGACTTTACCAGACAATCAAAATGACACAACTGACGCCGATACCAAAAGCGGCCCTACTGATATGAGCCTATCAAAAGAGACATCAACCAGCCGCTTGACCATAGATAGCCTGATCGATGCCCAAGTTGATTTTATGCAGCAATGGTTGTTGCAGCAGGCTGAACCGCTTGCCCTCGAAGCATGGCAATGGTTTGGCGCGCAGCCCTTAAGCAAATATATTACCTGTGACCATTTGCAATACTTGATGAAAGATTGGCTGTTAAACCAGCCGATGACTGATGTAATGCGCAAAGATATTCGTGACATTTTGCACACCCTTATTTATCACCCTATTAATGACAATGTGCCTTTGTCTGAGCTGGTCGATGACAACCAAGTTGAGACCCTTGCCAACTATATCGGTAGCCACGAGCAGCAGCGCAATGTCCTCATTCATACGTTGGTCGGCAATGAAACTTTTGCTGATTTATTGACCCAAACGCTCTACCATGCGATCAATGATTTTATGGAGACCACGCTTGATAAAGCGGGCGGCGTTGGTAAATTGATGAAGCTTGGCCGCAGCTCGTTTGAGAAAGCAACCAACAGAAACCTCGATGAAAAACTGCAAACATATTTACATCGTAATATTAAAGATTTGACGCGCAGAGCTGAGGCCAATGCACAAGCGCATTTATCAAATCAAGAAGTGGCGCGTTTGCTCATCATGGGCTGGGATCGTATCAAAGACCAACCGATTAGCGAGCTACAAACCTACTTGAACGATGAACCTGATAATAGCAGCATCGATCATATTGAAGCCAGCATTCAGCAAAGCTACAATCGTCTGCGACTGTCACCCTACTTGCACAGCTTGGTATCAGCCAGTATTGAGACGTGGTATACCAACCATCACTCTGACACAATGGCAACCATCGTGTCCAGTCTGCACATTGATGAAGCCGCCATGAAACAATGTACTACCGCCCTATTACCGATCGTGTCTGATGCGATCAAAACGCCTTGGCTGAGCGCTTATCTTCGTGAGATGCTACAAGCATTTTATACCCAGCCTGCTATCAAAGAAGGCTTGGCGCTCAATCACGATTAATTTACACCCCTTACTTGTCAGCATACGATTATGAGTCAACACGATAAACTCAGCCTGTGGCAAAAAATCAAACAGTTACTGACTGCTTCTGCCCCGCAGCCAGTAACTGATGCTGCGAGCAAGAAAAACAGGATAGCTTCTGCTAATACCAGTACTCAAGCAGCGGACAGCATCAGCCCTGTAGACGGCTCTCATTCGGGCAATGATCAATTACCAACGCCTGATGCCACGCTCAAAACCGATGAAAAAAACACAGCCCCACCACATCATAACAAGACGCCCATCGTTGATTGCTTAAAACAGTACTTCAATGATAAGCATTGGCACTACACGCATTGTCGCCCCAAAACCAATGACAGCCAGCAGTCGCATCACTTATCTTTGCGGATGCGCCATAAGCAAATGAACTGTGGTTATTTGTTTCGTGTTCAAGAGAAAAATAAGCTATTGGCAATCTATGGCATTTTGCCGTTTTTGATACCAGAGAGTCATCAGAATGCTGCTATGCTATTCATCACTCAAATCAACTATGACATGCTGATTGGCAACCTAGAGATGGATGTTAATGATGGCGAGATACGCTACAAAAACGCGATCGATGTCGAAGCGGTTGGGATTGATCATCATACGATTGAACATTTATTGCAAAGCGTGGTGGCAATGACGACTGTTGCCAGCGAGCTGTTTGGTGATTTGATTAATAATCAAGATCCTGCTGACGATATATCGACATTACTGACAGAGCTACGCCAACAGTCAGATGCGCGGGCGTTTTTTTTGCCAACGCAGTTTGTTCAATAGCCAAATGATTTGATGACGCTCCGAACAGCAAGCGCTTATGTCTATTTTTACTCATCAAAAAACCATCAATACTAAGCTAGAATTCTTATGCTAAAAATTGCCTATTCTGAGATTTTTCGCTATAGCGTGCCCGACAAGCATCGCTTTCCCATGCAAAAATACACCATGATACCTGAGCGTTTATTGAGCGAGGGCACGATCAGTCAAGATAACTTCTTTGCCCCTGCCTGCTTAAGCGAAGAGGAGATTTTGACCACTCATACAGCAGAGTACTGGCATAAGCTCAAAACCCAAACCCTGCCGCGTAAAGAGGCGCGGCCAATTGGCTTTGAGATGACACCGCGTCTGGTGGAGCGCGGACGGCATATCGCTTACGCTACCTACCAATGCGCGTTATATGCCAAAGAATACGGTATTGCGATGAATGTCGCAGGGGGCACGCATCATTCGTTTGCCGATCATGGCGAAGGCTTTTGTGTGTTTAACGATGTCTGTATCGCCAGTAATTTGCTCTTAAATCGCGGGGAAGCCAGCAAAATCTTAATCGTCGATTTGGATGTACAC
This sequence comes from Psychrobacter sp., assembly GCF_030454045.1. Taxonomy (GTDB): domain Bacteria; phylum Pseudomonadota; class Gammaproteobacteria; order Pseudomonadales; family Moraxellaceae; genus Psychrobacter. The sequence goes on along the minus strand of NZ_JAKDJE010000024.1, from coordinate 8,942 downwards.
CAAGGTAATGGCAACGCCAGCATCATGGCGGATGAGCCACGAGTGTTTGTCTTTAGCATGCATGGCGCTAAGAACTATCCGTTTCGCAAACAAGTCTCTGACCTAGACATTGAGCTCGATAATGATACAGACGATGCGACGTATCTTGGGTTATTAAAAGACACCCTACCACGTTTGATTACTGAGGTTGCACCCGACATGATTTTTTATCAATCGGCGGTCGATGTGTTGGCAACGGACAAGCTGGGTAAGTTGGCACTGACCCGCGAGGGCTGCTATGAGCGTGACCGCTTTGTACTCAGCCAAGCCAAAGAGGCCGGCATCCCTGTCGCGGTGGTGATGGGCGGCGGCTACTCTGAAGATATCGATGATGTGGTCGAGGCGCACTGCAATACCTTTCGCCTCGCCCAGCAGATCTTTTTTGATACCGCAGCGGATTAATGGCTGGATAAGTAATAGGTATAAAAGAGCTGATATTAAAAAGCTGGTATAAGAGAGACGGCGAGGATGATATGGCAAAAATACTGATTGTGATTGGCATCGTGTTAGTGGTTGTCGGGGTCATTTGGCTGGTTTTTCCCAATGCCTTTTCGTGGCTCGGCAATCTGCCAGGCGATATCAAACATACCTCAGGCAATACGCGGGTGTATTTCCCAGTGGCTACCATGATAATCGTTAGTGTAGTCGCGACGATTATTCTTAATTTATTTAATCGTTAAACAATTAATATATTACAAAGCTGAACGGCTGGTTTTACAAAATCGCGGTAATCCCCTGCCAACCCACGCGGATACCCAGCAGGGTAATAATCACCAAAATCAGCTGACGAAAGCGGGCGTGCGGTAGATAACGACGCAAACGAATCCCCACTAGCAGCGCCGTGACCGAGACCACGCTCAGTATCGCAATCAGCTGCCACTCGGTGCCAGTAAGTGCCATAATCGGCTCACGCAACACGATAATTTGTGCCACTTTGCCTAAGAAATAACACATGTTGCCGACTTTGGCGATGGTGTTTTTATCATCACTGGCAGAGAGCAGATACATCATCAGCATGGTCGACATCGCATTGGTCGAGCCGCCAATAACTCCCGCGCTAAAGCCAACCACAATCAACACAGGCTTGGTATCTGGAAGACGAATCTGTTTGCCCAGCACGCTACTGGTGACATAAAAACCAATGACCGCCGCCAGCATCAATAGGATATAGGCACTGTTTATCCACAGCAGCAACTGAGCACCCAAGATGCTGCCAAGCAAGCTTGTGAGCGCAAGCAGCCAATAGCGTCTGCCATAATAAATGAAGTTTTGCCAAACACTGCGCTCACCGCCTGCCAGCCACGTCATGGTATTGAGCAATAATGAGGGGAAGATAACCAATACGATGGCGTGCGGCAGCGGATACATGCTTGCTAGCGCAGTAGTCGTCACCAAGGTCACGCCAAGTCCGCTGATACCATGCAATAGCGAGGCAATCGCGAACACCAACGTTAGAATGAGCATCTGAGTGTCATCGTTGCCAGCTATATTTGTCATAGTGGTGATACCATGTAAGGCCCAGTGTACATAGTGTTCATGACTACGCCATGTACACTTACCTCCTGAGTCATTTTAATGTTGACCGATTGCTTGACCGATAATACTGGCTAGCTGCTCAGCGATTTTGTCTTTACTGGCTTTTTCAAGGGTTATCGCGTCACGCTCATAGCGCTCAGAGAAAAACACCTGCATGGCATTATCATCACTGGCAAAGCCGATATCTGCTCGTGAGACATCATTACAAGCAATCATATCCAGATTTTTTGCCGCCAGCTTACCGCGTGCATAACGCTCGACATCTTGCGTTTCGGCGGCAAAACCAACCACGAAAAGCGCTGGATGCGCAAGAGAGATTGTCGCTAGGATGTCAGGATTTTTGACCAGACTGAGCGTCATGGCGTCTTGCGTTTTTTTGATTTTTTGCGGTGCGGCATCGATGGTACGATAATCTGCCACTGCTGCCGTCGAGATAAATATATCTGCTTTGATGATTGGGTTATCATCATGATGTTCATGGGTGTGAGAATGGTCATGCGTGTGCTCGTGAGAATGATCATGCTCGTCCTCAAAGATAAGTGGGAGCGCACTATGCGTCCCATCCACGCACTGTTGGGCAGCGATTAGCATATCTTTGGCAGACAATACATCAATCCGCGTAACATTGAGCGGCGTCGGTAAAGCCACTTTACCACCAGCAATCAAAACAACCTCAGCACCGGCGGCCACGCAAGCTCGTGCCAACGCAAAGCCCATTTTTCCTGAAGAGTGATTAGACAAATAGCGCACAGGATCAATTGCCTCTACCGTTGGTCCTGCGGTAATGACCACTCGCTTTCCTGACAGCAATTGCGGCGTCGTATTCATCGCTTTGAACAAAAGCACCTCCTCCAGCAATTGCTCAGGCTCAGGCAAACGCCCAGCACCCACATCACCGCATGCCTGCTCACCGCTGGCTGGCTGAATGATCTGATATCTCATATCACGCAGGGTTTGTATGTTTAAGTTGACTGCTGGATGCGCCCACATCTGTTGATTCATGGCAGGCGCAATGATGACTGGCGCTGTCGTGGCAAGGCACACCGTCGTCAACAAATCATCGGCCATACCCATCGCGAGACGTGCCAGTGTATTGGCAGATGCAGGAGCAATCACAATCAAGTCCGCCCATTTCGCCAGCTCAATGTGGCCCATCCCCGCTTCTGCCTGCTCATCGAGTAATGAGACATGCACCTCATTACCCGTCAACGCTTGCAGAGTCAGCGGTGTGATAAATGCTTGTGCGCCTGTCGTCATAATCACGCGCACATCAAAGCCTGCCTTAATCAACAAGCGGGCAAATATAGCAGATTTATAAGCGGCGATACCGCCAGTAATAGCAAGCACAATATTGGACATAAGCATGGCTTCAATCAAAAAGTGAAAAGATAAAATTGCGCTTATAGTAACAACTATGAGATAAATTGGGTAAAATTTTCCGTATTTACCCTACATAATCAGTAGCAATTTATTCTTAAGGAGTGGCAATGGCGATTAAAGACTGGCATGAAGATGACAGACCACGCGAAAAATTACTGAAGTTCGGTGCCGCTCACTTATCTGATGCGGAGATACTGGCCATCTTTTTGCGTACAGGGACTCAGTCGCAATCAGCCATTGAGCTCGCTCGCCATCTGATTGATCAGTTTGGTAGCTTAGCGGAGCTATTGGCGGCCCCAAAACAGACAGTGCTCGCCTGCCATGGTATGGGCCCTGCCAAGTACGCTCAGATATTGGCATCGCTCGAGATGGGCACACGTTATCTGGATAGTAAGCTCAAAACAGGTCAAGCACTTGGGCGCTCGCAAGTGGTCAAAGACTACATCAGCACCCAGTTACGCGGTGAGCACCGTGAGGTATTTGCCGTACTGTGCCTAGACAATGCGTTGAACCTTTTAAACTTTGAGATACTGTTCACAGGCGGTATCTCATCGTGTTCCGTCTGTATCAAGCATGTACTCCGGCACGCACTAAGCCACGCGGCTAGCCAGCTCATTATTGCGCATAACCATCCTCATACCGATGCCAAGCCCTCAGCTGCTGACAATCTACTGACCTATGAGCTAAAAAAAGCGTGTGACCTACTAGATATCTCACTGGTCGATCACATCATCGTTGGACGTAACGATACCTTATCTTATGCCGAAAGCAATCTGATACCTTTTGGTTAGTTCATGACACTGACCACTCAATTGGTCAGCAAATTTGAGCTACTTGGCAAACCCTACTCATTAGAGTCTATTGGGCATGATACCTGATACATATTATCGACAGAGCGTAGCATTTTGGCTCTTGATAGTCATCGACAACTGTTTCATATTAGTAGCTTGTTCTATGGCAGCTGACGCAGTACGCTTTTGTTTTAGCCGTATACAGTACAAGAGTCTGCTAGCAGCACCAAGGTTATTTATGCTGCCAACTATTATATGGATAGAACTGTTTGTTATAAAACACAACAATAATCATAACGGTTCATATCTTTTTATTTTCTTATATTTCACACTTTTTATTTAGTATCCCACAGGAGATAGTCATGGCAATTGGCTTGTTTATTTTGGCAGTCATCATTCAATTAGCTGTGGTCTTGGCCATCTTTTTGCTGTCCTTATCACGAGTCACGGGCAGTATTGTTGCCCTGATTACGGTTATTGTTACTGCCATTATCAGTCCATGGTCGCTCCTCTTAGGGGTGCCCATCGCGCTGCTTTGCTTGGTTTTACTCATCACTCCACTGCGCCAATCACTCATTACCAAACCTGTTTATAAGGCTTTGGGTGGTGCAATGCCAAGTATGAGTGATACGGAGCGTGAAGCACTGGATGCTGGTACCAGTTGGTGGGAAAAAGAGCTGTTTATGGGAGCGCCAAATTGGGAGGCTTTTGCCAATTACCCTTATCCAAAGCTGTCAGAGGAAGAGCAAAGCTTCATTGATAACGAAGTAGAAACGTTATGCGCCATGCTCGATGAATGGCAAATCCAGCATAAAGATAAAGAGCTGTCACCTGAAGCGTGGCAATTTATCAAAAGTAATGGCTTTTTAGGTTTAATTATTCCAAAAGAGTTTGGTGGTCTAGAATTTAGCTCTTATGCGCAAAGCCGCGTGATGAGTAAAATTGCGTCACGTTCCCCCACCGCTGCTGTGACTTGTATGGTGCCCAATTCGCTCGGTCCTGGTGAGCTACTAATGCACTATGGCACGGACGAGCAAAAACAGCGCTGGCTACCGGGTCTCGCCAAAGGTGATGAAGTACCTTGCTTCGGTTTGACTGGACCTGAGGCAGGCTCTGATGCAGGTGCGATTCCTGACACAGGCGTCGTCTGTTATGGCTCGCATGAGGGCGAGCAGGTACTTGGTTTGCGTATGAACTTCTCCAAACGCTGGATTACATTAGCACCTATCGCTACTGTCGTGGGTTTGGCTTTTAAGATGCATGATCCTGAAGGTCTGCTTGGTGATCCAGATAAAACCGATTACGGTATCACCTGTGCACTGATCCCTGCCAATCATGAAGGCGTTATCACGGGTCCACGTCATAACCCAATCGGCTCGCCATTTATGAATGGTACGGTCGATGGCAAAGATGTCTTTATCCCCTTAGATTATATCATTGGTGGTGTCGAAAACGCTGGCCGCGGCTGGCGTATGCTGATGGAGTGCTTGGGCGTGGGTCGTGGTATCTCCTTGCCTGCTCTATCGACCTCAGCCAGTGAGATGGCTTATCTGTCTGTCGGCGCTTTCTCAAAAGTTCGTGAGCAGTTCAAAATCTCAGTCGGTAAATTTGAAGGTGTACAGGACGCCACCAGTCGCATGGCAAGTAATACTTATATGTTAGAAGCGTTCCGTCATTTGGTAACTTGCGGGTTAAACCAAGGCGGTACGCCATCAGTCATGACTGCAATGGCAAAATATTATGCGACCGAAACCATGCGTAGTGTGGTCAATGATGGTATGGATGTCGTTGGTGGTCGTGCCGTACAGATGGGCCCACGTAACTTCTTAGCGATACCTTATCAAGCGATTCCTGTATCTATCACTGTTGAGGGTGCCAATATTTTGACCCGCTCGCTGATGATTTTTGGTCAAGGCGCGATGCGTTGTCATCCTTATCTATTCGATGAGCTGCAACTGCTACAGAGTGAGGATAAAAAAGCAGCGACTGAAAAATTCGACACGCTTTTCTTCAAACATTTAGGCTATACCTTCAACCGCGGTGCAAAAGCGTTTGTTGCCGGCTACGTTGGCGGCAGTAGCGATGCGCCCCGTTTCGCTGATGGCTTTACGCGGCCTTACTACAAGCACATCAACCGCCTAAGCGCAAGCTTTGCCCTAACTGCGGATATGGCGCTCGGTCTATTGGCAGGTGATCTCAAACGTAAAGAGATGCTATCTGGTCGTCTCGCTGATATTCACAGTCACTTATTCATTGCGACGGCAATTTTGCAATTTTATGAGCATGGCAGCAAATCAGAATCTGAGCGTCTACATGCCAAAGTAGCACTCCAAAACAGCTTATATACGATTCAAGAAGCATTTGTGTCTTTCTTTGCCAACTTCCCGAATCGTATGGCAGCCAACGTGGTGAGCTTTGTAACTTTCCCAAGTGGCCGTATCTTTACGCCAGCAAGTGATGAGCTAAAATGCCAGTTGGGCGACACCTTTATGGATGATTTTGCAGCCAACCCGTTCCGCGATTATCTAAAAACGATGGTTTACTACAATACAGACTCAGACGACGTCAATGGCCGTATGGAGCACGCGTATCAGACATTGATTGAGATTGAACCATTGTGGCAGAAATTCAAAAAGGCGGAGCATCAAGACAACTTTGAGGGGCTAACCTTTGAAGATCATGTGGTACATGCCAGTCAAAACGATAGCATCACTGAAGAAGAGGCTGAGGTCTTGATTCAATATAATGCCATGCGCTTTGATTCATTATTGACCGATGTGTTTGATCAGCATTTATCTGAGGCGCAAGACCGAGACAATCCACATACTCTCGAAAATGCAGTCAATCAACTGACCAATTATGCTGAGCTAAAAAAAGAGTCTAAAAATCAAGACAGTGTCCCAGTTGATGGTCAACCGATGAGCGACGAGATTGACAGTGACACAGACACTGAGCAACACACTGGTGATGCCAATCCCAATCATGGTTACGAGACTGATGGTAATGTGGAGCTGGTCAGCGAACAAGATACCGCAAAAGAGATGACCTCACAGACAGATTTTGCAAAATCAAATCCTAAAGCAGAAGCACTTGACCATCGTCACCGTGATGCAGAGTCACACCTTCATGAGCGTATGAGTAACAACCATAGTCGCCATATCGTACCAGATGATGACGTAGATGCAGCATCGGACGATCACTCTACGAGTACTTTGGGTCATCAAGAAACCCTACCGCGCAAAGAAGACGATAAGGTATAAAAGGTCAATATAAATACGTGGGCTTGTAAGTACTAAAGCAAGCTACCCTAGTCCATTCAGCCTCTAAGAGCCAGACAATCCCGACGCGATTGTCTGGCTTTTTTGTCCTACAAAGACTTATTTTTATATTAAATCAATAACGTTGTTTTAATATCAATGGTTTGATAGATCAAGCCATCCTAAAGCGTCTTTCATAAATATGTTGTTTCATAACAGAAACAAACGATTTAGAATAAATAATGACTATTTTATGGGCACATAGTTGTAACAAGGGTCGTCCTGACGACATTGAATGATAAAAAAATCTTGCAGTGCCCTTAACTATTCTTTTATATTATCCTCGAAAATGTGACATAGAGTGATAATCACAAGAACTCAATAGTCATAACATGCATTATGGTTAGAGAAACCCACACCGATCCATAGGCTGAGGTGAGACTGACTATAGTGCTGTTATGCACAAAAAGGATATGGATATGTGGAAAAATATGGGACTGACGGGCAAGATTATCGTTGCCATGGTCATCGGTATCGTACTGGGTCTATTTTTGAATTACTCAGGATTAAATGGCGAAGGCAGCTTTGTTAATACTTATATCACCAATGGTCTTTTTGCCATTATTGGTAAGCTATTTGTCAATTCGCTAAAAATGTTGGTCGTACCCTTAGTACTTATCTCACTGATTTGCGGTGTGTGTGGTATCGGTGATATCCGTTTGCTTGGGCGTATTGGTACCAAAACCTTTATGGTTTATATGCTTACCACAGCGCTTGCGATTGCAACCGCCATTGGATTAGGGGCGTTATTTGGCATCGGTAAAGGGATGAATATCGAATCTGAAGCCACGTTTGAAGCAGCATCCGCGCCGCCGCTACTTGATGTCTTCTCTAATATTATTCCATCAAACCCTATTAGTGCGATGGCGAATGGCGATATGCTATCGATCATTTTCTTTGCCATCCTTATTGGTATTAGTATTTTGATGGTGGGCAAACCTGCCAAAGGTCTGGTTCAAAGCTTAGAGCTTATCAATGAAGTCATCTTGAAAATGGTGACGATCATTATGAATCTAGCGCCTTACGGTGTGTTTGCGCTATTAGCCAAGGCAATGTCTGAGCTAGGCTTTGAGTTAATTTTGTCATTGCTGAGCTATATGGCGGTATTGGTTGGGTCGCTTGCTTTCCACTTCTTCGTCACTATGATGATTATCCTAAAGCTCTTCTCAGGGCTATCTATCCGAACCTTCTTGAGCAAAATGCGTGAGGTTCAGATTTTTGCATTTAGTACCTCAAGCTCGAACGCGACGATTCCGATTACCTTGCGTACGGTGACCAAGCGTATGGGTGTCAATAACTCAGTTGCCTCTTTTACTGTGCCTTTTGGTGCCACCATCAACATGGATGGTACGGCAATCATGCAAGGTACGGCGACTATTTTCATCGCCAATATTTATGGGATTGATCTGGGTATCACTGAGTACCTCACCGTTATCTTGATGTCAGTACTGGCCTCTATTGGTACAGCTGGTGTTCCGGGTGTCGGTCTGATCATGCTATCGATGGTATTTGCGCAAGTTGGCTTGCCAATCGAAGGTATTGGCTTGATCTTGGGTGTGGACCGTATCCTTGATATGTTACGTACGGCTGTCAACGTGGGCGGTGATGCTGCCGTGACAACTATCGTGGCAAAATCAGAAGGTAAAATGGATCTGGCGCTATACAACGATCCTAATGCGGGCACAAAAGACGTCTTTGACGGTCATATCGATGAAGAAAATGAGCGTGAGTTCTCTAAAGTCATGAACGATGGCATCATGGGCAGCGAATACGATGACGTTGACCGTCGTCACTAATCACCTCTGCTAGATAGACATTCATAAAACTTAGATTAACACATGAAGTGCAATACCAAATGCAAGGTGAAAAAAAGACCTAG